>JBGSZX010000041.1:0-100323 GCA_041750195.1 Bdellovibrionota bacterium | reverse complement strand
GAATGCAAGCCGCACAAGTGGCGCTTGGGGAAGATACAAAAACAAATCGCATTTTAATGGCAGGCCTTGGACTTGGCGCACAGTTTGGGGTGATCATGCCCTTTAGCCGCAAACACGAATCCGAAGCCGATTACTTAGGCCAGCAGTATATGGGCAAGGCGGGTTTTGATACTCATGCGGCGACACAGCTTTGGGAAAAAATGGCCAAAGAAAGCGGTGGCGCCTCTCCCCCACAATTTCTCTCTACGCATCCATCGGATGCTACAAGGATTCGAGAAACCGCAGCCTTTCCTCATCCCGCGTACAATGGCAAATCTCCCTGTCAAAAATAGGGACATAGAAGGCTCCTTAATGAAGTCTTAACAATTCGTCATCGTCCTAGCAGATATAATACAACTAATGAGAATCTTTGCTTTTGCGCTGACGCTCGCATTCTCCACGTCGAGTTTTGCACAAAGCCATTCAAGGCATTCACAAACGAACGGCCAACAAAAATCAGCTTCCGCACAAGCCCATAAGGGCACAGAAGAATCAGTAATCAAAGAAAGCGATTGCCGTGAAGGCTTGAGTGAGATTGACGTTGCCACTCTCTTAGAAATTGAATCAGAGCTTAAGAAATTAAAAAACCTTTATCCGAATCCCGATGCCTTCAACAAACGCGCTCAAGCCGTCGTTAAAGAAAAATACGAAACTTTAGGTCCACAGGCCCGAGCACTTTTTGTTCAGCAAGGAATCAAAGCTCAACTGAATACTTTACAGTTAAATTCTGAGGAGCAAAACAAGAATTTCAAAAGAGCCCTCGATGAGTATATGACGTGGTCCGATTTTCACGTCAAACAATTTGGTCCTGGGGGAACCTACCCCAGCATGGGCGTTTTCGATAAGCTATTTGGGAAATCTGGAGACCTTTGGCTAGATAGCGTTAAGCGGGTCAATGCTGCAGACCTTCAACTCATGACCGCAGCATATGCCGAGTTAAAGGCAGGAAGAATTAGTGAAAAAGAATATGAATCTTTTAGCAAAGCGATGTTGGAACACCGAACCTATTTAAGTGACCGCAATAAGCTCCTCTACAAAGCCAACGAACAACGCCTCGCTGCTAGTAAAAAAAGTGTCTTACTCACTGGCGCTGCTCTTGCGGCAACGGTTGTGACGGGCGGCCTGGCTTCCGGAACACTTGGTGCGGCCTGGGGAACAGCTGCAACAACGGCTGCCATAGGGGGAACAAGCGGCTTTGCCGGAACCATATTTGCGGGGCAGACAAAAATGTTAGCCGAAGCTGCGGCATCTGGTGGTGATGTTGGCTGCGCTTTTGCGATCAAAGCTATTGAAGGCAACGATCAACTTGCGAAGGACGCTTTGGTCAATGGAGTCATTGGTGCCATAGCCGGTGGAGGCATTGGAAGATTACTAGCAAAAGGTGGCAAGTACGCATCAAGAACAGTTACTGCTCTCAAATCTCTTACGGCCGTTGGAGTCACCGCCGGTTCCTTTGGTACTGGTAAGAATGCCTCGCTTGCCTATGAGAATTACTCAAAAGCGAGAGAATTTGCGGAAAAATCTGATGCCGCTTTTAAGGCTGGGGACAATGCTCAAGCATCAAGTTATGCAAAATTGTCTGAGGACTATCTTAAGAGCGCTCACAAATTTACCATCAATACGAGTGAAACTGCTGTCACAACAGCGCTTGCTGCTGTCGGCTTTAGATCACTTGGTAATTTAAAAAATCAATTTGCAAAAGCTGAAAACGTTTTAAAGAAACCTAAATCAGAATTTATGGCTACTGCAAATGAAGCTGACTTTGATGACCACATTGATTTTGATTATTCATCAAGATTCACCAATCAAAGTGCTAATAACTCAAAGACAGCGGCCGGCCATCTTGCAAATTCGGATGAAGCGCAAAACATTGGCTTGCCACAAAAGTATCTCGACCGCGCAAGAGCAAACGGAGGCCAACAGGCTTCAAAGAACATTGAGTTTTTAGCAAGTCCCAAAGGTCAGGCAAACACTGAAAAACTCAAAAATGCCATCGCAAAAAACCACAGTGACCTTGGTGTCTCACCAGACGAAGGCATCCTTCTCTTGGAAGGAGATGCTAACTTTTTAGATGCTGCGAGAGAGCTGAAGCAAACTATGATCAGCCAACATGGAGCAGCCCCAATTATTATTAATGGGCATGGTTCTCCAAGATCAATTGTTATTAACGAAGGTACCGATGGAATGTTTGCCAACAATTCCTTTGGAGGACTCCAGCTCACTGCGATCATGAAAAAAATGGGCATTCCCTTTGAAGGCAAAGATGTCATTATGCTTTCTTGCCACGGAGGCACTTCCTGTGGCCTTAGCCAAGTCTTACCAAGCAAAGTTTTTACGGCACCCTACTCACATAAAATTCATGTGAGTTCAGGACAATTTGTGCTCGATCCTGCGATTAAGCCCAGTCTAGAGTGGAAGAAGGCAATTGAGCAATTCGATGGCGATCTGGACCGTGCATCTAACTTGTATCAAGGCGATGCCCTCTTTTTTGAAGACGGCAAGTTACACTAAACACCCCCTAAAATTAGCCCCATCCTCCCCTGAGCGCGGCGCATCAAGTGGCGAATATTTGGTACTACGATCACATTCTAATATTGGGGACGCCACGACAGCTGTGCTAGAACTTTTCCCAAGGAGTCTTTCACTATGACCAAAAAAATCCCACTTTATATCAACGGAGAATTCTTCGAATCAAAATCAACTAACTATATGGATGTTGTGAATCCTGCAACTCAAGAAGTGATTGCACAAGTTCCCAATGCCACACAATCAGAAATGAAAGCTGCCATGAGTGCGGCAACGGAAGCTTTCCAAACTTGGAAAGAAGTTCCCACTCCACAACGTGCAAGGTATTTTTTGGACTACCAAAAACTAGTCAAAGATAACCAAAAAGAAATTGCAAAAATTTTGTCGGCTGAAAACGGGAAAACTTTTGAAGATGCGATGGGCGATGTTTGGCGCGGAATTGAAGTCATCGAACACGCCTGCAACATCCCTTCTTTGATGATGGGCGAAACCGTAGAAAACGTAGCTCGCAAAATCGATTCGTATTCTTACATGCAACCTATGGGAGTTTATGCCGGTATCACCCCATTCAACTTTCCTGCCATGATTCCGCTATGGATGTACCCGATGGCCATTGCCTGCGGAAACACCTTTATTCTTAAACCTTCTGAGCGCGATCCCATGACTCCTCACAGGCTTGCCGAACTTTTTCACGAAGCTGGATTTCCTAAAGGTGTCTTCAACGTAATTCACGGCGGGAAAGAACAAGTAGACTTCTTGCTTAACGAGCCAGGGATCAAAGGCATTAGTTTTGTGGGGTCTGTTCCTGTTGGACAATACGTTTACCGCAAAGGAACCGAAAATTTAAAACGTGTTCAATCTTTTGCCGGTGCAAAAAATCACATGATCATCATGCCCGATGCGAACAAACAACAAACCATCAATGCACTTGTAGGCGCTTCTTGTGGAGCAGCTGGACAACGATGTATGGCTATAAGCACTGCCGTATTTGTAGGCGACTCTAAAGATTGGATTCCAGAACTCAAAACTGAAATGAGCAAAGTCAAACCTGGTCCTTGGACCGAAGAAGGAGCAGGCTACGGCCCCCTCATCACCGTTGCTGCCAAAGAACGTGTAGAATCCCTCATCACCAAAGGTGTTGAAGAAGGCGCCAAACTGGAACTCGATGGTCGTGGCTTTAAACATCCCACCTGCCCCAAAGGAAACTTTGTTGGCCCCACACTTTTTACAAATGTAAAACCCAACATGACCATTTACAAAGAAGAAATCTTTGGCCCCGTGCTTTTAACTTCTGCCGTTGCGACCATTGATGACGCCATCAAAATGATCAACGACAATCCCTATGGAAATGGAACATCCATTTTCACTTCAAGCGGAGCTGCGGCTCGTAAATTTCAACACGAAATCGAAGTGGGACAAGTTGGCATTAACATTCCCATTCCCGTGCCCCTACCCTTCTTTAGTTTTACAGGCTGGAAAGGTAGCTTTTACGGCGACCAACACGCCTACGGTAAACAGGCCGTTCGATTCTATACCGAAACTAAAACTGTAACTTGCAGATGGTTTGAAGATGATATCCCCGTTGAAGCGGGTGCTAATATGACCATCAAATTGCAGTAGAAAAATTTGTTTCGATATCAATAGCTAACTCAGGAGACACGAATGGATTTTAGCCTCAACGACGAACAACTTGCTTTTCAACAAGCAGCGCGAGATTTTTCACTCAATGAACTGGCGCCTCACGCGGGTAAATGGGACGAAGAAAAACATTTTCCGATAGACGTCATCAAAAGAGCTGGCGAATTGGGATTTTGTGGCATCTACACTCGTGATGATGTTGGCGGAATAAACCTTGGAAGATTAAACGCGACTTTGATATTCGAAGAGTTAGCTAAAGGCTGTGTTTCCACAACGGCCTATCTCACCATTCACAACATGGTGACCTGGATGGTCGACGCTTACGGCTGCGAAGAAATTAGAAAAGAAATCGTTCCAGCCATGGCAGCGGGTCAAAAATTAGGCTCATACCTTTTAACCGAACCCAATTCTGGATCGGATGCAGCCAGCCTAAAAACTCGCGCTGAAAAATCTGGTAGCAAATACATATTGAACGGGACAAAAGCTTTTATATCTGGAGCGGGCGCGACAGACTATTTGGTTGTCATGGCTCGCACCGGTGACGACACCCCGAAAGGAATCAGCACCTTCCTAGTGCCAACAACGGCCAAAGGAATTAGCTACGGTGCCAATGAACGAAAAATGGGATGGAATTCGCAACCCACAAAAATTGTCAATCTTGAGAATGTTGAAGTCCCCGAAAATTATTTGCTTGGCAAAGAAGGCGCTGGCTTTAAAATTGCCATGAAAGGGCTCGATGGAGGTCGTATCAACATTGCGACTTGCTCTGTTGGTGGTGCGCAAGCAGCCATAGAAGCCGCCCATAGATACATGGGAGAGCGCAAGCAATTTGGAAAAGAACTCAATCGCTTTCAGTCCTTGCAATTTAGATTTGCCGATATGGTGACCGATGTTGTGGCTTCACGTAACATGGTGAGACTTGCAGCCTACAAGCTCGACCACAAAGACCCTTCCGCAACAACCTATTGTGCCATGGCAAAAAAATTGGCGACCGACCTGTGCTTCAATGTGGCCAACGAAGCCATTCAACTCTTCGGTGGCTACGGTTACACCAAGGAGTATCCCGTGGAACGCATCATGCGCGATTTGCGCGTTCACCAAATTTTGGAAGGTACAAACGAGATCATGCGGCTTATTATTTCAAGGAACACGCTCTGTGAAGGTGGTTTGGATATTCGATAGACTCGTGGCTTTACTAAACACTAGTGAGAAAACCTTAGTGAGATTCTTTTGTTTGACGTTCTTTCATTTTCAGCGACGTATCTTTCATTGATTGACCAGGTTTAATTTCTCTAAAATCAGCCCATCTGCCCCAGCTAGTTAAGTCGGCATCTACTTTTTTCAAACGGGCCTTATCATCAGGGGTAACGATGGCGGAAATGCTATAGAGGTGACAGGCTTCTTCAACTGGAATTCTAATCAGACTAGCATCAGGCTCCGATGGCGTTCCTTCCTTCCAAGAATTTCTAAATTCAATATACGCTTTGCCGGTTTTTCCATCGGTGTAAGTGCCCGTGGCAACCAGTGCGTGCGTATCATCCCGGCCATAGCCCGAAATAGATTTATATGTTTTCCCGCCATCCTCAGATTCCTCAAAGACATTTTGAAGCGTTCCCATATTTATATTTGTCTGAACGGGAATTCCAGCGCATAAATAAGTTCTCATATTTTTAAGCAATCCCTTTGATATAGCATCAGCACCTTGCGCTGAGCAGGAACTGCCAAACTTAATTTCTTTATCAAATAGCTTCCCATTTTCAATTCTATGCCAATAGAAACTTTCCGCTAATTTTTGTGCACGATCAAACTTAACTTGACCATTTTGAGATTGAAGTAATTCCTCTTCTAGAGAACTCTTATAAGACTCTACAAGTTCCTCAAGATCTTTTTTCAAGATCACATCACCATTCTCTTTTTTGCTCTTACACATTTCAATCAACAACTTATCTAGCCCGTCAATCAAGGCTTCGCCTTCTTGCGGCTTTTTTCTAGGAAGACATTTAACGTCGCCACAGAGCAAAGCGGGAATCAACGAAAGTGCCGAATCCGCTCCAGTGAGGGACCCTCCTAATTTCATAGAGCCTATCTGATCACAGGACTTCGTTGCACCTAACCTTGACATTTCTAATGCGACTTCTTGAAGACGATGAGACTGAGCGCCTAATATTCTTTGACTGCCGACATAACGTGCATCCAAATTTCCTTTTTCAGCCACAATCAATTTAGGCGGAGCATTGGAAGTCTTTTTTAGACTCCGATTCCCAAAATTCTTATAGTCTGCTCTTCCTAGTGCGGCAGACAGCAAACCTGAAACGGAATACAGCGTACAGGTTCCCCCTGTCTGACACTCGCTGGGTGGAAATTGATAAGAAAGATTTGACGGTGCAACCCAGCTTTGATCATTGCAATAGGCAAAATGATTCTTAAAATCTTTGCTGTCCCCAGCCGTCCACTTCGAGGTTGGCTTAGTAATGAGGTCGCGGGCCGAGGCAGCAAAAGCTAATTGGGGGATAAATAAAATTATCAAGAGCAAAGAACCGACTCCAAAGCTAGCTGACCTATTTATTCCCATGAGACCGCTCCGCTAGTCGACTTTCGTTTTGTTTTTTCTCTGGAATAATTTCCTCATAATCATAGGTCTTCGACTCGGATTTAGACTTTAAATTTGCACCCGCTAATTTAAGTCGGGCTTTGTCATCCTCAGAAACAAATGCCTCCAAATCAAACAGTTTGCAGGCTTCGGCGACAGGAATTCTAGCAATGCTAGCATCTGGATTGCTGGAATCTCCATTTGACCAAGAGTTTCTAAACTCAATGTATTCTTTTTTACTTGGGCCATGGGTATAAATCCCAGTGATCACCAATGAATGTGCTGAGGTTGACGGTTTACTTCGCGGAACAAATGTTAGCCCCCCATCGTTGGAAGATTCAAACTTAGACTGAACGCTGTTCATTTGAATTCCAGCCCGCAACGGAATTCCAGCACAAAGGTAAGATCTCACTAGCTTCAAGACATTTTCCTTTGCCTTTACACTATCAGCTGAGTCGTCACAGGACTTCTGAGATGAAGACATAGACTCAGATACCATTTTTGGAGAAAGGACATGCCGCAACAGTCTTGCCTTGGCCTTTTCAATTTCACCTAAAATCTTAGGACTATTGTCGACCGATTTATCTTCGATCCACTCATCACGAAGATCAACCAAAATATTTTTGATATCTTCAGAAGACAACGCCTGCCCCTTTTTAAATTTTTCTTTGCAAAGAGACATTATTCTTAAATTCAACTCTTGAGTTAGTTTTCTTTCCGGAACTTTTCTGGCAGGGAGTGTGAGACATTTACCAGATTCACACAAAAGTTCACTGGCAATTTGGCGCGAGCTTTCGCTTCCAATGATGCTTTTAGCCAAATCGAGCTGATCAATCTTTTCGCAACCCCAAGCACGGATCATTAGCTCATTGTCTTCCCACGCCGCCTTGATATCCTTTGAGTTGGTTTCTAATAACCTGTTTAGAACCATGAAGTCAGTGTGAAAACCGAGAGGCAAAAGGCCTTCTTTTGAAGTATCAACCTTACTCGTACCTAGCTTATCGCTTCTTGGACGAAAAATTTTTGGGTTAAGCCTTCCTAATGCAGCCGAGGACAATCCCGAATTTGAAAAGTAGGAGCAAGTTCCCCCACCTTGGCACTGACTATAGGGAAACTGATAACTCAGATTGATCGGAGCAACCCAACTTGAGTCGCTACAATAAGCATATTGGCTCTTAAAACTGCTCTTCTCTTCTGACGTCCAATCATTGGTTTTTTTATAGACGAGATCTCTTAAGGAACCGGCCCGTACCGAAAATGTGAACAAGCTAAATACAACTATCGAAACAAATAGAAATAGCCCCCTTGTGCACATAATTTCATTCTAGCGAAACCACTAATTTTTCTCAGCATTTTATGCCGTTTTAACCAAATCTTAACCTAAATTTCGAGATGGATTCTATAGTCCCATTAGCCATCCGAGTTTTACGCAAAGGGTTAAAAGTCGATCCTAATTAGCAACTCTGAGCGAATATTCGAGGCAAGACATCAAAAGTCTCTATTCAATCTTGCACCAAAGAGCAAGTCGCCATAGAAAAAGACCTATGGCCAAATCTACCTCAGACAAACTAAAATTAGAGCTCATTGAACATTGCGCAGTCTTAACAATTGATAATCCAGCGGCTAATACCTGGGATATCGAGAGCCTCACTGCCTTAAGGGATCTTGTCATTCAACTAAATGGCGACAAAAATATTTACTCTTTGATTTTAACGGGGAATGGCCCAAAATTTTTCTCGGCTGGTGCCGACTTAAAAATGTTCTCCGATGGAAACAAAGAACGAGCACGCGACGTCGCCAGAATTTTTGGAGAAGCCTTAGAAACTTTGTCTAAGTTCAATGGTGTGAGCATTGCCGCCCTCAACGGATACGCTATGGGCGGAGGCCTTGAAGCTGCCATGGCGTGCGATATTCGTATTGCGGAAGAACAATCACAGATGGCTTTGCCCGAAGCAACTGTTGGCCTTCTACCATGTGGAATGGGGACACAAACCCTGGCACATTACGTCGGCGAAGGCTGGGCAAAGCGCATGATTCTTTGCGGCGAGCGAATCACAGCTGCAAAAGCCGAACAGATTGGCTTAGTTCAAGAAGTCGTCCCAACCGGAAAATCCAAGGAATTTGCTCTAGCAATGGCACAAAAAGTTGCAGGACAGAGTCCGACATCAGTAAGGGTATGCAAAGAATTGATTCAGATGGGCCGCACTCAACCCGCTTTTCTATCATTGCCAAAAGAGCGCGAAGCCTTTGTTGATTTATTTGACTCCAAAGACCAAAAAGAAGGCGTCGCCGCTTTTCTTGAAAAACGAAAACCCAGCTGGAAGAATGCGTAGAAATTATGTCGAGCGCCGAAGTCTTATTTGAAACTCAATCAAACAATCAAGGTTTGCAGACCGGGATTGCAACACTCAATTCTGAATCCACACTCAATTCTCTGACAAAGGGAATGATTCACTTACTCAGCCCTAAACTAGATGAATGGGCGCGAGACCCCAATGTGGCCTGCGTGATCCTAAGAGGTGCAGGCGAAAAAGCTTTTTGTGCTGGTGGAGATATCGTGGCCCTTTACCAAGCCATGAATGCCGTTGAAACAGGAAAAGCTGTTGAAGATGCCAATGAGTTTTTTAGACTTGAGTATGATTTGGATTACAAAATTCATACTTTTCCAAAGCCCATCGTGTCCTTAGGGCATGGAATTGTTATGGGTGGAGGCCTTGGGATTCACTCCGGTGCTAGTCATCGCGTTGTGAGCGAGCGTAGCATGATTGCGATGCCAGAAATCACAATCGGACTCTATCCCGACGTTGGCGCTTCATGGTTTTTGAATCGAATGCCTGGACGTGTTGGCAAGTTTTTAGGACTCACAGGGACTCGCCTCAAAACTGCTGATGCGCTATATGTTGGACTTGCAGACAGCTACATTAAAAGAGACTTGCACCAAGATTTCTTGCAGGAGCTCGCGAACCTATCTTGGTCTCAAGAAAACAAAATTAACAAAAGCCTTGTTAGCAAAACGGCGCGGTCTTACCAAATAAAATCTTTAGAGTTAGATGGCCAGAGCTATTACGATTTGCTGAACACCTCTGAATTAAGAAACCATTTTGATTTCATCCAAGAAATCACAGATGTCGACAACATTTCTGAGTTTCATGAAAGAATAGAAAATTTACAAGTCGAAGATAAGTGGATTCAATTTGCTAAAAAAACGTTTCTCGCAGGATCACCAACTTCCGCGGGTGTCATTTTTGAACAGCTGGCGCACACCAAGCACTTTTCACTCAAAGAATGTTTTGACTTCGAATACAAGCTTTCATGCAAATTCGCTTCACACCCGGACTTCAGAGAAGGGATCAGAGCTCTTTTGATAGACAAAGATATGAGCCCTAAATGGACCCCAGCAAAAGTTCAGGATTTACAGAAAAAGGACATTCAAAAATTTTTAACAGGCCCGCTAAGCAACGGTCACACTTTCTCTATAGAAAATTAGTTAGAAAGTTAAGAAGAAAATTTTAAGGAGAACACATATGAGTAAAATTGCATTCATTGGACTCGGAAACATGGGCGCTCCCATGGCGAAAAATCTTATCAAAGCAGGACACGATCTTTCTGTTTACGACATCAACGAAGAAGTTAAAAACAGCTTTGACGACCTTGGCGCGAAAGCCTGTGCTTCGGCCAAAGACACCTTAGCCAACGCCAATTTCGTAATCAGCATGCTTCCTAGTGGAGCCATAGTTGAATCATTGTATCTCGGCAAAGATGGCATCCTTAGCGATATTCCAGAGAAGGCCATGATCATTGAATGTTCAACGATTGCGCCTCACAATGCCCGAAAGGTTGCCACTGAAGCCAGCCAACACAATATCAAAATGATCGACGCACCTGTTTCTGGTGGAACCTCAGGCGCTGCGGCGGGAACGTTAACCTTTATTGTTGGTGGAGCTAAAGAAGCGCTTCAAAAGGCCACGCCGATTCTCAACGCCATGGGAAAAAATATTTTTCATGCGGGTGATGCAGGTGCCGGACAAGTTGCAAAAATCTGCAACAACATGCTTCTCGCCATCCACATGACCGGAACGGCTGAAGCCTTAAACTTAGGAGTAGCAAATGGGCTCGATCCAAATGTGCTCTCTGAAATCATGAACAAAAGCTCGGGTGCTAATTGGTCACTTAATGTTTATAATCCCTGGCCAGGAGTTCAACAGAACTCGGCGGCCTCTAGAGATTACACTGGCGGTTTTGGATCGACTTTGATGCTCAAAGATTTAGGCCTGGCCACAGAAGCGGCTAAAAATGTTAAGGCGTCTATTCCGCTCGGATCGCACGCACAAAGACTTTACGCCCAACATTGTGCAGGACCCGACAAAGCTCTCGATTTTTCGAGCATTTTAAAATCTATTAAAAATTCTAGCGTAGAATAAATTTGAATTGAGTGAACATGACAAAATTTTCCGCCCTTAGTCCTGAGCAAATCCAAAAACACCTAAGCGATCTTCCTGAGTGGCGCTTTGAAAATAATAAGCTAAAACGGAATTACGAATTTAAAACCTTTATTGACGCTTTTGCCTTTATGACAAAAGTAGCCCATGAGGCCGAGAAGCAGCAACATCATCCAGAATGGTTTAATGTTTATAATAAGGTTAATGTTGAGCTTACAACACACGACGCTGGCAACAAAGTTAGCGAAAAAGATTTTGCTCTCGCCAAAACAATGGAAGCGTTTTTTGGATGATCAGCCTTATCATCTTTGACTGCGACGGAGTTATTGTAGACAGCGAACTCATTGGTAATCGTGTGGGCGCAGAAGTCAAAACGGAATTTGGCATTCCCATGAGCACCGAAGAACACATGGAGCGCTTCATTGGCTGCTCCCCTATTGACCCTGCCTATTTGGAACTTTTTAAAAAAATAGATCCGAGCAAACTAGACGCGTTTAAAAAGGCGACCATAGAACGTCGTGATGCTGCCTTCGCGGCCGACCTTCAAGCGAATCCCGGCGTGCGCGCGCTTATAGAAACTCTCCCTTCTTTAGGAATCAAGCATTGCCTAGCTTCCAACGGCACCTTTCAAAAAATGAGCGTGACATTAAAGCTAACTAAGCTAAGCGATCTTTTTGAAAATAAAATTTTTTCTTCCGAATTGGTAAAGGAAGGAAAACCTGCTCCCGATCTTTTTCTTTATGCTGCTAATGCAATGAACTGCCGGCCACAGGAATGCCTCGTCATTGAAGACAGCCCCAAAGGCATTCAAGCCGCCCGCGCAGCTGGCATGAAAGTATTCGCCTACACTGGCGGATCCCACTTCTCGGGACATGATTTTCTTCTCGAGAGGCTCACCGACGCCACCCCTGACGGGACCTTCAAAAACATGGCCGATCTCCCAACCCTCCTCCGCTCTCTTTTCTAAATGTCCTGTGCGCGGGGAAAAGGTGGTTATTTTCGCTAGTGTAAAAATAACAACAGAAATACAAACACTTACATCTCAACATCATTGGCTGGTACCAAACAGCAGCTCTCACCAAAAATCAGCATAATATTAGATCGATGCACTGACTCAGCACCTCTTCCCCGCGCACAGTAAAAAAAAGAGGCTAAAGCGTTGATTATTGGGTGCAATTTGCCGATGGATATTGGTGAAGAGACTACTGATAGCCTGGGTGATTTTCTTTGGCCTACCCGCTCTGGGCCAGGACCCACAACATGCAACGCCCTCAAACGAAAACAATAAGCAGTCTGGCGATAGTAGTAGCTTTGATTTTTTAGGGGAACTTCAAGAAATTTTAGATGCGGCACCTTGCAGTTTAACCAAAGAAAGCTTCCGTGAGAAAGCTAGCACTTTTAGAAATCGATTTGATTCACTCGCCGACTCGGATCGGAAATCACTTAGCATTCGGTTTCAAAAATATCTCTCTGCCTATTTCGATCGTCAATGCGATGATGCTTTCCTGGGAGATGACGACAAAAAAGATGATTGCATAAAAATCATGCAAAAATTTTGGGGATCTGACTCTCTTGAACTGATGAAAGCAGATTTTCCAACAAAAGAAAGCTATGTCAGATGGGCAAAAATGCAGAGCAAGCTGTTTTCTTTAGGATATCCATTATCCTGCAAAGCAACTCCTTATAAAGTTGGGGCCGCCTCCCCAAGTGACGCTACCAACAAAGAAGCAGAACACGAAAGAATTGTTAACGAGTACCTCAATGCCTTAATCGAAACCACACCAATACCCGCCATCGAAAGATCTAAGCTTATCTGGAAACATGGCGCCCGCATTGCGAGGCTTCTTCGTCAGGACAAGATTACCCTCGACGGAATTAATTATCAGGCTCAAAAACGAATTGGATTATTTTGCAAAGACGATTTGTCTTGCATCAACAAATTACTTCCCGAGTTAAAGTCCATCAATCAATATTTTTGGCAGGATGCTCTGGCAGAAGAACAAGCAAAAGGTGATTCCGAGTTTTATAACAAGAAAATATTTGAACTTAAGGAAGAAGATCAGAATTCAATGTCAGATCACATGGACGAAATTATTGAGCTTCAAAAAAGAAACCCTTCTTCGATTGTTAATCGATCTCTCGACAAAATAGAAACCCATTTTAAAGAAAATAGAAACCAAGATGAAATCATTGATAGCGAAAAGCTTTTGGTTGATCACTATCCAAAAGACTCGCTTCCTAATGATCAAGATTATAAAATTAGAAATCTTTTCATTGATCCGCCCACCGTGGCTCCGATTTCTAAAAATGCTCTTAGCGCTGAAGAAGAAAAACTTATCTCCATTTTTAAGGAAAAAACCGGATTCAGCATCAATGCTCTGGCAAATGCCTTTTTGGATAGAAAAACTAAACCAGAAGACTTCACAAACGAAAAACAAATGGTAGTCGTTGATCATTCGCTTCCAAATTCCAAAAAAAGAATTTGCGTCCTAAATTTAAAAACTCAATCCGTTCGCTGTGATTTTGTTGCGAATTCAAAGGGTTCTGGAAAGTATCTCACACCCCAAGGCGCTTCAAAAAACAAATATTTTGGGAATGAGGCCGGTATGCTCCTAGGAACCTTCGGCTCGCATGTAACCGTTGGAAAAAGCTATTGGGCAAGCAGCAAGAATCGCTATCAAAGAACCATACGAGGAAGAGAAATTGGCGTGAATGACAGGACAGACGACGACGGAAAAGTTCTTCATAGATGCGTTTATTCGGAATATGGTCGAAGTCACGGGTGCGTTGCAACGGATTCTGAAATGGACAAAATTTTACAGGCCCTTCCTGCAGGAACGCAAGTTTACATATATCCAGGAAAAGTAGAACGGGTTCCAGGTAAAAAGAAAATCTCCAATGGAAAATATCGCCCCTTGCAGATCTGGAAAGTCATTGGGGCATAATCAGGTCCAGATTAGTCACTTCCAATTATTTAAGTTTCATTTTTTAAAAACTAAAAACCCAGCCTCTAATCAAAGAAGCTGGGTTAAAATTTAATACTTTTTATTTTCTACATTTAAACGTTTCGAGCAGCGTAATACTCGGCAAGGAGACCTTTTTCGAAAGGAAAAGGAATCGCTTCGTATCCGGGAATTTCTTTAATAACGCCCGTTGGAGTATCTCCATCAGTCACGCCTAAAAAGTCTGCAACTTCCAAGCGAGGAGTCGCTTTAGCTTGCATAAAGTTTGTAGATTTATAGCCTTTGTCAGTCAGTTTGATTTCTGCGCCTACAGGTATAAGTGCCGAACCAATTGTAAGCTTTTTGCCATTTACAAGCACGTGACCATGACTTGCCATTTGGCGAGCCGCACGAATGCTTGGTGCAAATCCCAAACGAAAAATAACGTTATCAACGCGTCTTTCAAGACGACCGATCAAGGCATCAACCCAGTCAGTTACCTTACCGGTTTTAGCATCACGAACGAAACGACGAAGTTGTTCTTCACGAAGTCCGTAATGAAATAATAATTTTTGTTTTTCTTCCAAACGCAAAGCGTACTCAGAGAGTTTACGTCTTTGGTTTCCGTGTTGCCCAGGAGGATACGGCTTGCGATCAAGCGCTCCTGATTTTCCTAGACCTGGAAGTTCGGTGCTCAATCGTCTTTGACGTTTGAAGCGCGGGGGAACAGTTCTTGCGACTTTTGCCATGTTATAAAAACCTTTCTGTTTGACCTTCACACCGCTTTCGCAGCTTTACTGGAAACACCGTGTCTCCAGCCTTTCCGGCCCTTTAATTACAAGTGCTTGGATTTAGTGAATGGAAACAAGCTTGTCAAGGAAAGGTATCGCAACACCATGGCCGTAAGTCATTGTATTTAATGGTCCAAATCCGTGTTTTCCATCATTCCAGCCCCAGGAGTACAGAAATAGGCACAGAGCTAGAGAGCGACTGGTCTAAACATCATTTATCTTGATCTAAATTTGAGCAATCACTAACTCTAATTGCATGCAAAATAAATTCTTATTCATCATTGCAACCATCTTTATCAACAACGCTTTTGCGGATTCAATTTCATCTAAAGTTAGCGGCGTTAGTTCATCTACCGAGGCTCGCTATGTCGCCGATTGTGTGAAGCAAGCTGGGGAAGATTCTGCCTTTGCCTGTATCGGGGTTAAAAGCTTCTACGATGCAAAATATGTTGCAAGTTGCGTTCGAGAACTTGGACCCAAAGCCTCACGAGCTTGTGTCGGAATTGGCAACAGTTACTACAATGCAAAATATGTTGTGAAATGTGTAAAACTAGTTGGCGACGAATTCGCCGAACTTTGCGTAGGAGTTGAAAGTTCTTATGCCGCTGATGCCATTAAAGAATGTCTCGATTTAGTCGGCCCAAAAGCAGCCATAGCCTGTGGCGAGCTGCCCCTTTGACTCTCCAAATTTAGACTTTTTAGTGATTTGAAAATATAAATTATTTACTCCACCAAGTATAAGACCAAGAATCATCAGCCAATATTTTTTGAGTTTTGATATTAGGATGGAAACAATCAATGGCCAAAAGTTCCGGAAGAGGCTCCAGGCGTGAAATTTTCTTAGCGAAGCGAATACGATCCCCATACACCGATCGTGCATGTCTGACCTCATTTTCAAGCACTTGATTAAACTCTAGAAGTCTTTCGCTAATAGCTCGGCGTTCCTCCTTGGAGTGAGTTTGCGTCAACGTGGGACAAAGTGGCGCCACCTTCCACATTTCTTCACAGCTACTCATATTGGGAACAGGAAAGAGTCGTGCCTTCGCGGACAATTCAACAATCTTATCGATGCGAGAAAGTGGCATAACCAAAATGAGTTCATTCCCGCGACTCTTGCGCAGTATGGTACCAATGGATTTTCGTATTTTCTTAGCATATTCGGCTGCCGACAAAACGAGCGCCATATTGTCTGCACAGAGATCATTGTGACCTATCAGTATGGTGACATAATCAGGAATCGCTTTTCCTGTTTTTTGCATCGACCAAGCCATCATATCTTCAATCTGATTTGGCAGATCATCGGAATCAACTGATGGCTTGGAAAAATTCCCAACCTTCATATTTAAATTCAGCTTTCTCAACCTTGAAGCATGTGAATTGATATCTAGCCCCGTAGACCAAGAATATTGCCTAAAAGCAAAGGATTCTCGATTGCTCGTAACAAGAAACTCTAATGTGTTGAGCAATAGTCCTATATGATGAAGCGGTGACCATGCAGACTCTCTAGAAAAGGGCGCAAGCACCCCAGCACTCATACTATCACCAAGCGCCGCCATAGACCCTGGTACCGCCCTCACAGATGCTTGAGCATTTTCTACTGGGGATTTGGAGCCATTGGCATGGGAAGCCCGAACCCCTAAAATCGAGAGCGATAACACTAAGACGTTAAAGATATTCTTGAGCCCCACAGACTTGACATAGCGCACCAATAATAGCTGAGGCAAGAATGAAATGAACGCCCTGAATCCGCTAGACGTTCATACTCAATCGTTTCACTCAAAAGATTCACTCAAAAGTTTCATACAAAAGTTTCATACAAAAGATTCACACAAAAGTTTCATACAAAAGTTTCATAGAGCTTGCCCGCCAAAGGCGTGCCCAAAAAACAATTGTTGTGACTTAAGCTCGCCAAGTCACCTTGGCTAATGGCTTGAGGCTTAGCCCACGGATCAGCAAGCACCGCTCTGAACGGCCCACCTTCCACAAGATGGCCATAACCTTTTTTGTCCAGTCCGATGAACTGCGCGGGAGCCTCGCTAAAGACTTGGACCAAACGACCGGCTGGCAAAAGATTGGCCTGAAACAAAGAAAACAAAACCCTTAATGAAGTTTCGAGCCCGGTAGTTCCAAAGGCAGAAGCGGAAAAATCTGGCCCCTTCAAAGTTGATTCATGGGGAGCGTGATCCGTCGAAACAAAAGCCAAAGTTCCATCTCTAAGAGCTTCTCTTAGAGCGCTACGATCTTCCGCAGAACGCAATGGAGGATTCATTTTGTAGCTCGTATTGCCTCTTGGAATATCACGACTAGTAAAAAACAAATGATGAGGCGTCGCCTCACCAGTAGCCTTAAGGCCCTTGCCTTGCGCTTTCTTTAACAACTCAAGTGTCTTTGCACATGAGACATGTAAAACGTGATATCGAACGGAAGGATATTTTTCCAAAAGCTCTAAATCCCTTTTGACCATCTTCCATTCGGCCTCTTCTGGATAAGCTTTTAAGCCCAAAGCTTTTTGAGTGGGCCCTTCAGCCAAGGCGGCTCCGTGCCCTGGCACTTCCGCGTGTTGCAAAACCGGAATATTGTTTTTTGCAGCTTCTGCAAAAACTGCGGCCATAACTTCGTCACGTGAAACGCCAATGCCATCGTCGGTAAGTGCCACCGCGCCAGCTTTTTTAAGTGCTGCGACATCAACTACTTTCTCTCCGCGTTGCCCCATTGTCATCGCCGCAGACCACAACACTTCAACGCCCCAAAGTTTTTCCCAAGCCTCAACACTTTTGCGTGCCTCAAGCAAAACCGTTGCATTGTCGATCACGGGATTGGTATTGGGCATGTTTAATATTGCGCCGTAAGCACCCTTGCGAGCTGCCTTGAGTCCTGTGTCAGCCGTTTCTTTATGTGATTGGCCCGGAACACGAAGGTGTACCTGAAGATCGACACCTAGTGGAATCAAAACTTTTTCTGGTTCATTAAAAACTTGATAATCAGAACCTATTTGCAAATCGGCCTTATGGGGACGGATTGAAATCAATTTACGATTTTCAACTGTCACATCTACGTTTTCTTGAATCTTATAAGAGTTCCATACCGCGATGTTTCGAAAAAATAATTTACTCACCTTAAAAGCCTCCTAAAATTCAGCAGGAAAATATAAAAGCCTGGTTAATAACTTACGTGGTACATCCCAACAGTTGTGGTGAAAAAAATATCACGGCAATTACGACTTAAAACCTGACTCACTGTCGTTTGATTTTTTCCATTGCTAAAATCAAACACAGTATACCAGACAGGATTCCCATCACGAAAATTTACAACTCGGCTCAAACCTTTGTCCGAAATATTTTCAACGAGCATCATTTCTCGACCTGCGCACATTAGCAAGTCTACAAGTTCTGCTTGCTCGTCCCATTGCCACTTTGTGATTTTCTTAAAAGAACGAGGGTTCATCCAGTAAAAAAGATTTGAAGATCTATCGAGGGCCGACAAATACAAAACTCCGTCGCTTTTCCAGTTAAAACTTTTGCCCTCTAAAATCATGGTCCAAACATTTTGCTTAGGTCGCTGTGGATCTTGCAAAGACATTTGTTCGGAATTTGGTCCCTCGATTTTAAAATTAAGACCAGCAATTCGAATATGGTCAGGATTTTTGGGCTCCGTGAGATCTTCAAGCTTCCAGCTTCCCCACTCACGGGATTCTCCGCCAGTCCAAGCATTCACGCTCATCCATTTGCCCGTATCGGGATCTGGCCATTGTACCCTGGTATTGTCGCTCGAAAGACTTGCCCAACGATGCAAAAAAGCCCTGTCGGATATTTTATCTATCCGACGGGCTTTTTGTGTCCTTAGCTCTTTTGAATCTTTTAGCCAATTCCACTCATGCAGCTGCACTTGCGGAGGCAAAAGAAACGTAAAAAGCAGAGGCAGTTTTTGACGAAGATTATTCAAAGGAAGATTATTCAAAGATAGAGCCTCCAAAGAATCTCTACTAAAACGTTTCAACAAGTCCTTATTAAGACTCGCCGCCGACAACGTCACGAGCCATGACTGTCTTACGGCCTTGAGCTTTAGCGTTCTGGATAGCTCCATCTAGGATTTTCTCAACCGCTTTTGAGATTGCTTCGATAGTTTCTCCAGCAGTGTTGCACTCACCATTAGATTTAATGAAATTTTTTACTTTGCTTGTTACTACAAGAACTTCAGCCATTTGTTTTTCTCCGTTTTCTTTCTAAAAATGTTTTGTAAATTACCACTTCCCCTGCAGAGCCAAACCTCAAAATAAAGCCCGATCACCGCTCAGAAAGCCTTTTACCGAGGGTTGAGGATATCAAAATTTCACTTTCGCGAAAGGCTTAATTCATAGCTTTTTTATAAATTCTAATGCTCCGCCCTAACAATCGGCTAAAGTATTGGCTTATCTAGACTTTTCGGTTTCTTGAGGCGAGGATATGGCCATGCGTAAGACCCTTAAAAAAATCGATTCTCTTTGCTTGACTACTTTAGGAGCACTTTTAGTTTCATTTGCCCTGAGCTCATGTGCCTCCAAGCACTCAAGTGCCTTTAGCGAAAAAGAAGTCTCCCAGAACATTTACCTCCAAGAGCTTCTGAGCAAAGAAGATTCAAAGTTACTTAAAAAAGCAAGTGAAAGCTCATTCTCCCTTATGAGAGCAACTTTTGATTCCTATTTAAAAGAGTTAAAAAATTATGAGACCTTGAATGCCTGGCTTGCAACTTTGCCAAGTGGAATCATCCACGGCGATAGCCACATCAAACAAGTTTCCTGGCGGAACCTCGTTCCTTCACTAGATGATTGGGATACCGTTTCCGAAGGCCCTTATTGGTCAGACATACTTCGAGCTGAGTTATCAGCAAAATTAATGGCTAAAAGCTTAGGCTTTCGAAATGAAGACACCTACCCATGCTTGGACGCCTACACCAAGGCCATTGTTAGAAATGAATATCCCGAAATTCCAAGGAGCTTTGACAACCATATCAAAGCCAATTCCGACAAAGATCTTTCTACAAGCAAAGATTGGACTGGAGCACAAAATCTTTTAGCTTCTCAAAAACCCCTTTACGAAGGGTTTTTAAAATTTGCCAAAGATAATGCTTTTGCCATTGATAGAGAAACGCCAGTCAAATCCTATTCGTCCGGCATTGGAAGCTTAACGAAAGACAAACTTCTATTTCTTGATGCGCAAAACTCTTTGTGGGAGTTAAAAGAAGTGGACGCCCAGCCATTGGGAACATTTCGCCCGCTCTCTACCACCAACCCTAACGATCTATGCTCTCGATACAATTTTCTGATCAAGCATGATGGATACGAAGATAGCAAACCAAGAGCATGCTTTAGCTTTGATGGAAAAGTTTTTACGCTTTTAAAGTGGTCGCATTCATTCTACGCACTCAAATCTGATCACGTTCAAAGTTTTGCCCAACTTGAAAAATATACAAAATGGGTTTGTTCAGAATTGGCAAAGTTCCACATGCTTTCCATGAACGACTCCACACGCGACTCTCAAGGCGGAGCTAAAAAAAGAAAATGGTCCATGATTCTCAAAAGCCCTGCCCCATTCCAAACCACGATACAACGCATGACTTCCGAAATTGCTAAGACTCATGAGGACGCTTATCGAATGCTGCTCCTCCATCTCGAAAAATAAAAAAACTTAATTGCCCCGGCGAAATATTTTCGGCCGAGGCAATTAAGTCTTAAATATTAAATCAAGTCAGATTTCTTTAAAGTCCTACGCGAGTACCTTTGTAGTCACGTAGTCGACGTTCGCGCATTTCCTGAACTTTAACACCGTACTGTGCCCAAGGAATCGCAATGAGTCTTTCGTAGGCAATCGGCTCTTCAGTTTCTTCACAAAGACCGTAAATGCCTTCTTCCATTTTTTTCAAAGCGCGCTCAACCATAACCAATCTATTTTTGAGCATGTCCATCTCCTGAAGAGCGGCATTGCTTTGTCTCTGCTTTTCAGCAACTTCGGCATCATCCCCCTTGATGATGCTTTCGTTGTGACTGCTAGCATTGAAAACTTCACTTTTTCCAGTCAGCGCTAGCTTCACTTCTTCACGAAGTCTAAAAAGCTTTTGCTTCAAATCTTCGAGCTGACTTTCGGTCAACTCTAGTTGCTCATCGGAAGATGCCGATTGTTGCAACGGAATTTTAGCAATCGTTAATGGCGCAGATTGTTTAAAATCTTTTGTCGCCTTTGCCGATTTCGTTTCTCCGTTACGCTTGGAACCAATCTTTCCTTGCGCTCCGGAAGTATTTTTGCGTGTCCCTGTTTTCGCCCCTGACTTATCAGTTGCTTGAACAGCCCTTGGACTCGCTGAAGATGTGACAGTAGATGTCACTGAAACAGCTTTCTTCATGGTTTGCCCTCCCTAAATTTTCCCCTGAGTCGTATTTGGCACATTTGAATATCTTTTGCAAAACATAGGCTTGACTCGCAGTGGCTAATCTTTACAGGGTTCAAACTTAGCACTGTGGACAACTATCCTTTCGAGGCAAAAAAAGCTATTTTGAGCCTCAAATTCATGGAAAATTTACATCCAAAAGTTAAGCTTCGAGGAGCACTCAAAGCGCATACTCCGATTCAAATTTTATGGCGGCACATAAAAGATTTGAAATGGGTTTATGGATTCGGATGGTTTTCTGTTTTGCTAACAACGTTAGCCGAAGTCGGCGTTCCACAAATTGTCAAAAGAGCTGTCGACATTTTGGGCGACAGTTCTCTCACCTCTGTAGATGTAAAAGAAGAAAAATTTATTTATTTTCTATACATCCTTGTTGGACTTTTTTTCTTACAATTCTTGGGGCGCATCGGCTGGAGAATATGGATTGCCCAGCAAGCACATCACGTAGGCGCAAAAATGAAGTCGATTCTTTGGGACCGATCGCGCTTTCTTTCTCGAAAAAAACTAGATCAGGAATATCGGCCGGGTGATCTTATGAACATCGCCACTGGTGATGTGAATATAGGGCGATTCATTTACAGTTTCACACTTGTGATGACCTCCGACATGATTTTTCTAATGGTTCTCACATTAGTCTCAATGTTTTTAATTAGCCCGAAACTGACTTGGTGGACCCTTGGAACGCTCTCTTTGCTCCCATTTTTACTTCACCGTCTTGCTAAAATTCAGGGTCGACTCCATGACAAAGCGCAAACTTCACTTTCAGATTTATCAGACCTTTCTGCACAAACAGTTTCGACCATTAGGCTCCAAAGACTTACCCAGACTTCCGAATTTTGGAAATCTAAACTTTTTGAATCGGCTCGCAACTACATGTTTCAACGACGCGACGTTATTTACACAGATTTAAAATTTATTCCTCTAACAGGGCTCACACCTATCGTTTCATATTCCATTCTTTTGATTATAGGAATTCGAGATGTGCAACTAGGCCTCTTAAGCGTTGGAAGTTTTGTAGCCATGCAAAGCTATATTTTTCTACTCCAAGTTCCTCTTACGGAGTTGGGATCCATCGTGGCGGAATGGCAGCGTGCTCTTACTAGCTTGAGACGCATGCAAAATGTTTTTAACGAAGAAGAAGCCCCGCAACTTCGAAACGGCGGGCACAGTAACAAAATCGAAACTTCAACGGTTTTCGAAGTCAATCATCTAGGTTATTGCCTGCCAGACTCCAACATAGAACTCTTCGATGATTTAAGCTTTAAAATTAAAGATGGCGAACGACTAGGCATTTTGGGTCCCGTTGGTGCCGGAAAAAGTACTTTGTTAAATTTGATTGGAGGATTGGAAAGAGACTTTTCGGGAGAAATTCTGTTATGGGGTCAACCGATACAAAACTATTCACATCAATTTCTTAGGGCCAACATTTCGATGGTGCCTCAAAGACCCTTCCTTTTTGCTGACACCATTAGAAATAATATTTGTATGGATCAACCCTTAAGCGATTCTGACATATGGCGACTTTTAGAGTTAGCAGATGTCGCGCAAGACGTCCGAGGGTTTGAGAATATGTTGGACACAAAAATTGGTGAATGGGGAGTGACGCTATCGGGAGGTCAGAAACAAAGACTCACTCTCGCCCGAGCACTCGCACGAAAACCAAAAATTTTACTGCTTGATGATTGCTTAAGCGCCGTTGACACCGTCACGGAAGAAAAAATATTAAAGAGCATTGATCAAAAACTAAAAGAGACGACTCTCGTTTGGGTAGCCCACCGCAAATCCACACTTAAATATTGCGATCATATTATTGAACTCAATCGGCACAGAGCTCATAACACTTCGCAAAGCAGCTCAAAGGATGTTGAATCATGAATGCAAATGGGCCACGCGAAAATTTTGAAGAACGCCTGATTCATCTTAAAGATTTAAAGGCCTTCGTTTATCTTTTGAAATACGGAAAAGGCGATAAAAATCTCTTTTTTTCTGCTATTAGTTTTTTGTTTTTTTCATCACTCACAGGAGTCATTTCAGCGCGAATCCTAGGCGAATTAGCGCAAACCATAAAGACCAGCTCCCTCGACGCAAGTTACAAATGGGGGCTTGCCATCATTGCATTAGAAATTTCCTCAATCGTCTTACTTTATTTTGGCAGACGTTGGCTCGCCAAAGCATCGCTAAATAGCATACTCAGAATTCGCCAGGCACTCTTTACTCATATTCAGTGTTTGCCGATGAAGTTTTTTGATACACAACCACAGGGACGAATTGTCACCCGCATCACTCACGATGTTGACACTATGGAAAGTTTCTTCACGAGCACCCTCGCCCGTCTCTCTAACGCTATCATTACTTTCGTTGTCGTTTTTTGTACAATGATCATCGTCAATTGGCAGATTGGTCTAATTATTACTGCCTCCATGATACCCGTTTTTGTGATTACCTATATTATTAGGCAGCCAGTCAGAAAATGGAACAGAGAATTCTCGATCCGCAATTCTATGATTAACGCCAAACTTAGTGAGTTTTTAAATGGCATTCCGGTTATCCGAGCCTTCGGCGTTGAAGATTGGTCAAAAAGAGAATTTGACAGTGTCGTCAATTATCATCTTCATTCAGCGATCCAAATCAATCGTCTAAATTCTTGGTCAAGACCACTAATCATGGTCCTAACATCCTTACCCTTGGCGTTTTTTATTGGATTTGGTGGCATTGCCGTCATCAACAACACAATCGACATTGCTGTCTTTGTAACCTTCATTCGCCTTGCCGAAAGATTTTTACAACCCATGAGCGTTATCTCCCAAGAAATGCATGTGGTACAAACCTCATTAATCAACACCGAAAGGGTCGCCAGCTTTTTACACAATCCTAGTGAAGAAAAAGTACTTGGCAAAAATGGCAGCATCCAAGCTGACTCCATTCAAGGAAGCATCAAATTTGATTGCGTCGACATGAGCTATGAACGAGCGAAGCGTGTTTTAAAAAACGTCTCGTTTAACGTCACTGCCGGTGAAAAAATTGGCCTTGTGGGACGAACTGGTAGCGGAAAAACAACGGCACTCGCCCTCCTGTCAAGACTTTACGAGTTTCAGAGTGGTCAAATTTTAATCGACAACGAAGACATTCGAAATTTCGATAGAGATTCTCTTCGAGAGAGAATCGGAGTGGTCAATCAAGACAGCATAGTCTTTGAAGCCTCTCTTCGTGATAATATTTTAGCTGGTTCAAATTTAAGTGATGAGCAAGTTCAGAAAGCCTGTGAAGAAACAGGGCTTGCTGACATTATGCGAAGCAATCAACTTAATTTAGATAGCATCATATATGATCAAGGATCCAATTTAAGTGCGGGTGAAAGACAATTGCTTTCACTAACTCGCATTCTCCTTAAGAATCCGAGCATTTTGGTACTTGACGAAGCCACAGCCAACATTGACCCAAAAATTGAGAAACTCATTCAAAAAGCAATTGAAAAATTGCTTGTGGGACGAACTTGCTTGATCATTGCCCACCGCCTCGAAACGCTTAAGCACTGCGACAGAATTTTTGTATTTAAAAGTGGAGAACTGATTGAAGAAGGTAAAGCCGTAGTTCTTGAAAACACTGTTGGCTCTTATTATCGCGAGCTGATTTTGTCGGCAAAAAGGCAAGAAGATGGACAAGAACTACTTAACTCCTGAAGGCTTTGAGCGCCTCAAGTTGGAGTTGCACAAGCTACTTACGTCTGAACGGCCACAAGTCGTGCAAGCTGTTTCAGAAGCTGCGGCCATGGGCGATAGAAGTGAGAATGCTGAATATATCTACGGCAAAAAGCGACTGCGTGAAATTGATCGCCGGATTAGATTTTTGCAAAAGCGACTTGAGAACGTAGAAATCATTGAACCGTCAACAGTTTCTGTTGATAAGGTAGCGTTTGGTGTCTGGGTAAGCATCACGGATGAAGACGATAATAAAAACACTTACCAAATTGTAGGCGAAGATGAAATTGATCCTGCCAAAGGTCGTATCACTTTTTCGTCGCCGTTAGGCAGAGCTTTGCTTGGCAAACGCCTGGGCGATACCTTTGAATTCAATCGACCAGCTGGACCACAGGAAATTGAAGTCACTGGCATTTACAACAGCAAGCCTTAAGAGCCGGCCATCTCAAGAAAGAGTGGGATCTGAAAAGCTCGCCCAATGAGCCTCATGGACTGGCGCCAGAGTTCATCTTCTGACTGCATTTTTTTGCTCGAGAGCACATTGCAGCGTCCGACCTTTTCTTCGACACCAGTTTTAGGGTTCAAGTGAAGCTCAGAGGCACAAGTGTAACCTTTAGAAAGCTCATTTGGATCTTTTAGGATCGCAAATTTATTCAGGTGAAGCGCCAACGCCAATCGAAGTTGATTCATTTGCTGTCTGAGTGATCCATCGGAATTATCAATCAATAGATTCAATGTTTCTTTTGCACCACGAAGAGAATCAGACCCAAGAATTCCTGTCATAAAACTTTGATAATCTTCTTTTAATTTTTTGGCAGAAGCACTGTTGCTGTGCTCTAGCATATCTAGAGATTCTTGAGTGTCCCTATGCCAATCGGCCAATATTTCCAGTGCATCGTGCAACTTAAAAACAATGTCGCTAATCAGAGCAACCGATTCCATGTCACTCACGACAATGTTTTTATCGAAAGGCTTACGCTCATCGCGTGAAACACGAATGCCTTTTACGTCAGGACTATCACTAGCAACTTCTTTACCATCGATATCAATATAGACAATGTGGTTCTCGATGATAGGAAGACCCACCATATTGATGTATGCAATCGACACCGCAAAGGCCTCAAAGGGCAACATGCCGCCACTTGAACGAACATCTTCGACTGTTTTGTCAGCCCCGAAGTCTGACAACGGATAAGGAACGGGACTGTTATCAGAGAACCACCAAGAGCTTCCAGGAATGATTGACATCAAAAAATATGAAACGCCGCCCAAAAACTCTAAGCGCTCCTGAAGGCTAGCGCCTTTAAATCCCCGAGCACTTTCAACAAAAGTTGGCTGAACTTTTTGTTCGCGCAAAGGCCGGGCCTCAGAAAGAGAACATTCTTCTGCTGAGTTTGGACGGTTGGTTAAAAATAACTTTTCGCCAATATCATCTTCAGCCAATTCTAAGTCTTTGACCTGGGTCAGTTTTCCTTCTCTCAAGAAAGAACCAGACCGTCTACAAGCCTTCATTCGAGTGCCTTCTTTTGAGTCTAAAAAATCTTCAACTTCAACGAGAGCCTTGCGTCTCTTCGAACCATTGACAACATTTTTTAAAGGAGGTCGATCATAGCCTTTGATCGTTAACAATTGTGAAAATGCTCTCTGATAGATTGTTGAGGCACAAGCTTGCTCCATGGGAGAAGTTGATTTCATTCCCCGAATGGCTACGCTCATTCCATATCTCATATCTTCAAGAAAACTATCCCAGCTACTATTCCTAAACATGGGAACTCGCTTGGACACCTGCCCAAGAACCTTTCTCATTTCAGCATCTTTTCTTTCGATTTCTTGTTCTGTATCCGTTGGCAAAGGTTTTAAAATTTCTGAATAAGGAAAACCATTTTTAATAAAGGCATCGGCATAGGTTCCCTGAAGGCCATAGAGCTCAAATTTTTCATCATAGACGCCTGGAATACTTTCACCAACTTTTTTAGTGAACTTATCATTTCGAATCCCTGCCCATGAAACGATTCCCGTTTTGAGCAAAAGCTTAAGACCCATCATAGGGAGCAGACGAATTGGGGATTTATATATTTCTTCGTCAAAGAGATTCATGAATTCTTGTCTATTTGGAATTTGTCCTTGCGACTCCAAACTTCCGCTCTGTCCAAGTAGTCCATACTCCATCATTGGATAGTCGTTAAGTTGAATACGGCCAAACAAGTTATTCATGTTTATTAAATCTCGCTCGTCGCCGAACAACAAAGATCGATCGTGAATGGCATCCATCCTTGCCTTATCTTTACATTTTTGAACAGAAAACTGGACAATGTTTCTGCCACGTTCACGAAATCCATCGCGAGGCCTTGCTCGTTTTGACTCTTCGCAAGTTGTATCTTCAGAAAATTCTGACGCTTTAACCCAGCCCCTTTTTTCAACATATAGTTCACCATCAAAAATATCGCCGACAAAACCAAAGGGAGATCCATTTTGCGCTGCAAATTTTTTGGTTCCAAAAGCTTCCAAAGCCCTAAAAGCTTGCTGAGAATTGTTTTCCCCGATAACCATAGAGTCAAGCCAGGAACAGGCACTCATAAATCCAGCTGCAGGATACAAGTCTTGATTCAAAACTTTTCCGAAGCCTTGAATATCATCGGGAGAATACAAATTTACTTGTTTTTCTACATACTCACGTTGCGGCTCTACGTATTCGAGTCCACAAGAGCATAGGAGTAGAGCAAAAGCTATTTTAAAATAGGAGAACAAAATCCATCCTTCCATAGGGTGCGTAAATGACATTTTTACCTGCCAAGGGGTGATACCAAGTAAATGTCAGTTTCGCAGGAGCCAATGCCTTATCGGCAAGAAAGAGTGGAATTGACGACACCTCAACCGAAAGTTCAACTCCATGTTCTGAAGAATTTGTTCCTTCATTTAGTCTGGAATAGTCGAGCCCCTTGTTTCCAGAATAATTGTCGCCAGCCTTTACATTATATTGGTAACTGGCCATCAAACTCACGCCGCCCTTATAGATATCCAACATGACACCAAGATCTGCCAAAAAAGCAGAGCCCACTTTTTTACGAACATCCTCAATCTGAGCGGGGTCATTTAAGTCGGCAAGAGGTTCATTAGGGTCCTTAGGAAGAGCAACTCTTTTTAAACCAGGAAAATAATAGGTGCCAAATGCTCCCGCATGAAAACTTAAGATATGAGGAATGGCTCTAACGGAATGAATCAAACCAAGACGAGTCGAGTAAACACCTTGCCCAGCAGATTGATCCAATAGATTTGTGATATCAACCTCATGATTAGCCGTCGGGATCTTAACGTTGGCGCGCACTGAAAAATCAAAACGTTCTCGTTTAATAAAACGATAGCGACTTTCGACTTCTATATCTCCTAATGATGAGAATTCATAAGCACCTGGAGCTTGATAGCCGTTCTTTGTAAAGACTTCGTTGATATAGAGATCCTTATTAATGCCGGCATCAATAAATTCTTGAAGGCCTTCTTTTATTTGAGGCATATTGCCAAGTCGATTTTGCAATGCCTGGGCGTTTGACGTGCTATCGACTTCAAAAGTAGATTGAACACTTCGTTTGATAATGGGAACCAAAACTCCCAAACTAAAATTATCCGTAAGTCCCCACAGCAAAGCTGGAACATAGCGCTGCTCAGTGACCTCAACTTTAGAATAAAAATTTGAAATAAAGAGCTGTGACCCTAATTGTTCAGCGCTCATCCCATTTAGAATTTTTTTAAGATCTTCGATTTGAGGTTCGGCCTCGGCAAGGTCTTCTAACGTGACACTTCTGTTTAAAGGTTCGACGAGTGAGCGAAGCTTACCCTCCTCATTAAAAGAATGGGACACAACGCCTTTGCCCCAGACAAAAGCACCAGCCCTGACTCCTTTGGGAAGCGCATCAGTTGTCACCAAGGCATAACTCGCCGGTGAGAACCCTGCTAAGACCCCTAGCACTCCAATTAAGAAGTGAGCTCTTTTTGGAGCTTGATTTATCATGCATCGCGTCATAAACTGTATTTATGATTTGTACCAAAAAAATAGGCCTCAAGGGAACTACATTATACGGAATGAGTGTCTACTTTTTAGTCACCATCATGTTCAGCCTCTGGACACCCTCCTCAAAGGCCCAACTCCTTAATTTGTCATCAGTTTCATCTTATGAATATCAAGGTAAGTCCGAAGTTCTTGGCCATAAACCTTGCATCGTGAAGTCCACTAGCTTGGAAAAAAACTTTATGGGCCGGCTAACCCAGAACATTGAACTTATGACTTTGGAAAGTGATGGGCGTTCCGTAAAAAGGCGCCATGTTTTAAAGCTTAACCCCATTACGCGAGACAAAGCTCCTTTAACTTGTAACAAAAAATCAAAAGCATGCCTTTGGGAATTTATTGTTAGTCAATTGAATGTAGAGAGTTCAAATAAAGAAAATGCGAAAGAATTTTATTACCTGACTCTAGAATCTTATCTCAAAGATCCCGAGAAATTTTATTTGGTGACGCTACTCAAAGCTGGCTCCGCAACCGGCGCCAGACGAATTCACTGGGATTGTGTGATTTCAAAAATACGGAAGGTGTCCCCTCTTCCTCCGGATACAGCCTTTAGACGAATCCCTAAAGCTATTCCCGTAGCCGAATAAAAAGAGTCTTTTTTTTTGATCTGTGCCTTAGTCATGTTAAAATTTTAGCATGCAAGCACCATCTAACAGACGGAAAAAACTTTTAGTTTATCCAGAATTTCAAAAAAAATATTTACTGCACACCGCAGTCATAAGCAGTGGTGTGATTCTCATTTTGTATGGACTTTTAAAATATAATTTGAACGGCGTTATTCAGACAGCGCTAAACAAAGGACTCAATCCAAGTCATTTGATATTCCAATATCTGAACGACCAGAAACAAAGCTTGGATATATTTTTCGGATTTGGTGCTTTGCTATCGACTCTATTTATCTTGGCGTACAATACCTATCTTTCGAACAAAGTCGCGGGGCCGATACATAGAATCACCAGACACCTACGCGAAATTCAGGAAGGCAAGCACCCAAAGCCACTCAGGCTAAGAGAAAAAGATTTTTTTAGGGAATTGAGCGAAGAGATCAACCGGACCATTGAGAAATCAAAACCATAAAATAAACGCTCGTTTATAGCCCCGCGCCTAGAGCTTTTTTAGGCCACCTGATCAAGGCTTTGACAGGGATTTTGGAGCTATGACCGTATTGATTCCAAGGCTTAGCTCATGGTCCTGTCCTTGCAGCTTGAATGTCATCGTGACCAATAGAAAAATATTTTTTTGGGTACTAACATTTGCTCTTCAAGTCGGAATGCCTTCCTTGACACGTGTCTCGAAAGCCCAAGACCAAAGCTTAGAGCCCCTAAGCCAAGTAGTCGACGCCAACGTTCACGAATTCTACGAAGAGATAGAGAAAGAGGCGAAAGTCTTCTACGAAGCCAATAAAGAATTGCTACCTAACGTTCCCGCTGACAGATGGGATCGAATGGTAAGACTATCGGTTTTACGAATGGAGCAAATGGGTCTGGGGGCAAAGGCCATGGCCCAGTATGCAAAACCCGCGGCTGGGACTTTTGTGGTCACCAATATTTTGAGCACATTTGTTTTGCCTCCTATTTTAACAAGTGTTGGGCAACCTGGACTTGCTATGCTTGTTCTAGCCACCCCCTTTGAACCCTTTGTTGCAGCAGGACAGGTATTCGTTATGAAAAGCTGGTCCGACGTCAAACTCATAAAAAAAATCGGCATCAAAGAATTTCGAAATATCCAAAAACTAAGGACCGAACTCTTAGGAATGGCTGAGCGCTCTCACGTTATATCTCTTATGCATGAAGATTTTATGAAAGAGATGTTGGGGCTCTCTATTGGCGTCACCTCTAAAGAATATGTTGGCGGGCTAAATGTCTCTGTTTCCGAACTTGAAGCTCTCGTTTTAAAAGATTCAAACGGAGCGAGATGGCTCGATAAATTGCTACCACTGAAAAACAAAAAATCTCTTTATACGCTAGAGCTATGGATGTTTATTCAAGAACGCCCTGAACTTAGACGAGAATTGCTCCAAACCCTCAGAACAAGATTTGCTAAATTGGGTACCCATGTTAACTTACAAAAATTATCATCACAGCTTCATGAGATCATTGACCTTAAAAAAGTTTTATTAGGGATGGATAATCAGTTAGGGGCTTTGAGCAAAGAAAATTCAAGGCACTCCACACAGGCCGAGAAAAAGGCTCTCAAGCAATTGGTCGCCGACGCTACAACTTACTCAAACGAAATTCTTAGAATGGTCTCAGTGCGAGAAACGGAAGTTCTCACGCAGATTGTCCATGGAGACAAAGAATCAGCAACACTCGTAAACTCCATGCTCATACTAAGAGACAGTGTTCGCAAATATAAGCAGGCCATTTCCATGGTAGAGCGTTTTGATCAGGACAGGCTTGTGACCCCACAAGCCATCCGCGACGTCTTTGGACCTTCATTCGGGGAACCCCTCAAAACACGCGCGAATTCGAGCAGAAGCTGCTCTGAAATCCTAATAAATTTGCTCTCTAGAACATAAAAACTGCCATCTCATTTTGGCCTCAGTTAAGATTTTGTTAAACCCTAACCTTAACTTGAGGCATCATCCTAAAAGCCCGAAAATGTTAGGATGAGGAAACTCCTTAGATTAACTATTACACACTTCTCAACTGGCTTCGTCGCTTCGATCCTAGCCGTCTCGTTAGCAGGCTGCGAGTTAGCCCAAATCCTAACTAACAACAATAAGAATACTGATTTAGAAATTAGTGTTTCAGGTGAAATTCTTAGTGATTCAGATTCAATCAAGTGGCCTCAAACTCTTGAGTCCAATCTTTCAGAAATTCCTGCAAAAAAAATTACCATAACAAACAAAGGGGAAACTAAAAGAAAAATCAGCATAAACATCATTGGGCCTACGGCTTCTTTTTGGAAGCTTAGCCATGCAAGTGGCGAATTGGCCTCGGGCGAATCTATGAACACTTTTCTGGTGATTCAAAAAAATAAATATGGTTCATTTAGTGATCAGCTAGAAATAACATCTGATTCAGATGCCCAAGCCAACGACTTAGATCAGCAGACTTATTTCTACGACATCCAAGCGTCAATCATTGCAAATCTAGATTTTGATTTGAAAATATTTTCCTCAAAACAAATAAATTATACCGCCCTCTCAATTGACAAGAAAGAGCTCGCACAAAACATTCAACTTGAAGATGTCGACCTAGGAGACGTTTCTGAAGGTCGAGAATTGATCATACCCATAGAAATAAAAACCAATGGGGCCTCTATCAAAATTGATGAGATTCTACTTCCTAATGGATCCAAACTGCTTATAGGCGACTTTGACATATCCCACTCCTTGAATAATCTTACGCTTGCACCCAATAAGTTATACTCATTTAAATTGATTCTAGATGCCAGTGAACTAAATTTTTTGGCCTCAAATAACAACGAATTTAAAATTGCAATTTCCAACACAAAAGTTCCTGATCAAAGAATATTTATTAACACGAGGATTCTCGCCAACGTTCTTCCGTCTTTCAAATTTTCCTTAAAATATAACAATTCAGAAATTGTAAACCATGCGAATATTATCTGGCCCGATAAAATAGAAAAATCAGGCGGAGTTCAAGTTGAAAGCATCTCTATTGAGAATCAGGGAGTTGACAAAATTGAACTAAATCCAATTCTAAATTCTGCCGCATGGAGCTTGGGTTCAGAAAATTTTGATTCGGGGGATGGGTATATCTTGTCACCTGGAAAAACGGCTAAATTACATATTAGCAGCGACATAAATATTCTTGGGGATTACCAAGCCCCATTGACCCTAAATATTTCTAATCTTAGCAAATTGATTTCCTCAGTTTCCCAATCCCGACAAGTAGTGCTTAAAAAATCCGTAAAGGCTAGCCTCAATTTTGAGATCAAAAATGGAGAATCAATTGTCTTTAATTCGGAACTCTCGTCCAATAATTTTTCGGCTTCACAAGCTACTTCCCAGCAATTTCGAGATGCCTATACGGATCTAACGATTCAAAACAAAGGCAGTGGGAAACTAAAGTTACTAAGTTTGAATATGCCTTCATGGCTCACCACGGGAACTCTTCCGATAGAATTGGCTAGTGGAGAATCAAAGTTACTAAGACTCAAACACAACACCGATTCACCAGGGGACTTGAGCGGAGATATTACATTTGTGGTACAAAATGCTGATTTTAACTCTGAAACTAAAAGTGGAACGATTGCTGTCTCGCAATCAATTACCGAAGACGCCTTCAAGATTAAAGTCACCCACGCTGGGCTTAACTATTTGGACGGCGGCTCAATTGAATGGCCTCTAAAACTTGAAACGGGCACAAGTTCCTTAATGGAACGAACCATTACTATCCAAAACCTTTCGAATAGAGATATGCGCTACACATCTAGCTGGCTTGGCTCGGCCTGGGTCCATGTTATTCGGGGATTTGTTGGTTCATTTAGCACTGAGTGGCTCGTGAAGGCGGGGACATCGGCGACCATCACACTTCAAAAATCCGCACGAACCGCTGGCTTGATAGAAAGCACCATGAAAATCAAATTGGAGGACGTCAGTAACCCATCCTCTTATAGAGAAATTCCGATTGCTTTGTCTTCTGAAGTTATCCCCAAAGTGTCTGTTAGAGCCTATGATGAATTTAATAACTACATTTCCTCTAGTCGTCCATTTAGCGTTCGCGGCGCAGCTAAAGACGTCCCCTCCGAAGCTATTGTCACTTTAAAAAATCTAAGCAATGTTGCAACGAAGCTTTCCACTTTTTCTAGCTCTCATTCGGCATTCACGATAATTGATCCGCCCGAATATATTGAGGCCAATCAATCAATTCCTCTGAAACTTAAATTTTTAAATGCGAAGGAAGAGACAATTAACGGCGAAATTTCATTCCACACAGAAAACACTCGTTTTCCAAACGACGTCAAAGATTTTAGCTTTCCTGTCGCCGCAAATACCATTCCCAACCTTCCCGTAGCAGCTGTTATCACTGACGAATCTGGGCTTGAACTTGCAAGTGAAGTGGATATTCGCCTAGACACACTTTATCGTGGAATGCCCAATTCAAAAAAAATATATACCATTACTAATAGTGGTCTAGAACCTATTGAACTTAGTCTTATTTCTACCGCTCAAGTTGATGAATCAAATCTTGATATGCCCACATTTAACCTCAACCAAATTACCTACGACAATGTTGTGACCAGTTCCACTGGCAGCACTGTTTCATCTCCTAGACCAAGAGTGGTTCCCCCTGCAGGCTCATCAAATAATGGCTCACTAAGCACCATCATGCCTGGCACAACCAAACGTTATTCCATTTCACTCTCTGGTGCTGTCATCGGGCAATCTAAATTTAAAATTAGAATGTCACTTCAAAACTTGGTGACGTTTGCCGTCAAAGAATACAATCACACCTTCAGGGGCGCGACCATGGAGCCCATAACATTAAGCATAAGCTCAAACCTCCAGCAAATTGAATTTATCAATGGAACTTCAGTAAATATCTCCGGGAAATGTCATCCAAGTTATTCAGTGACCGATACCTTGACAGGCGGAGCCACGACCGTCTGTGGCGAAGATGGTAATTTTAATATAATCGCAATCCTAAATTCACCCTCCGCAGAGTTTCCATCAATTAGTTTAAAACAACAATGGCCCAGCACCGGGACAATCGTGTCATCCGTTTACACTAACGTGAGTCGCTACATGGAACGCATTCCTAGCTCCATTCCATTAAAAGATCGGGCTATTATAGTTTACAACAAAAACGTATTGGGCTCTCAAGAGATTGCAGATTACTACGCCGATAAACGCAATATAGATACTCAAAGAGTCTGTGGCGTAGAACTTCCTCCGGGCTTGTATGCAAGCACCACAGAACTCGATAGCGCCTTCGCCAGCATTCAAAGCAACTGCCTGTGCCCCCTTATGTCAGCCGAGACTAGGCCAGCTCCGTGTGGTCCGGAACAAATTGAGCTGATTGAAGCCGAAGGCATTGCTGATCATTTTGTTTTTGTTCGCGGCATTCCCGCTCGAATTTTTATGGAACCCACCACGATAGAAGATCCAGCCATGGGCTGGTATTTCAGGGATAACTTTTTCAATAGGCCCGATGGAACAAAAGGACGAAGTCATTTGTATTACGGGAATTTTGAAGCAGTGACTCCCGAGCGCACCAAGAACTTGCTCGATAGAACCTTAGATGCCGAGAAAACTGGCGTTGAGGGCACGCTATTATCCAGTGGAACAAAAAATGGGAACTCTACCTTTATGGACATTGTCAATGGCTTGGAAAGTGCCGATTGTATGGAGATATATAACTCAGACATAGCTGCCTGGGATGCCTCCAAATGTTCGTTTGCTGCCAACGCCCCCGGAGAGATTCCCGCCGGACGTATGCATCCTTCAGGTATTGTGGACAATGTAGGTTTTTATGCTGGTGGAAACCCTTGGCCCAACGGACAACAACCCTTCAACGGTTCATGGAAAGACATGTTGAGTTGGCGAAAAAATGCAGACTCATGCTTGGAAATTTGCGATGAATTTGTAGACCCTCTGCTTATCAGTGGATGCAAAGAGCGTTCTACTGACTATTTCAAGGTCATCAACACTGATTGTGTAGGCGGATCGCCTTCACTAATTGGCTTCCAATTACGATCATGGCCAAACACTTATTACGGATTCATGCCCCATGGTTGGATGAATTTTTGGTCAGGAGATCGAGATGTCACTCCGGTCTACGAATTAAATGATTTAGACAAAGCCTTTGTGAATGAGCGATTTAGCGACGGTAAATATATTCGACTTGGTGATCCCTTTGCCAAAGCAGGAGCAACTTGTAATGGCATAGATTGCTCACAAAGAATTCCGCTTACAATGTCCAAAAAATTCTATTTTACAAAAAATTTAATAAAAGCAAATGGAGCCATTCAAGCATTGTTTAAGATCCGATTTAAGAATTCTATCAATACCGACAAATCATTCAACATCACTGTTTACCTAGGCGACTCTGCTGGAAACATGTCAACGCACGTTTTAAAACTAGACATGAACGCTGGAAATTCTGAGACATGGTCAACGGCAGAACTCCCGATGAACATTGCCAACGCCAATTCAACTAGGAACTACAACAGAGCAGAAATCTATCTTATAAGTGAGTTTGCAAATGACATTAGAGGCTTTGTAGAACTTGATGGCTTAGAAGTTATAGACCAAGCAACCGGTGAATCCATTCTTCCTCTTGATGCTGGTAGCTTCAATGAAGATCAAAAATCTATAGCCTATGGAAACACAGGCTCGACTATGATTGATCGATTGGGAGCTGTCGCCTGGTGGGGAAGCAGTTCTCATTGGATGACTGGTGGTTGGGCCTTTAAAGACATAGATGTCACTGCGGTAAACTTCTTTAGGGGCGAAGGCCTGGGGCGTTCAGTCATTAGATCGGGTGGACTGCCATCTGGTTTGTTTTTTGGTGATCCACTCTATAATCCTAGCGCTGCGGCCCTTAAACTAGTTGTTGACGGAGCGCCCGTACCGGTCCTTAAGGGACAAAGTAGCCCATACAATACGGTGATACGCGATTTAAATTCAAACAGCCGGGCCCTAGAAGGACGCTATGCCTTCGATGCTTCATCAATTGCAAAGGTGTCGATGCTTGCCTTCAACGGCAGCGACAATGATTCTTCTTTGGTGTGGTCCATTGAAAAATGTAGTCAAATCGAAGACCCTGCCGCCTGCTCGAGAGCATCTGCATGGGAAGAAATTGATTCTGGCTCAGGTGCGATTCGAAGTGACGAGATGGTTTTTGACTCATTGATGGATGTCGTAGAAAATGTGAATCAGCCCGAGATCATAAATTTAAGACTGTTAGTAAAAAAATCGTCTTCAGAATCTCAGGTCATCCAAAGCCAATTGCTCCTAAAATATAAGAATTAGATTTTGTCTGATTAATATTTGATAAGAAGCTAATCACTTTTGAGCGGCAGCAGCAGAAAGCATAGAGCTTAAAATAGCTTGTTTAAGCTCTTCAAGGTCTTTAGATTTGTCTGGTGGGTATTTAGATCTAAAAAATAAGTAATTTGTCGACTGAATAAACGTTAGCAAAAGATGATCGTTGATTCCAAAATTTACGGTCATTTTTGCAATACCAACCAACAACGAGCTTAGAGACTTAGGTAAAACACGAATCATTTTTGGCAATTTTTTAAGTTTTGATTCGTTCGTCGCAGCCGCATCACCCGACAATCTCAAGCCTTGCGCCTTTAAATGCTCTTTATAAATTTCAATATATAGATTGAAATAGTCAACAATTTTGAGATTCACTCCTACCAGGAGTCTTTCCTGAATACCGCCCTCGACCGCCGTGACTTTTGTCTCAAGAAGAGAGTCCACAATCACACTAGCCACATGATCTAAACTTACAAAGTTTGCACCGCCCCTTGGAGCCAGAGAAAGTTTGCCGCTCTTGAGAGCTCTAAGGTGGCCTCTAGAGTCTTTAAATTGCTCAAGAGCACCATGAACGACAGAGGGGCAAAAGATCGCCCCACCGCACTGAGCATGCTCTTTCACGTGAATATGAGAGAGGCGTTTAGTCCTGTAATAAGCAATCTTTTCGTTAAAGGGCTCCCAGGATTCAAAGGTAGATTCATCACGGTCCGTTGAGTTTTGATTTACGCCAAAAGCCACAACGGAACTCATATAGTAAAATGGAGCCCTTACTCTATTTGCCCAATTCAAAAGGTCTTCGGTAACCCCAATGTTCAATCTATCTTGCGCATTATTGTTGGAGACCGCTTTTATAATGGCGGCTAAGTGCAAAACGCGCCAATCATATTTGTTAGAATCTAAAGACGAGAGTGTATTACGAAATCTTTTTTCATCTTCAAAGGGAGTTTCCTTCCACTCTATGCGGTTGATTTCATAATCCGGATCGAGTCCGTGTTCTTTAAAACGCATGGCTAACAATGAATTTCTAGCGTCTGGCTTTTTACGTGCCAGAGCAACCACTCGAATTTTACTTTTTATAAGTCGAGCTAATATTTCGCTTCCAATAAAGCCTGTAACTCCAGTGACAAGTAAACTTTGTGGCTTGCTTTCTTTATTTTCATTCATCTCAACAACCCACAAACAAAATTTTGGTATTACAAGCTACGACGTGCAAGCGCCACAAACCAAGGAGCCTTCCAATCACCCTTTAAGTCAAAAACATAACTTTGGCCCGCAACTTCAATACTAAGTTGATCGTCACTCTCACGAATAAAGTCACTTAAAACAACTCCGGAATTAAATGGATACAAAGCCTTAAAGGCTGCTTCTCTAAAGCACCATTCCTCTAATAATTTTTCTGAGCTTAAGGCTTTGATGGTGGCTTCAGGAATTTTTAAACGCCGCTCAAGCCAATCTTTATTTTTAAACAATGGTCTAGAAGCATCATAAAACTCTAAATCTATACCCGTTCTAAAATCAGACGGTGACTCGACTTCAATCTGAAAAAATGCATCATCGGGTGCTTCTTTATGCGACTTTGAAAACTTCGGATCAAGCCCCTGTCGTTTTAAAGGATGCCAGGTGAAGGAATGTAGCCAAGACTCCGAAAGACAAGATCCAAGGAAAGTACCAAACTCCTCACTTGGATTGGGATAATTTGGTGTTGGGTAGTTAGCTTTCATCGAATCTCCAGACCATCTATTTTAACACGTGCGAGGTCATCCGCATATCCACGCTGGAAAAGGCCTAAAGCATTGAGCTCCTTGTGATGCTCTGAGGCAAACTGATTATCAAGAAGCACGCAAAAGCCCCAACCACCATTAAAGCTGCAAAGCAACTCTTCGCTCGTGGCTCCCGTTCTTTTTTGAATCTCTTGCATCCAAAGGGGCCACTCCAAGTTTTGGTCAATAACAAAACCAATTTCATGGTGTTTAGGCTGAAGTCTCAATAAGTTTCTAAGGCCAGAACCTGTGATATGAAAAGCAGCCTGTAAAGCTGTCGAAGCATTGTGTTCCTTTAAAAGATTTTTTAGCTTTTGAAAATCGTCGACATATAATTTTGTAGGGGCCATCAAATGCTCTGAAATAAACTTAGCATCCTTCTTGGCATCGAAAATTTTTCGGAGCCAACTAAATCCATTTGAATGAGGTCCGTCAGATTTCCAAGCCCAAAGCTGTGCTCCTAAATCTATTTTCTCAGCATGTAGCCAATCCTTGGGCTGTAAGTCTCCCACACAAAAACCAGAAACATCAAAATGACCGTCTTTATAAAAATCCGGCATCTGTGCTGTTTCTCCACCAACCAAAAGACATTGGGACTTAGAACAGGCGGCCTGCAAACCTTTGATAAATTTTGGGAGCAATGCTCCCTCCTCTAAAAGTGCGCTTTGAGTGAAGCCAATGTAATCGAGAAAAAGTTTTGGCATGGCTCCCACACATAAAAGATCATTCACGTTCATCGCAACCAAATCTTGGGCCAACATCTCCGCGCTACCCAATCCCTCGAGCGTCCACAGAATCTTTGTACCCACTCCATCGCAACCCGTTGCAATCCAATGATCTGGAGTCAGCTCATAGACAGCCGCGTAGGCGCCAACACTGTCTTTAACTTTTGAGGAAGGATCAATTTTTACAATGTTTTTGATTCCCTCCACAAACTGATCGGCGGCACGAGTATCCACACCACTTTCGGAATAGCTTCCCGTGCTTCTCTCTGAGGGTTTGTTGGTCTTTGAATCACTCATGATTATTTCCTTTTTATTCTCACTCTAGATTTCGACAAATTTTAGTGCCAAAAATGCCTTACGCCAGTCATGGTACAATCAACTCCAAGCTCTTTTGCTTTTTCTAAGATCAATGAATCATTTTTGCTTCCACCAGGCTGTACCAATTTTTTTACCTTAGCTTGTGCCATCGACTCAATTAAATCGGTGAAGGGCAAAAAGGCGTCGCTATATAAAAGCAAATCTTTTACGGAAAACTGGCCAAAGCGTTCTAAAAATTCCTGTGCTCTCGGCCAGGCCAATTTATCGAAGGCTTCAACTCGATTAGGCTGTCCCTGCCCCGCACCCGCCAGCACAACAGAGCCATTCTTACTTTGGAGAGTCAGGACCAAGGCGTTTGATTTAGAACAAGCCCCCATCCATGCGGAGGCATGAATCCAAAATTCCTGCATCGATTTCGTGTTTGTAACTTTTGAAGGTATGGCTTCAAAATCGCAATCTTGTGACAACATCCCGAGACGACCCGTAAAACTTTCTTTAGATGTTCCATCGAAAGGATTTACTAAAACAAAACGGCATCGAGGTTTAGAAGCACGAAGCTTTTCTGCCCACTGCCTACATTCTTTAGTTTTAGGAAGCACAACGAGTTCAACAAAATTTTTCTGAAGACAAGTCGTTGCTTCTGAACCAGGCAAATGATTGAAAGCGACAATTCCACCAAATCTCGAAACGGGATCACCTTCCCAAGCCCAACTAAACGCCTCTTCCTTTTGGCTTAAGTTTGGTGACGCACAGGCCCCGCAAAGCGTTTGGTGTTTCACAACGGCAACCGCCGCCTGCTCTTTTGAAAAAGCTTCTACAAATTTCCACGCCGCCTCGGCGTCACGAACATTGTTAAAACCCACAGGTCCCAAAAATTCAGCCGAATTTTGATTCGTAAGGCGCGTGTAGCTTGCTTTTTGATGAGGGTTTTCACCGTATTTCATATTTGGTTCAAAAGTCCATTTTTCTAATGAATCGTTACTGACCTGTTCCTTTTCGGCAGGAGCCTCCCCAAAGTATGGAAGCAACGATCTCCGATGCCATTCATCCGCAATGGCGTTGTCCAGATTTCTAACCAATTCAAAGGCTTCTAAAGCTAATGTATAGCGAGTGTGTTCATTCACTCTCTCATCCCAGCTTTTTTCTAAAAAGCTTTCGTACTGCGAAGGATTCGTAAAGACCCAAACATGTTTTGCATTTTTTGCAGCCGCTCTCACCATGCACGGACCCCCAATATCTATCCATTCAATCATAGCATCCATGCTTTTGGCCTCAGATACTTTTTCTTGAAACGGATAAAAATTGCAGACAACAGCAACTATTTGATGCCCCTCAGGCCATTGTTTCCAATCGCTCTCACTATCCGGCCGCAACAGCAATGAGGAATAAATTTTATGATGAAGGGTTTTTACTCGACCACCAAAACGCTCAGGTTCACCGGTAAAATCGCTAATATCCATGGCCTCAATGCCATGTTCTTCTAAATATCTTTTAGTGCCGCCACTAGAAATAATTCGAACGCCTCTTTCTACAAAAAGCTTAGCAAGCCCTTCGCATCCTCTTTTATCAGTCAATGAGAACAAGGCCCATTCAGTTCGTTCATTTGAGTTGATCATATTGTACCCCCAGCAGATTTAAATTTCTCTGAATCAAATATCGATTTCAAAAGTTGTAATCCGTCGCCTTCTTCAGCGTATAGCTTTGATCTGTGTTGCTCAAAATGATCAGTCCCAAACCTATCGGGATGATCCATCTTTGAAAGTGCAATCTCAGGATGCGGCATCATACCTATTCGCCATGCTTCATTTTTAAAAGCAACTAAGCCGGCAATGTTTTCAAATGAAGCATTATTAAAATCAGGATCGATATATGATAAGATTTTCTTTGTCGTTTTTGGAAGACTATTTGAATCAACAATCAAACGTCCCTCTCCATGTCTGACCGGCAAACAGCATTCTCCCCAAGGACTTTGTAGTGACACCCACCTGTTTTTAAAGCCGATAGGTCTATTCCTATGAAGTTCAATGCCTTTACCAAAACAACCTGTCTGACACATAATCTGAAAACCATTACAGATTCCAAGAATGTTGACCTGTTTTTGGTCTAGCAAATCTAAAATCTTAAGTTCTCGAAATTTAATAGCCAGCAATTTGCCTGCGCCAAAATGGTCGGAATACGAAAATCCTCCAGGAATCACAAAGCAATCTCCTTTTTTAAAATCCGGAAGACTTTCATGTCCACTTAGCAATTTTGGAAAGTTAATAAAATTGACAGCTTCAAAAGCCTCAGTGCGAAGCAGCGCTCTTTCCATTTCAAGTTCGCACTCAATGCCCAATCCTTTTACAATATACGCAATCATGACCAAAACCCTTCTTTCGTTTTACTAAGATAGCTGGTTTTGAGATCTTCGATCGGCCATTCTTTTCCAGATGAAAAGCGTATCACAAAAGGTTTTGAAACTACCCCAGCTCTTTTTAGATCGGGGAATGCGTTTTCGATTTCGGCAATTTGATGGACATCACAGGTAAAAACATAGCCACCCAAACCCTCTCCAAAAAGAATCTCGGGGTCTGCATCGGCGATCTCAAGTTGAAGTCCCATGTTTCTGCCTAAGCACATTTCAAATAAGGCCGTTATAAGGCCTCCTTCAGAAATATCTTTGGCCGCTCGAATAAGCCCTTTTGAAATAAGTTTAGAAAAAATAGAATGCCTAAGATAAAGTTTTTCAATAGTGCTTTCTAATTCATTGTCTTGTCTCTTAAAATCAGCTCCTTCAAACAAAGAGGAACTTGAACTCAAAGATATCGCTAAAAAGCGCTCTAAGGCACTATCGCGCAAATCGATTTTGAACGGCTCTAAATAAAAAACCACATCGTTAGCTCTTGTGAAAAAGGCATTAGGAACTTTATCGGGGCCATAAGCCGGACCAAAAGCAGAAATAACAAGAGTTTCCGGAACATCGATCCCTTCACTGGTATTCTTCATGCTATCTTTTCCACTAACAAAAGGCATGTCAAATTTGCGTGTCACGCTTTCTAGAATTTCCCCCGACCTCAATAACTTCCAAATCAAACGATCAGATTGAGGGCGAGCTTTCGCCGGATTGCTGGAGGGCAACGGATCGGGCCATGAATAGTTATCTAAAAGCGCGGCTTCATTTAATTTGAGTCCACCAAGGATTGCCTGGCGAATGGCCTCATCCACCGATTGAAGAACGTTATCTTGAATGTCTTTACGATAAGGCGCTAATCCGTGCCCTAATGCAATATAGCAAGAATCTTCTTTGTCTTCGTAAATTTCAATGTTGGATCCATCCTGAGGTGAATTTTGAGTCGCTCCAGCAAACGGCAATTTTCGAGTTCGTCCTTGTACTTCATGATCAAATCTTCTTACCAAGCCTTCTCGCGAAGCTAAAATTTCTGAATTTAGCAAATTTTTAAATGTCTCAAACAAGTTGTTAGAATCCAGAACAGGATGATTTTTTTTCATGCTTGAACGAGCAGTATTTAAAGTCGCCTCTTCTTGAGGCCAAGTCCATTCAGATTTAAGATGCATAAGAGGACATTTGTCGTGCAAAAATTCCAAGCTTAAATCAACAATCTTATGATCCTGATCCCAAACTTCAAAACGACCCGACTCATTGAGCTCCCCTATACAATCGATTCCGACACCCCAGGCAGTCGCAAGATCTTCAAACCTTTTTGTATCTCTGGTGGCAACTGTCATTCGCTCCTGACTTTCGCTTAAAAGCTTTTCCCAAGAATGAAGGCCCTGATATTTTATTCTTAACTGAGATAGATCGAGTCGAGCCCCGCCTGTTTGGGTTGCCATTTCTCCACAGCTCGAAGCAAGTCCACCCGCACCGTTATCTGTAACGCTAGATATGATTCCCAAATCTCGCGCCTCTAATAAAAATTCGGTAAGGCATCTCTGAACAAAAGCCTGTGCGACCTGAACAGCAGAACCCTGCATGTCTTCCTGACGCAAATCACGCGAACTCATAACCGCACCACGCAAACCATCTGCTCCAACGGCTCCACCAACACAATAGAGTTTATCGCCTGGACGCGAGTTTTTATTAACCTGCTCACGTTTTAAAGATCCTATCGCCCCCGCATAAACTAAAGGCTTGGCTGAATAGTTGGGATCAAAAACGACGCTACCTTGAATGGTGGGTATTCCACTTTGATTTCCGCCATCTTCAATTCCCTTGATAACGCCTTTGCGAATTATATCGGTCGGCAGAGCATTTTGTGGGCGTCTCTGGTTATGATGGCCCGATTCAAAACACAAAACATCCCAACTAGCGATAGGTTTAGCGCCAAGGCCGGTACCCAAAATGTCGCGATGAACCCCCACAAGGCCCGTGGAAGCGCCGCCATAAGGAGAAATCGCCGATGGACTGTTATGCGTTTCCATTTTTACACAAGCAGCCCAAGGACTTTGAGATCCATCAGGGCGACTGAGACCTAAGACTCCCGAGTTGTCATGAAACAAGGATAAATAAACATCTTTCTTTTTATCTGCAATCTTCAATGCGGGCGCCCTAAGATAGGTTTTAAAAATTCCGTGGGTCACGGGCAAACGAGCATCTGCCGATGTGATTGAAGCTCCAAAAATTTTGTGTTTGCAGTGCTCCGACCAAGTTTGGGCTAGCAATTCCCATTCTGTTCTATTGAAATCACGACCAACAGACCTAGATTCTTCAGCAATAGCCCTTTGTTCATCAACAGAAAATTCAAGTCCAATACTAGCTGGATCTTGAACGCTATTTAGGCTGGGATCGGCAGTGCGAATAGCCGCAGGCAAGACGGCCCGCTCTTTCCACCACGCATCCACTGAACCCGTCCAAATAAATTCGATCGCAGGCTCACGCCACAAATTCTCAGCATGATTTTTTAATGTTTCTAATATCTCTGCGGAGTCTGCAACCAACCAAGATTCAATTCTAATTTGATGAGGAGCAACCCCCAAAAACTGGCCTAAGGAAATTTCTTTGGGATCAACTGAGGCCGAGTGATGCACTCTCGCCATAATCTGTTTATTATTCAAATGATCTGGACTTAACTCTACAGCTGACTCTAGAAATAAATTAAGGCGAGATATTTGCAAATCTGTAAAGTTTTCGACACGAAGAAGCAAATAGGAAGAAATCTCAGAGCTAGATTTTTCGTTAACTAAAAAAGATGGTTGCTCGGCCTCAATGAGCCAAAGCCTATAATTTTTCACGACATTCGCTGTTGAATTGGTCATTTGAGTATGTCCGTTCTCCACTCCACTAGATCTTTCCAAGGACAATCTAGCAATATCTCAAAAACTTTATCGCCAGCTTCGTGGCGATTGGGAGCTTGGGCAACGATATAGGCCAAGCGCCCCGTTTTGCTGGTTGTTAAAAACAGCTGAGAATTTTCGTCGGAAGAAAACTCCCAAGGACTAAGTTCAATAGGCACAGCCTTTTCTGGGTATTGAGGATGAACAAGCGACAAACACAAAGAAGATGACAATGAAGTCATTTGAGTTTTTTCAAACTCATAGTCGTTCGCAAACTCAGTGGACAAAGAAAGCATCGATCGTAATATTTTACTTCCGCGTGGCCACTGACCCACTAGCGCCTGAGTTTCGGGATCACCAAATCGAGCATTGTACTCAATAAGTTTCCATCCCTGTTTGCTATCACGCATAGCCCCTATGTAGAGAATGCCTCTATAAAAATTTCCACGTTGGTCCATCATCTGAACAGTTCTTTGAGCCCAATCATTGAACAGCGCAATATCATCTTCGGTCAACTTTGGATGAGGAACCCAGGCTCCCATCCCGCCTGTATTTGGTCCTTCATCCCCCAAAAATCTTCTTTTAAAGTCTTGAGCCGACCCTAGAAATTTTACACTAGGCCTGCCTGAGCTATCCCGTAGACATTCAAAAAATATAGACGCTTCAAATCCCTCACAACGTTCTTCAAAATAATAGTCTTTTTTGCCTTCATTTAACAAAAGCAATTTTTCATCTAAGGCTTCCCAGCTTTCAAAAAGAAAAACTCCTTTGCCCGCAGCTAATCCATCTAGCTTAAGCACTGGAACATCACCATGTGGCGGAGCAGCCCCACGTTCAAAATCATTTAAGTTTTTAGAAAAGAATGGCGTCGGAACCTTAGCCGCAACGGCAACTTCTCGACCGAAAAGTTTAGACCATTCAAGTTTAGAGGCTGCTTTTGTAGGGCCAAAGGTCCAAAATCCCTTCTGAGAAAGTTCATCTACCAGCCCAGCTTCTAGATCGTTATCCATGCTCACAAAAACAGCATCAATTTCTGTAGGCTTAAAAAGCATCAGAGAGGCAACAGTTTTGGCATCGCAGATCTCGACACCTTCCAATTTTAGACGCCACCTAAGGGCTTCTTCACGCCCACCACCACCAATAACTGCCACCTTGCATGGTTCATCTTGCCTGATCCAATTCCACAAAGACTTAGACTGAGCATCTTCCGCGAGCTTAGCCAGTGCTTCATATAAGTGACTTAATTTTTTGCTTCGCCAAACCCCAAGCTGGGGTTGCGGATACTTGACTAATGATTGCCAATTAGCAGATTGCCAATTAGCAGATTGCGGCTGGGGAGTTTTCGTCTTTGATTTAACCAATGCCACCGAATCAAACCAAGGCGTTTGGCGCAGCCAAAGCCTTAACAATTCCTTTGATAAAGGAACTCGCCTAAGCCCCTTCATATACAATCTAAGTTCATCTGGAGTAATGGCATCGACGAGCATTAATTTTTTTGTCTTAAGATTGATGGCTAATTCAAATTTTGCGTCCCAAATCTCTAAACCACGGTCGTCGAAAAAGCTCTCAACCACGGGGCACAGCTTTTGCAAAAAAGCTTCAATGTCATTTAATTTTGCTTGCGTATTCGCTAACAGCGCCTGCGCCTCTTCTGCTTCAAGCATGCGGTCTTGAGCTTCGAGTTTTGTGCTGTATTCAACCATCGGCTTTTCGAAGCGTTGCCATAGGGAATATTTCTCCGGGGCGCGTTTAAGCAGGCTCGACCCTTGTGGAATGCCCCACCTCACAATAAACTCCAAAGGAAGAAAGACATAGTCATTGGAATCCAATGAGTGTTTAGGATGCGAAACACGTTTTGAAACAAAACATTCTTCTTTTTTGCTCATCTCCAAATCGCAAGCTTGGGCAATTCCTTTGAAATCTAAATGCCTGGCCAATGCCAAAGCAAAGCGTTCAAGATTTTTACCACGGTCTAAAATATCGCAATCCAAAGGACCCCAATCAAAAACCGAAATTCGATCACTAAACTCAAAGGCGACAAAAGAGTTAACAGAAGAATCATCACATTCAAGCTTCCACAAATTTTTGTTTGAGCCTTCTGCGATTTTGCTAGTTTTCATTTCTAATCCTTATTTTTAAAAGCAATCTTTATAAATTGCGCTGTTGCCTTCTTCGATCAAGAAACTTATCAAAGGCTTGTTGGTTAGAAGCATCATGTCCATCCAGACAGCCTGTACACAATTCTGAACTATTCAGCGCCTTCTTCAATCCAGGAATATCGAGATAATACACGTGCTTCAAACCAATTGAATCTGCAATTTCTTGTAGGTTCAATCCTTTGGCCGCAATCAGCTCATCTTCATCTGGAAAATCAATTCCGTAAAAACATCCATGACGAATCGGAGGACACGCAGAAGCCATGGAAACTTCGAGGGCCCCGGCCTCTTTTAATCTTTTTGCCATTAATCTGGAAGTGTTACCGCGAACAACCGAATCGTCGACCAAAAGAATCTTCTGCCCTTTTACCTCGGGACCGATCAGACTTAATTTTGATTCCAACGCTTTGATGCGACTTGTTTGTGACGATAGAATAAAAGTTCTTGCCGCGTAGGGATTTTTTACCAGATATTCCCTATAGGGAACGCCCAGAGTTTCCGCAACGGCAATGGCCGCCGATCTGGAAGTATCTGGAACAGGAACCACATAATCAAAAACATCGCGCGGATCTTGCTGCGCAGGAAGCTCATGTAAAATTTTTCTGGCGAGGACCTGCCCCATCGTAAACCTATAGCGGTAAGCACTGTTGCCATTGTATTCAGATTGAGGAGATGAAAAATAAACCATCTCAAACATACAAAATGTTTTTTTAGTGTCGGGAAGCAAAACTTTTCCCCGACTAAACTCACCATCTTTGGAAATGCGAACCCAGGAAGCGGCGTCGACCTCCTCAAGAACACTGTCGGATTCTGGTAGACCGAGCTCGCGCTCATAGGCTTTCAAGAAATGAAGGGCACTGGTTTCGGATGCAAAGGCGGTTATGTGATCCGAGCGATACATAAAAAGTGGCCTGATACCATGAGGGTCACGAAATGCAAACAATTCACCCGCCTCAGTCAGCCCAACAACCGCGTAGGCTCCTATAAAATTTTTGTATAAACTTTCGAGACATTTTTCAAAACCCAATTTTTCTTCGAAATGCAAAAAATATTGTTGCAAAACTTCCAGGTCAGAATCCGAATCGGTCACAATTTCGAACTGCTTTTTGAGTTCTACGGTATTTACGATATTCCCATTGTGGGCCATCGCAAGCCGTGGAGTTCCCTTCACAAAAGGCTGGACTTCTGCAACACCGCCTTTACCCGTTGTTGCGTAACGAGTATGCCCGACAAAAGCTTTAGCTGGTGGCAACTTTTCCCAATCTTTTAGAGCCTCTGCCACATGACCTAGGCCCTTTGACCAATTAAAACCACCCACTTCAGGGAGCACCGTTACGCCTGCGGCGTCTTGTCCTCGATGCTGAAGACGTTGAAGCATGCTCATCGCAAGTTCAGTCGAACGGTCTTGAAGAGCTTCACTTAATACAACGCCCATAACACCGCACATTTTGATTCAACTCCCCTTATCGTTTTTCAGCGCCTTCGCTGAGACATTTTCTGACCGGAATGTTTGAAGATCCCAGTTCTTGGCTGTTGTTTTTAATACTGTATCCACTTTAATTCGTGCTCCATTTAAAACTCGGTCACGAATTTTATCTGGCGATTTTTCTTTAGAAAGCTGTCCGCCTTCATGAAGAACTTGAATGAGGTCTTTGTTGGATCGCTCCGACTCTCTTGCAGCTTCTCGCACTTTCGAATGTGCTTCATCCTGGCCTTCTTTAGTCAGCTCAACATACATGGCTTCGGCAAAAACGCTACCACCCGCGTTGGCAAGATTTCTTTTTAAATTTTCCTCAAAAACTTCGAGCCTCGGAAGCACCTTATTCAATCTCTTGAAAATTAAAAAACTTATCGCAAAAGTTTCGGCATAAAATCTGCCAGAGGCGGAATTTGTTAAATCTCTTTGATGTTCGGTAATAAGATCGGACTGAAGCAATAGGTAACGACTTTGTAAAACTTTGTGCAAACTACAAACGTGCTCAAAATTCCAAGGATTACGTTTTTGTGGCATCGTGCTTGATCCCACCTGTCCAGGAGCCATGCCTTCTGCAATTTCGGCAATCTCTGAGCGCGCCAAGTGTCTTAGGTCATTGGCTAGCTTGGTAACAACCGCACTCATCACAAAGGTTTCGTGTGCTAAATTTAAAACATCTTCTGGAGGAAGAATTTGAGTCGACGCTAACGCTCGCCTGAGTCCAAGCCTCTTTAAAAAACTTTCTTCGAGTTCAACAGGGTCATCCACCAAAAGTGAACTTGCCTGATAACCGCCCACGGCGCCGGAAGCTTGTCCCGTTAGCTCTGACCAAGCTCTGAGCATACGCTCTTCTTGTTTATGCAAGCGATCCAAACATTCAGCGAACAACAATCCTAAATAACTTGGAACGGCCCATTGCCCATGAGTTCGACCCACCTGCGGTGTCCTTGCATATTTTTTTGTTAATACGCGAAGAGTGTTTTTTAACTCTTCAACTTGAGGCACATAATCTTTTTCAATAAAAGTTTTGAGTCTCACCCGCTGAGCCGTATCGACTGTATCAAAAGAAGTGAGTCCCACGTGGACCCATCGTGCGTTTTCTTTGTGACCCGCTTTTTCAAGTCTATTGATTAAGACTTCAACCAAAGCGCGAGTGGCATGCTGAGTTGTTTTTTCAATTTCTGCAATTTCTTCGGCGCTAACTCCAGAAAATATTTTATCAAACGCTTCCCTCGTTAGTTTTTCCTTTATAATTCCACGAGCCTGCAATTCAAGCAGCCATTCACGCTCTACCGAAATTTGCGCAAGTAACCACGCCTCTTCTGAGAGAGCCTCAGGCAAAGATTCTTTGTAACGTGTGTCTAGAGGACTAAAGTGAAATGTTGGCATTTTGAGACTCTAACCTTTCCTGAAAACCGGCACCGAAGAGGCCATGCTTGGCTCTCAATTCTCGGCTTGTAAGTAGGACGTCATCTTTGCTTACATTTGTTTTAAGCAAATATTCCCAAACCACTGGCAACCATCTTTGCTCGGCAGCACGAACGGCGTCTCGAGCCTCATCTTCGCTCCAACGAGGATCCATGGCTACAGGCTGTTGAAATACTATGGGCCCACCATCAAGAGAGGCATTTACCATGTGAATTGTAAAACCAGAAATCGGAACCGACTCCCAGGCTTGTTTTTGAACTTTTTTATCAAGCCCCGGAAAAGCTGGGAGCAATGAGGGGTGCGTATTGAAAACGGGAAAGGGGCATTTTTCTAAAAACTCTTTAGACAAAATCCCAAAGAAACCACAAAGCAAAATGACCGCATCATCTAACTCCTGTTTTTCGACTCGCTTTTCAATCCACTGCAAAACAAAATTTTCAAACTTTGCTCTTTCTAACTCATAGACTGGGGCTTCTTCCAAAACTTGCCTTGCGATAGTAGCAGCGGCGCAGGGACGATCGGTAAAAAATCCTTTAATTTGGGTTTGGCTATCTTTGTGAAGTGATAAATAAAAATTGCGGAAAGTTTGTCCGGTAGATGAAGAAAAAAGCAGCCATTGACGTTTTTTTTGATTCATATCAGTTGCTCCTATTCCCACTCAATAGTCCCAGGAGGTTTTCCGGTGATGTCATAGACCACTCGGTTGACTCCATGAATTTCATTTACAAGCTTGGTTGCTATCTCACACAAGTCTTTAAGTGGAAATTGTGTGACTTCGGCTGTCATGGCATCGCTTGAACTTACGGCACGCAAGGCCAAAACCGACTCATAACTTCTTGCATCCCCCATAACCCCCACAGTTGATGTATCGGTGAGCACACAAAAAGCCTGCCAAGTTTGGGTATAAAGCCCTCTGAGTTTGAGCTCCTTAATCATGAGGTCATCGGCCTTTTTTAAAATCTCAACTCGTTCAGGACTTAGATCGCCCAAACAGCGGATAGCTAGCCCAGGGCCTGGAAAGGGATGACGCGCAAGGGCCTCACTATTGATGCCGAGGAGCGCCCCAATTTCACGAACTTCATCTTTGAAATATTCTCTTAACGGCTCCACTAAAACAAAATCATGATCATCAGGAAGCCCACCAACATTGTGGTGACTTTTGATGTTATGAGAAACACCCGCTGAAGCTTTGGCACTTTCAATAACATCAGAATAAATGGTCCCCTGCCCTAAAAAGACTTTGGTGCCCTTTTCAGCTCCAATGTGTGAATAAAAAGTTTCAATAAAAAGTTTTCCAATAATTTTTCTTTTTGTTTCGGGATCGGACTGCCCCTTTAACTGGGCCCAAAAAACATCGCGGGCATCGAGGACCTCGAGATCGATATTAGGGTACGGTGCAAAATATTTTTTGAGATCGCTCTCGTCATAGGCTCTTAAAAATCCATGATCGACAAACAACGCTTTAACTTTTGTAACCTGAGACAGCAAAACAGCCAGAACCGTAGAATCCACCCCACCAGATACGGCACACCAACATTCGTCAACACCGGAAAGATCGGCCTTGAGCTTTTGAAGTGACACAGACAAAGCCTCTTTTACGCTCCATTCACCCTTTTTAAGGCCACAAATTTTTGCAAAATTTTCGAAAAGCTCTGTCCCATATTGTGAATGATAAACCTCTGGATGGAACTGCAATCCCCAAAGACGCTTGTCCGCAATTCTAAAAGCCGCGGGGCCACTCGTTGATTGAAGCAAAAGATCGGTCCCCTTCGGCAATTCGACCACGCTATCTCCATGACTCATCCAAACTTTAAATTTTTGAGGAATCCCGTCGAGCAAGTGATCATCACAATCGACCTTTGTTTTCTCGACCCACGCCTCGCCATATTCTCGGTTGGTAGCGGCCTCAACCCTTCCTCCAAGTTTCGTAGCTAAGTCTTGGTAACCAAAGCATATTCCAAGAATGGGAATGCCTAAATTTAAGAAATTTTCATCCACATGGAGTTCTTTGCCAACGCTTGCCGGAGAGCCAGACAACACTAGCCCTTGCAGTCCGGAAGGACCCTCAAGATCTAAAATTTTTTGAAAATCTGCGGCCTTTGTTTTGGCCGAAAAAACTTTTGCGAAGTATCCCGCGCGACGAAACTTTTTAGCGATTAGCTGGGTGTACTGAGATCCATAATCTACGATGGCGATCATCGTTTTGCTCCTCTGGTCATCTTTAGCTGCTTTGTTCAGCTAGCTGTGTGACGTGTAATTGGGGGCCTCATTTGTAATACTCACATCGTGGACATGACTCTCTTTAAGGCCACCAGCTGTGATTCTTCTAAAATGGGCCTTCTCCACTAAATCTTTTAAACTTGCGGCCCCGACATATCCCATTCCGGCACGCAATCCACCCGTGAGCTGATCAATAACGGCGCTTATGGGCCCCTTATACGGAACTCGTGCCTCGACACCTTCTGGGACTAACTTTTTCACATCTTTAACAGAAGCCTGGCCATAACGGTCTTTTGAACCTTCTCGCATAGCGGAAAGCGATCCCATTCCACGGTATAATTTGTAGCTACGCCCTTGAAAAAGAACGATTTCACCAGGAGACTCGTCTGTTCCAGCAAACAATCCACCGGCCATAACAGCATGCGCTCCCGCAGCAAGCGCCTTGGTCACATCACCACTATAGCGAAGTCCCCCATCGGCAATCACACCAACTTTTGGGTGCTTGCTACGAATGTAAGATGCGACTTCGCTGACAGCTGTAAACTGAGGAACACCAATGCCACTCACGATTCGCGTTGTACAAATTGACCCCGGTCCAATGCCTACCTTCACAATATTGGCACCGGCCTCAACCAGTGCTTTTGCAGCAGCAGCTGTCGCAATATTTCCACCGATCAAAGGAAGGCTAGGATAGACTGAACGAATCCATTTTAAAGTATCCAAGACACCAGCACTGTGTCCGTGAGCAGAGTCCACGACAAGAGCATCAACTCCAGCTTCAACCAATAGTTTCACTCGCTCTTTATTTTCATCACTCAAAACTCCGACCGCAGCAGCCACACTCAAGCTTCCACGCAAATCTCGTAAAGCATTGGGATGATCTTGCGCTTGCCGCAAATCTCTAGACGTCATCAAACTTTTTAATTTTCCTTCGGAATCTACTAAAGGAAGTTTTTCAACTTTATGTTGCTTAAAGAATGCTTGCGCTTGTTCAGGCGAAGCTCCAACGGGAAGACTCTTCGCCGGTGAACTCATGACGTCCTTAACTAAAACGCTATTGTCTTTGGTATAACGAATGTCTCGTTCGGTACACATACCGACAAGTTTATTCCCAGCCCCAATCACAGGGAAACCCGTCACGCCAGTTTCCTCGATAAGATCTCGAAGAGCACCAATGGTCATCGAGCTCTCAATCGTCACAGGTTCGGATATAACGGCGTGTTGGAATTTTTTGACCTTACTCACTTGCTTGGCCTGTTCGATAGCGGGCATGTTTTTATGCAAAACCCCCATCCCACCCAGCAAGGCCATCGCAATAGCGGTCTTCGCTTCGGTGACGGTATCCATAGCCGCAGAGAGAATAGGAATTTTCATTTGAAAGGGACCAAGCTGAGTTTGTAAATCAACTTCAGTTGGCAAAACCTGAGAGTATCCAGGCACCAGAAGAACGTCATCAAATGAAAGGCTTAAAGCAAGTTCGTGAGAGGGTTTTTCCACTAGCTCCATAGTCGGGATATAGTGAAAACTTGCTCTTGGGGCAACGAAAAATACAGGAAAATAAAAATTACTCTTGGAAAGGGTGTTTTTCGCCTGAGCACTGCTTCCAGAACACCGCTTGGCCTGATAATCTGCCTGTTCATGAGAGCCCTACAAGCGCATTCGCAAATTGCTAGCAACAAAACAATCAAGGCTTGGCAACGCCAGATATCAGCCCTAGAGGGCGAACTTCTCGCTGCCGTTAGCAAAGACACGGGCCGGAGCCTCGATGAAAGCTATCTCTATGACTGGCTCCCTCTAGAATCTACCTTTGATTTTTTACTAGAGAAACTCGAAGACTTTGCAGAACCTCGCCATTCATCTTCGGCGCTTCCGTGGGTTTTGGGTAGTCGAGAAATTCAGAAACGTCGCATACCTCTTGGAAAAATATTGATTGTGGGAACATGGAATTTTCCCATTTCCTTACACCTCAATCAAATTATCACGGCTTTGGCGGCGGGCAATAAAGTCACCTTCAAAGGTTCACCCTGGGCCCCATCGTTTACAGCGGTCTTAGAAAAACATGGGCCAAAAATTTTTGGAGAAGAAAATTTTTCGGTTTGGCATGCAGAAAATGAAACGGTTATCAAAAGTTTAGAAGATGGAAACTACCAAGGTCTGATTTTTACGGGTGGTACCGGTGCTGCAAAAATATATGCCGTTGCATGCGCAAAGAGTTTTACAAAGTGCACCTTGGAAGCCAGTGGATCAGAAGCTGCCTTGGTCCATTCTTCCTCGCTCAAAACTCCCAAAGAGAGACATCAGTTGCTCGATCACCTGATGTGGGGACTCTTGCATTATACGGGACAAACTTGTGTGGCTCCGAGATTTTGGTTTTTCCCAAAAGATCAAATAGATGCCGCTTGGAATGAATTGCAAAAAATATTTTCCCAAAATTCTGCGTTATACTCCGGCCGTGCGCCTCTAAGACATGATGGCGTAAAGTCAGAATTTGCTAATTGGTGTGACTGGGCCAGCAAACTTAAGGACGTCAAAAACTTTTCCCCATCAGAACAGCATCCCGCAAAATTTTATAAACTAGAGTCGTTAAGTGATTTATCTGTGGATACTCCATCAAGCTTTGGTCCTGGCGCCATCTTTGTGCCCTACGAACATTGGAACGATGCCATTCATTGGATCAACCAAAGCCCTTGGTCCCTGATGCCTCAAAGTTATTATCGTTCTTTGAGCAAAGAAGAATGGAGCGCCCTTTCGAACATTGAAGCGACTTCTGTAAGTATTGGCGAATCCATTGTGTGCGTTGGCGACGCCGGCTATCCTTTTGGTGGGCAGCGAAATTCTGGAACGGGCCTCACCCATGGCATTGAAGGTCTAGAGGATTTAACAAAAGTTCAATGTTTTGCAGAAATCAACTCAAGACCAGGACTTAACAAATATACCAGGCCTACCTGGTCCAATCTTGTCAACTTACCGAAGCAAGTCGCCTTGCTTAAAAAAGTGAAATCTATATTTGGATAGCTTTTTGGATAGCTATTTGGATAAGATTCGCTGGAGCACATGACGATTGTATCGTTGGGCGATGATACAGGGCATATTAGCAATTAGCGCATAAGCGACCATAACAAAGGATGCCCACGGTGGATTCCAAATAAAAAATATAGGAGTGAAGGCCATTGTTAACCAATGCGCAAATTCACCCCTGCGAGTCTCCAAAAGAAAATTATTTAAATACGCCCGATCCCTTGAGACAATTGAGTTTTTAGAAAATTGATGCCCCATCAATTTAGCCCCGTCAGGCAAGCTGTTTTTCCATTTCTTGACGGCAAAATATCGAATATAAGATTGACCTTTCTGTTCCCATTTAAAAGGCTTCAGAATCCAGATTGGTCGATCAAAAATCTTAAGATCTTGTTTAAAAGACCACTTCGAAACTAAATAATGTATGATTGGCCACCCCAACACATTGAGGACAATAATCCAGATCAAACGCTACGCCCCTTCCATTTGATTGCTTTTTTACGCTTCTTTAAAACTAAAGCATTAAAAAATAAATACTGATAAAACAAAAGCAACACAGGCCAACCCAACAAATGAAATACCGAAAAATTTCCTATTTTATTGCGAATCCAAAACAAATGAAGAGTTGCGAACAAATAAATAGCAAGTGACATCGCAGGAAAAAAAGGCGCTATAACAATTATAGTCATCAAGGAAAAAATCCAAACGATTGTTCGCAGTAAAATAGTAGTTTCGACGCTCGCCGACCCTCGCACAAATGCCTTAGTCCATCCTTCGACCAGCTGAGAAATTCCCTCGGGGAACATTCTGAAGGAAACACTATTTTTCCCAAGAAAAGTTTGACAACTCACTCCCGCATCTAAAAGCTTTTTGGACAAGAAAAAATTTTCGAGGACCTCGCCTGAAACACAGCCGTATCCCCCAACCTTTAAATAATCCAATTTAGAGAGCAACAGAAATTGTCCGACAAGTTTTGTCTTCGCTAGCGCTTCTCTTGAACCGCCAAAGGCGCCTGTTCCCATGGCCATAAGTACATTGAAAAAAAATGAGAACGACTCATAAAATCGTACCGTCTTGTGAAAGGGCAATATGGAAAGCGCATTGCCTCTTCCAAGGGATGCAAAAAGATTCAAGACATCTGGCAGAGCCCCAGGTTCAATACTTAGGTCCGAATCCAAAAATAAAAACCACTCACCGGAGGCCTTCAATACTCCATTGTGCAAAGCCCAGGTTTTTCCAGTCCACCCCTCAGGCAAACTAGGATTTTTAATAACAGTTGCACCAAAGTTAGCAGAAACTGAAGCCGTTTGATCATCAGACTGATCATCGACAACAATGATCTCATGTTTGATAAAACTCAAGTCTTGTCTTTGAAGTGAACTAAGTAGCTTTGGTAAATTTCTCTCTTCATTCCTTGCAGGAATGATAATGCTTAATTGTGGCAGATTACCGGTAGTCCCGGTGCTTCTCGGAATATAGCGAGCCTTATTTAAAAGGCCATAGCCTAGATAAATACCCCCGCATATTCCCAGACCAATCAAATAGAGCACACTACAACTCCTTTTGAATTAAGCTTGCAACATGGGTCCCAGAAAGAACAACCATTGGCATGCCACCGCCTGGATTGATGCTGCCTCCCACAAAGTACAAATTTTTATACTTGCTACTTTTTTTGGGGCCCTTGAAGGCAAAATTTTTCTTAATATCTGAAACGACACCATAAATTGATCCTTTATTAGAATAGTACTTTTTTTCGATATCAAAAGGCGTCCAGAAATCTTCGACAATAATATTTTTACGCAAATCTGTGAGCCCCATTCTCTCCAATTTATCGAGAACTAAATCTTTAAGTGCAACACAATCTTCATAAGTATAAGGGGACTTTTCGTTAATATAAGGAATATGAGGTAGAATCTTAATATTGTCACAACCTTCAGGCGCTTGAGAGGGATCACTTCTTGTAGGAGCCACTAAGTAAATCGTTGGATCATCAGGAAGTTTCTTCTCTTTGAAGACTCTATCAAAATGACTGTGCTGATTTTTTGAATAGAAAAAATTATGGTGCCTTAACTGTGGGTAAACCTTGGAGGTCCCCAAATGAAGAACAATTCCCGAACAGGCTGGTTCATATTTGTTCAATTTTTTCATAAATGACTTTTTTTCATTTAACAATTTATCATACGCAGGAATGAGCTCCATATTCGAAACGATGGCGTCGCAAGGCACCTCTTTAAAGCCATGGGAATCCGAAAAAATACTCACTGACTTCACAGAGGAGGCTGTTTTTTTAATTTCTTTAACCTCATGGTTCAAAAATAACTTAACACCCACTTCTTCCATTCGTTTTTCAAAAGCTCGGGCTAATTCGTATAAGCCACCCTTCACATACCAAAGACCAAACTCGATCTGAATATTTGGCATCAAATTCATAAAGGCTGGAGCATCATTGGCCGATGATCCTACATATTTAATAAAATATTCTAGAATGGCCTGAAGCTTGGGATCTGAAACTCTATTTTTTATAGCTCCGCTCATGGTTCTAGAAAAATCCATTTTCTTTGCACCAAAAAAACCATAAAATTTTACAAAGTCCCAAAAGGTGTCCAGGCCTTTTTCAAAATATCCCTCGTTGACTACGTCGTATTGCTCTTTAGAATATTTTAAGAATCTTTTATAATCATCAAATGAACCTTTGGAGAGCTTAGCAAGTTCTGGCTCCATATCTGCTAGATTCTCAAACAAATCTACATGGCTTCCATCTTCAAAAAAATTTCTCCATTGAGGATCAACCCTAACAAGATCTATATAATCTTCTAATTTTTTACCATCTCCTTCAAACACTGGGCGAAACATTTGTGGCAAGGTAAAGATTGAAGGACCTAAATCAAAGCTAAATCCTTTTTCTTTTAAAACGTTCAGTTTTCCACCCACGTTTGCATTTTTCTCATAGAGTTGCACATCATAACCCTTATGAGCTAGTTGAACCGCAGCTGACATACCCCCAAGTCCAGCACCAATGACAACGACTGTTTTTTTATCTTTATCGTTCATAAAATTTTCCTACTGCCGCAAAATAATAACTAACTCAATATCCTCTTGCTCGACGACAAATTTGGACTCATCAAATCTTGGGGGCCCTATTCTGGGTTTTGGATTCATAGACACGCCTACCGGTTCATTTGGAATCCCCAGAAAATTACTCCCCAAAGAGCCGTCGCCGTCAATGTCTTGATAGATTGATAAGGCGTATTCTCCCGGGGGAAGATTCTCGATGGTATGCAAGCTTTCAATTTTTCCATCGACTGATTCTTCTGTAGAAAGTACGGCAGGATTCCAAAATCCTCTCAATTTTGCCAGTTTCTTTTTCTGAGGAAATCCATTTTTTTGGTCAAAAAGGGCATAGGCAAGTTTTGAATCTATGTTTTTCAAATCAGAGACTTTGATTTTTATAACCGAAGCCATAGATGGTTGTGAGAACTGAAGAAGTGCATTCCAAAAGACAAAGAATCCTGCGAAAGAAATACTTTTTTGAATATTTCCAAGATTAGACCTTCTCATTAATTTCCGGCCTCAACCAGAGCAATCAACTTTCGAAATGGGATAGGTTTTGGAAATTCAACATCATATTTTTTGGATATCAAAGCAGACGAGATCCTTGCAGATTCAAAAATTGTAGGCAGTCCGCTTCCGGGATGGGTCCCGCCCCCCACCAAGTAGCAGTTTTCAAATTCCTCGAACTTATTGTGTGGCCTAAAATACAGCATCTGCTCAATGCTATGCCCCATATTAAATGTGGCCCCTTTGTAGACATCCCTCTGGTGTTCCCAATTTCCAGGATGAATCATCTCTTCAACTTTTATATGTTCTTTTATATTTTTGTAGGGCGTGTTGGCTTCTAAGAATTCAAGAACTCTTTCTCGGAAGGCTGGAGCTTCTCTTTCCCAATTAATTTTACTTTGGTTATTTGGCATAGGCACTAAAATATAAAGTGCCGAATGGCCTTCTGGCGCTAGCGATCCATCAAGAATAGAGGCATTTCTTACATAAACCGAAAAATCATTTTCTGGAAATATTTTATTTTCGATATCTTCTAAATTTTTTCTGTAATTTTTTGCAAAGAAAATGGTATGGTGTTCGCACTCATACTTTTTATCTAGCCCCAAATAGAGCATATAAGTTGAACAAGAATAGTCGAGCTTATCTAACCTGCTTGGTGTCCATTTTTTTAATTCAGATTTTGGAAACAAATTATTCACAGCATAACCAAAGTCTGCATTGACCACGACTTCATCTGCGGCCTCAAAGCTTCCATCTTCAAGGACAACTCCAGTTGCCCTGCCAGAAATGACTTTCACTTCTTTCACAGGAGAAGAGCAAAGTATTTCGGCGCCTTCTTCTTTCGCAATTTTTGCAAAGGCTTTTGTGATTTGGCTAAGTCCTCCCATGACATGATAAACGCCGTGGGCATGCTCCGTATAGGGAATCATCGCAAAAAGTCCTGGGCAGCTCCAGGGCGACATGCCAAGGTACTTAGATTGAAAAGTAAAGGCAAGACGGAGTTCCTCGGACTCAAAGTAGTCCGACATAACCTCATAGAGAGACCTGGTAACCGAGACATGTGGAACGGCTCTCACCAGATCCATGCTGGCAAAAGCTTTCACCTTTCCGTATTCTTTTTGAAGACAAGGATAAAGTCTTTCAAATCGAATTGATTCTCTCTTAAAGAATCGATCCAGGCCCTCGCTTTCACCCGGAAAGACCGACTCAATATTTTTTTTCATTTTTTCACGATCATCGCTAACCGTTAGGGACTTATCTGAAAACTGAAGCCGATACATAGGGTCTAAACGGTGGCAATCCAAATAATCACTTATCTTGCGCCCTGTAATCATAAACAGCTCATCGAGCAGGTACTTCATCATAAGAAAAGTAGGCCCGACATCAAATCGATAGCCCTTAAGAGAAATTTCGGAGGTTCGTCCGCCAATCACCGGCATTTTTTCAAAAACTTTTACTTTGAATCCTTTAGAGGCCAAAAGCATCGCCGATGCCAATCCGCCGGGACCTGAGCCCACAATCACTATTTTCTTTTGTTGATGCATGGTCAAAAATCCTTCTCCTATATCCCCTATGGTTTCTATCATATGAAAAATTTTAGGTCGTCTATTGTTCAGAGCTTTTTCGTGAACACAACTAAACAAAATAAGCCGCCAATCGTATATTGATTGGAATGAATGCCCCCAAACAAAAAAAAGTCTTGATTACAGGTGCCACGGGACTTGTAGGACAACATTTGATTCCACTACTATTTGAAAAGAATTACGAGGTGCATATTTTAGCCAGGAATCTTAGCAAGGCTAAGGAACTTTATGCTTTTCCGATTCATATCCATCAATGGGATGCCATTTCTGACGAGGCGCCAGAAGATATTCTAAAGAAAACAGATGTTTTGATCAATTTAATTGGCGAGGGCATTGCTGATAAAAGGTGGACGCATAAAAGAAAGGCCTTGCTGCAAGACTCACGGATTATTCCAACGCAGAAACTGACTGATGCCCTGAAGAAATCTGGGACAAAGGTTGAAAACTACATAGGAGCGTCTGCCATTGGCTATTACAAAAATTTAACGGAGACCGAACAGACCGAAGAGCAGTCAGCTGCCCCTGGATTTCTGGGATCGCTTTGTAAAAAATGGGAGGACGCCGGCGCGTTGATTCCTGCGAACCGCCACTGTCACCTCAGAATAGGAATTGTGCTTGCACAAGATGGAGGCGCCCTCAAAAGCATGCTTCCTGCCTTTAGACTGGGCCTTGGTGGAGAACTAGGGCATGGGAAGCAATGGATGAGCTGGATTCACGTCGAAGATCTTTGCTCTTTGATTATCGAGGCCATTGAAAATCCAAAGCTAAACGGCCCCGTAAATGCGGTGGCACCCAATCCCATTCGGAATGCGGAATTTACAAGAGCTATTTCAAATAGCCTACATAGACCTGCCGTCATTCCCGTTCCAAAGTTTGGCATTCTAGCTCTCTTCGGAGAACTTTCTACAATCATGCTATCTTCGCAAAAGATTTCCTCAAAAAAGGCTGTTGAGTCTGGATTCACTTTCCAATTTCCCCACATACAAGAGGCTTTAGACAATATTCTCAAACCGAATGGCATTGTTGGAGCCTTTAGACTTCCAACGGTTCAGTGGTTTTCTCAGGATCAATCCGAGGTTTTTGCCTTCTTTTCTGAGGCGAAAAATTTAGAGCGCATCACTCCGCCATGGCTTAATTTTAAAATCGTAAAAATGAGCACTCCCCAGATTGAAAATCAAACATTGCTAGACTACCGCCTCAAATTGCATGGTGTTCCTCTTAAGTGGCAAACATTGATAGAATCTTGGAGCCCCGACAAAAAGTTTGTAGACAGGCAATTAAAAGGCCCCTACTCCGTCTGGCATCACACCCATAGCTTCTCAAGCCTTCGAAATGGCACTCTCGTGAAAGATGAAGTCATTTATAAAATTCCCTTTGGTCGTCTCGGCGAACTTGTGCGAGATCTTTGGGTCAAACATGACCTGCAAAAGATTTTTAGTTTTAGGCAGCGTGTTTTAGAGAAGGTTTATGGCGCTTAGAACCGCTAGCCTCCCCACATAAAAAAAAACCAGCCTCCCCATTAAGGAAGCTGGTTTCAAATTCAGAACAATTTATTCGCTTTATCGTAGCTAACTTACGCGTTTCCGCTCTGTTAATTAAGCGTTTCCGCTCATTGCGCGATTATCAAAGCGCATAGGAGGCACAAGCTGTTTCTTCTTAAGCTTCTCAACCAATGTGGTGCGGTTGAGTCTTAGAAGACCTGCAGCGCGGTTGCGGTTCCAACCAGTACGCTCAAGAGCTGCGAGAATCAAAATGTTCTCGAATTGATCAACCACAGAGTTGAAATCAATTCCTTCTTCAGGAAAAATCGTACGATCTGCCAAAAGCCGAAGAGCATTTTCGATCGTAAGATTGCCTTCAAAGCCAATCTCCTGATTGTTTTGAGCGTCGACTGAATGTTGTTCATTCGAAGTAGCATTACTTGCCGATTGCTCGATGATACCTTTTGTAAAATTGATTGATTTTTCCATACCCATGTTCTCCCCATTCTCCCTCATGGAACTATTAAACGTTAACGATGATTCAGATCCCTCAACCTGAATCGTGTTTGCTGTGTCTTGGTCTGTAAGAAATGTTTTCTTTGGATTGATAAGATCATCGTATTCAATCTCCGAAAAACTCTCCCTACGATATTTTTCAGGAAAGTCTAATATATCGACCATTCCCGAACATTTTAATATCACGGCTCGTTCCATGAGATTTTCAAGCTCACGAACGTTGCCTGGCCAGTTGTAAGCGACCAAAGCTCTTAAGGCAGCTCTTGTCACCCCAGTGACTCGCCTTGATTTTTCTCGATTGAATTTTTTTACAAAAAAGTCAATCAACAGTGGGACGTCTTCGCGTCTTTCTCTAAGAGGCAAAAGGTGAACAGGAATCACATTTAACCTATAGTAAAGATCTTCTCTAAAACGACCTTCTTTAACTTCTAATTCCAAATCTCTATTTGTTGCTGCGATAATTCGAGCATCAGAGTCTTTGGATTTTGTTGAACCAACGGGTTCATAACGTTTAGTCTGAAGAACTCTCAGCAATTTAACCTGAAGGTTCGCGCCCATCTCACCAATTTCATCAAGGAACAAGGTTCCCCCATGAGCGGCATCGAAGCGCCCTTCACGATTATTGATCGCGCCGGTAAAAGACCCCTTCAAATGACCGAACAACTCTGATTCAAGCAATTCACCTGGAATGGCTCCGCAATTAACAACAACTTGTTCAGCTTTAGCCCTATGGCTTCGAGCATGAATTCGATTGGCTATCAATTCTTTACCGGTCCCAGATTCGCCCGAGATCAATATTGTACTATCGGTATCTGCAATGGCATCCACCAAGGCCAACACTTCTTTAAAAGCATCGCTTCTTGTGATGATCATAGGATCAAGAGTTTCATGGGTCCCCTTAGGTAGATCTATTTTTTCAAGATCGCCTCTGGTTAACCCACCATTGATTCGTATGATTTCTTCGGCAAATGTCTGAAGCTTGTTGGCTTGACGTGGGTCAATCCATGTCCAAGTTTCTTTCAATGCCATGAGCTGCGAATGATTCCATTTTGGCGACGAAGTCAGTGCCACGTGACGAACTCTAGGCATGACCATTGAAAGTCTAGCCAGGTGTTCGACCTGCTTAGGCTGAGTCGTATCAAGAGGCACATAGATCAAAGCGTCGCATTCCACATTAAACAAGTCATCAGCTTGTAGAACGTCCGCTTTATCAATCTCCGCCCCAAAGATTCGCCCCAGATATGAGATGTCTTGCTTCTGGCGGTTGCCCAAAAAGCTAAACTTAACCTCAACCTCTTCACGTCTCAAAAAAGATTCAAACTGAAATAGTTGTGTGAGAACTCCAAGAATTTCTGCGTCAGATAAACGACCACGGCTGGAAGGCATAGCCCCATCCTGGTATTGTATCCGACCATTCTTGACACCCTCACTAAAGTGAATGATGGGGTCTAGCCCCGTTTGTGCCCCTAAAATAAATACGACGCGTCCATACGCCATCCTGCAAACCCTCCCCTGGTTTTTAGGACCTGCGGCCGACAAAATATCAGCTCCCCTATACATCTATTAAACGGGGATTCCCTGACACCGTCAATTCCGATGTTCCTATTTTTTTGACACAAAAACATGGCGGTCGGGTTAAAAAAATGACAAATTTGAATGGGGTGCTAAGCTAAGCAGTGGATATGACAGCAAAGAAAAACCATAAAGTAGTCAAAACAACCAAGATAGCCCGCCAAAAAAAAATCGCAGTGGGGTCAAAAAAAATTGTCAATTCTTCTGCCGTGCCAGAAAAGTCGCCAATGATTCCCCAAATTAGAAGCGAAGAGATACGTTTCTTACGTGGAGATGACGGTCCAGCCAAGGAAACTTGGCGCACTTTCAGAATTATGGCGGAGTTTGTTAACGGATTAGAAACTTTGGGTGGAGTTACCAAAGGCGTTTCGATGTTTGGAAGCGCAAGACTCAAACCTGGCTCTCGCTACTATGAACTTGCCACAAAAACTGGCTTTGAGATGGGCAAAAAAGGCTTCACAGTTATTACCGGCGGTGGGCCTGGCGCCATGGAAGCTTCTAACAAAGGGGCACGACAGGCTAAGACAAAATCTTTTGGTCTCAATATAAAGCTTCCCTTCGAAACTCACATCAATCAGTTCGTGGATGATAGCTGTGATTTTAACTTTTTCTTTGTTCGCAAAGTTATGCTTGTTAAATATGCGCATGCCTTTGTCATTCTTCCTGGAGGCATGGGCACCATGGACGAAATGTTTGAAGCCTTAACACTTATTCAAACCGGGAAAATTCGCGACTTCCCCATTATCTTGATGGGCAAAGACTACTGGGCCGGACTCATTGATTGGATGAAGACTACGATGATGGGCGAAGGCATGATCAGCGATTCCGACTTTGATCACATTCACATGACCGACGAGCCCAAAGAGGCGGCTCGCATTGCTGAAGATCACTGGAAAAAGTATTTGATGTCTTTGAAGCGCGAGTTGATTTAGAGAAATAAAGCGCGATCTGATTTGGTTCGCGCCAACTTAGCTTTCTTCGAATATCGAAGGACTATCGAATCAATACAGATTCTGAACTAAAGCCGACACCGAAAGACAGCTTCAGAGTCAATAGATTCGATCTCAGAGTTCAACAAGACGGCAGTTTTGTTCGAAATATTTAATTTTGCTTCCTTAGACATATCAGTTACAGGCATCTCAGAAAAATGTAGAACATTGACTTCGTCAGACATTGTGTACGTTACAGATGCTACTTTAAAAATGACTTCATCGTCAATCTTCAGTGCGATGACCGTCACACCTTCTGTTAGCTTTTTATCTCTCAAGATTAAGATAAGTTTGTAGTCGGCATCAGAGCCAGTAAGCTCGCAAAGGATTCGGTCTGGCAAATCTGCTTCGGTAATTTTCACTGGTCCGTCAGAGCGTTTATTTTGCCCAGAATGCTTTTGATCCCCACAAGAAACAAAAGAAAAAAGTGCGATGATCATGATGAATAGAAGGAATTGATGACCTAGAATTTTCATTAGATTTGATAGCTATTCCACAAAGATCAATCTGGCAATAATTTGATAAATTTTCAAAAAACACCTTTAAAACTCGCTGTTTTTTCTTGCAAATCCGACCCATCGCTACTATGAATTTTCAAATGAAACGCGGGCAGCTCAAACTTTTCAAAAGATCTTGGTTAAAGCACGAAGCAGCTTTTGGCGGCAGCCTTTTAAAGGGCTCAAATCCAAAGAAAAAGCGCACTTTCAAGAACACTCTCCCCCTTCACATCGTGTTGCGCTCGGAGCACGCCAAAGGCAAAAACTCACTTCTAAAATGGAACAAAGAAATCGACTCAATTCTTGAATTGTTTGCCCAGAGGCAGGGCATTAGGATTTACGGCGCGGCGAATGCTGGCAATCATCTGCACTTAGTCGTGCAAGCTCCCTCACGAGATCGGCTCTCAAACTTTTTGCGAGCTATCAGCGGTCGCATTGCACAGTTAGTCTTAGAGAAGGCGGAGTTTGATCAGGTCAAAGGCCATAGGGTTGTGAATGCTGGATCAGAGCAAAAAGATCTTGATGGAGCAAATATTAAAATGCGTTTTTGGGACGCCAGACCCTGGTCAAGATTGGTCACGTGGGGACGAGAATTCAATTCGGTGCTCAGATACCTTGGTATTAATTCCACAGAAACTTTGCCAGGAATGAGCCGCAATGGGACTCGACAAATGTTCAACGATATTCATGCTGCCCTCAAGCTAGGCCATCTTCGGTGCATCCCTAGCCTCGTTGCAGCTGGGTTTGGCTAATACTCTAATAAGTTCTTTTAGGTTCCCCCAGTGGGAGCCCCAACGTCCTGGCAAAAAAATTTGGAACGTCTCCTTGAGGCCCGTCATTGGAACCAAAGATGTACAACGAAAACTGGAAATTTATTCGCAGTACGAGAAATTTAATTGAAGCAACTCTGCCAATAGTTCAATGGCAAGAGTTTATGATTTGGGTTGCGAACTTGGAGGTAGCGGTGGGTTTTCGTCGAGCTACATGAAAACCATGTGGAAAAAATGTTTTATAATCTGGCAACGCACTCAAAAGTGGCCTTATCATTCATTAGGTTTACCTGATCATTTTGATACCCTAGAATATGATAAAATATCCGCCTACCAATAAATGACCGGCCAAACCATAGATTCTTTACACAATATTAATTGAGTCACATTTTATAAGTATTTATCCACTTTGAATTTGGGCATTATAAACTAATGAAGTCAATGAATGTCACCCATGCGCGCCAACTGTGTACTTTATCCATCATATTCTTGATCATCTCCGGGAATTCAATAGCCCGGCCTGCAGCGTCTGCAGCAGTTAACACAAAAAGCGCCAAGCCAAATTCCAAGAAGAACAAGAAGAAAAACAAAAAAAAGTTTTTGGGCTTCCATGTCCCCAAAGGATCTCCTCAATGGGCAGACGAAGGTGCTGAATCACCTGAGCAAGAAGTGTCAGCGCTTAGTCAAAACCAAGAAACCGGACTTGAAGGGCCCGTAGCCGAAAGCCCCAACGTCATAGCAAAAAGCAAAGTATCAAAAAATAAAATGCCGCCAGCGGGATCCAACTATGTCATGTCGGACCTAGGCAACTTTACCGGAAGTAACAACAAAGCGTGGGACAATTTATTGCGTCCTATTATTGGAACCTACCATCTCAATCCAGAACTCGTCGAACAGCAATTGAGAGCGATTTACCAAAGCGGTCAAAGGCTCATCTCTCTCATGTTGTGGTACACAAAAATGGACCCGAGTGTTGATGTTGCGGCTCATGTGGTGAACTCCACAGGAGGAAGCCTGCATGCCCAACAACAAGAAAATTTAAGGAAAGTTTTAGCTTTGATAAGAGACATTGGATTTACAGAAATTCAATTTCGATTTGCTCAGCAAGGCAATACAAATCCTAGAGATTGGCACAAGTGGAACCAGAAGATCTATAAAGAAAATTGGCAATTTATCTTGAGCACAAGGACCATTGTCGAACAAACGTTGGCCGGCTCTCCAGTCAAAAGAATATATGACCTAGGCGTTGAATTGGGTGGAGCGGCGGGCTTTGCCGGAAGATACGTAAAAACGATGTGGCAAAGCTATGTAAAACTATATGGCAAAAACGATTCATATGGTTTTTCGGTAGGCTATAGTCGTTTAGGCAGGTTTGGCGATTTAATGAAAGTTTACGATAGCACCAGCGTAGGACCCCCAAAAATTTATGCTGTTGACCTCTACGGAAACGTCTATAAAAAATTACAAACAATTGCCGGTGTCATGAAATCTCGAAACGAGCTTGGCAAAGGGATCATCATTCAAGAGGTTTACTTTAACAATAAAGGAGTTCGAAATCAGATTTTAAAAGCTCGCAGTGATTTCAATTTAAACATTCTTTGTGTTATGCAGTGGCCAAAAATTAACGCCAAAACAGATCGCCTGAACACCGTCAACTATCAGCAAATTTCGGCCTACCAATAAGATGCCCGAATTCTAAGATTAGAATTTAGTCGTATTTAACCGAATGCGAGCCGCAACTCTTGGTCATGGCCTTCAGGTTTAAATGTATCGTGATAATTTTTTTGTTGGGCAAAGTTGCAATGACCTCGCCCCTAGCTTCGTTAAAAAAGTTTGGGCCCTCCTTGCGCTTAACCTCGAAATGCGAAAGGCCCCCAGGCACAGGAATTGCGGCTGCCGTATCGGGAACCCTTTCTGAGACTTTTTCAACAATTTCGATATCCATTTTCGTGCTCCATGTGGTCCCAGGCAATGTCGAGAATTCTACCTTCTCGCCTTCTACCTCAACACTCTCTTTAGCCATTTGCAGTAGGACAACTGCCGGATCAGAATTACAAGCAATGGCGCGTGAAGAGACGCTAAGAATGAAAAACAAAAATACATTTCTTATGCTGTGAACCATAAATTAACGATACCTCAGCTTTTTTTAAATGGATACCAAGCTTTGTTGAATTGATACATAGACGGACTCAAAAGCGCCCAGCCCAACCCTACTTTCGTATGCGAGTGACGACCGCGATGCCCGATTTGCCTGTGCGATAGCCAACCTTGTAAGGACCCTCGTCGCTAGCTTTTCGTGAACTCTCTGCATCAACAGACGCATTTTTAACTTTGTCCCAACTCTCAAAAACAGAAATCACGTCTTCCAGAATTGCCTCTCGATTGCCCACCTTGACCTTGCTGGCCAGTGCCAATCGCTCCATGGCCGCTTCTTTAACATTTTTGCTCTGCTTGATATTTCCCCAGTAAAATTCAAAAAAAGCCTCCCAACCAAGGCGCCCATTTTTAATGACAATTTGGTCATTGTATCGAATTTTAAATTCAACATCGATAAGCCCCAAAGTTTTATCCAGCTTTTCAAACAAGTCAGCTTTTCGTCAACCGGTTTAAAGATTGCTGCTGCAAGCACTCAAAAGCGTAACTAAAATTAAGCAAATGAAGCTTTGAGCTGGTACTGCGAAATCATGACGTGGCATAAGATCTCATCGGAACTTCACATGAATATATTGATTCATTGCAGCCCAAAAACAAAAAGTCGTATTGAAGACCCCCATCTTCAATACGACTCTCAAGATCCGTCTGGATCTCCAGGAACTTGCCAAGCCACCAAAGCCGTCAGGCTACCCCAACGCGACTCAACAAGATCAAATCAACCAGCGCGGGCAAATCGCTTTGCGAGTTTCTCGCGAGCTTCAGCTGCCTCAACGGTATAACGAGTCCACGGTTGGACTTCTAGACGACCTTCGTCGATAGGCTCCTCGGTGTCTTCGCACAATCCAAAAGTATCATCTTCAAACTTAGACAATGCATTTTCAATTTCTTTAAGTAAAAAGATATCTCTCGCATGCACGTTCATTTGAACGCCTTGCTGAATGATAGATGCTGCGTGATCTGACTCGTCAACAAGGTCGTCCTTTTCGATTGCGAAAATTCCAGCGTTATTTACAAAGCCTTTGTTCATAATATGCTCACGCATTTCCAAAAGTTTTTTTCTAAAATGTTCCAGCTTCTTTTTGTTCATGCTGTCCCCCTAAACTCTTCCCTAAAAGAGCCCCATGCCTAACAAGACCCCTAATTCGGCGGAATCGGTTAATCGCTTGAGTTAATTTTAAAGATTTCTTTCCAAAACTACGAGAGTTGATATTCTGTCGCTCTCTGGCCAAAAATCCTTTTCTGACTCACCATCTTACCTGCAAAGCCTTTGAACTTTTATGAATTTTGCGTTAAGACCCGGCGGCTCATCGACCCATGCCGCCATCCTAAAATCGCCTTACAAGCGTCATTCACTTGACCATTTCACCAAAGTTCTCTAAATTCACAATCCCATAAGGGTCGCAATAATTACCGCCACTGAAAACATAACCGCTGCATTTTGAGTGCAGAACTTCCTTTTTCGGCGATCTTTAGAGGGAATCTGCATTTGAGTGTCGCCACAAATTTCTGGTGTGAGTCCAACTCGCAATAAGTCCAGAAATTATGAAGGATTGAACATGAGCAAAAACCAATTCATTCAAGCAGAATACATTTGGCAAGACGGAACCTGGCCCACTCAAAAGCTACGTTCTAAAACGCGAATTGTTTCAACCGATAACCCAATGGACGTGAGTCTAGATCTTTTTCCAGAGTGGAGTTTTGATGGATCATCAACCAACCAAGCTGGTGGCGACGACTCAGACTGTATTTTAAAACCATGTCTTGTTGTTAGAGATCCCATACGAGGCCCCGGAAATTATTTAGTGCTTTGTGAAGTTTTTGATCCAGATGGAGTCACTCCCCACAAAACAAACAACCGTGCTGAGCTTCGCCGCGTTTTAAACGCCGGTGCAAGCAAAATGGAGCCGTGGTTTGGCTTTGAACAAGAATACACATTATTAGATGGCATGCGCCCCTTGGGCTTTCCAGAAAATGGCTACCCTGGCCCACAAGGTCCTTACTACTGCGGCGTTGGAGCCGACGAAGCGTTTGGCCGAGAAGTTGTTGAGGCCCACACGGAAGCCTGTCTCGAAGCAGGCATCATGATTTATGGAATCAATGCAGAAGTCATGCCCGGACAATGGGAATTTCAAATTGGATACAGAGATGTTGAAGGCGAAAGTGCCGACGCACTCAATGTTGCCGACCACACGATTCTTGCAAGATGGCTCATGTTCCGCGTTGGTGAAGAATTCGACGTCAGCGCAACTCTTCATCCAAAACCAGTTCGCGGCGATTGGAATGGAACAGGCATGCACACAAATTTTTCAACAAAAGATATGCGAAATGCTAGCACTGGCAAAGCAGCTATCGAAGCTGCCATCACCAAGCTTGGCGAAAAACACGCGGAACATATCCCCGTTTATGGACATGGTTTGGCAGATCGCTTGACAGGCAAACACGAAACTTGCGACATCAACACCTTTAGGTCTGGCGTTGCAGATAGAGGAGCATCCATAAGAATTCCTCGCTCTGTTGCGAATAAGGGCTACGGTTATTTGGAAGATCGCCGGCCGGGCGCAAACGCGGACCCTTACCAAGTTTGCACACGAATTCTAAAAACAATTGCTGACATCAAATGATCTAAGCATTTGATATTACAACTCTCAAAAACACCCTGATGGTATCGAACCATCGGGGATTTTTTTTGGCAATTCTCAAAACTTAGCTCAGATAATGCGCCATATCATCGCTAGCTCAAGAAGTAGAAGCTATCGACCGTTAAGATTAAGTAATGAAAGGTCAAAAAAAGAGCTCAACCAACACGAACAACAATAAAGTTGTAGGCAAAAAAGAATACTCAAAAATTTTGGGTATCGACGGCCGACATCCGCTGCAAACAAAAGTTCCCGAAATGTGTGTGATGTATCAAGTTCGGCAACGACCTGGAGCGCAGGTCGCCTATTTCAATTTTGATTTAGCAAAAGAAATGGGATTGATCCCCGATAATCACCAAGCGCAATTGACCTCAAAACTTCAAGATGCTCTCATCGAGACTTTTTCTATCGTGATTATCAACGAATGGGACATTGAGAATAAAAAAACATTTGATTCTAAGACTATAAAACCCAACAAATATATGGCGACACGCTATTTGCAACTACAACATGCAAGCAAAGCAGGGAAAACTTCTGGAGATGGTCGTAGCATTTGGAATGGACACACCCAGCACAAAGGAAAAAACTGGGATGTCTCAAGCTGTGGAACCGGTGCAACCTGTTTGAGCCCAGCGGTTTCCATTCATGAAAAGTATTTCAAAACAGGCGACAAAACCGTTTCATACGGCTGTGGTTTAGCTGATTTTGATGATGCCCTTATGGCAGCATTGATGAGCGAAGTACTTCACCGTAAGGCCTGTCCAACGGAACGCACCCTATGCATTTTAAAATTTAAAGATGGAACGTCCATCAACGTAAGAGCCGGACAAAACTTAATTCGCCCTGCTCATCAGTTCAGATACCTTAAGTCCAGCAACCATAGCGATTTAAAAGCCCTAACCGACTATTACATTCAAAAAGAACAAAACAATGGGAACTGGAATCATGAACTCAAAAAAGCTTCTCCCTATGAAGAACTGCTGGACATTGCCTGTTCAGATTTCGCAAAGTCAGCAGCTCTCTTCGAGAGAGAATACATATTTTGTTGGTTAGATTGGGATGGCGACAACATTCTTGCTTCTGGTGCTGGCATTTTAGATTATGGCTCCATTAGACAGTTTGGCGTGTTTCACAAAGAATATCGCTACGACGATGTTGAACGATGGTCAACCACCCTCCTTGAGCAAAAATCAAAAGCTCGCTACATCATTCAAACTTATGCCCAAATGGCTGACTACATTATTACGGGCGAGAAAAAACATATCAAAGAATTTCAATCCCATCCCATTCTAAAAAAATTCGACGACAGATTTTCGCACTACAAAACAGTCTTCATGCTTACCAAAATTGGTTTTGGCATTGAAGAAGCAAAAACTTTTATAAATAAAAACATAAAGCTTACAAAACATTTTGAAAAGCTTTATGAGCATTTCGAGCGCTTACAAACTGCCTCTGGAACCTACCAAGTCGAAGACGGAGTTAGCTCTGATGCCGTCTTTTGTATGCGTGACATACTGAGGGAATTACCCAAACTATATCTCGCAAAGCAAGAAGTTATTGATGCTCAAGCTTTTGTCGATATTGCAAAATCTGAATTTGCCAAACCGCAGGATCTTAAAATTTCTTCTTCTAGAAAAAGAAACATCAAAAGTTTTCAAAGCGCCTATTTAAAAATGATCAGTCAACTTGCAAAAGAACAAGGCCAAAACATCGATCGAAGCTTGTTAAAAATAACCATGCGTTCATCTTTAATCAATCGTCCTGATTTTTTAACAGGAAACGGCGTCATTCGAGTTGCCCACTTCCTAGTAAAAGACAAAAAAGGCCCTCGGATAAAAGAGCTTATGAACTTGCTTCCCAAATTCATTCAACACCAGGTTGAAGGAACTACCGCCGTCAAACAGTCTGAGCAGTCAGAGCAATCTCAAAAGGACATGCGAGCCATCATCCGCATTGTTCATGAACATCGCGAAGACATTTAAAATGAGCTTAGTCTTGTACAGCGGAGGCCATTACTTCGAGAATCTTGCCCTTAACAAAAAATGCATGGATCTCTCGGGTCGGCGCACTCCGAAGGTGACCTTCATTCCCGCTTCCTCAGATTATGGGCTTGAGGAATTTAGAGAGTTTGTTGAGGCCTGGGATAAAATCAAAAATTGCCAATTTGTTTATTTTCCAATCGACTACCAATATTCCGACGAACTTAAAAATCGCGCCTTAAGCAGCGACATTATATTTCTCTCCGGAGGCAACACTTTCTATTTTTTGAAACACCTCAAAGAGAATGGCTTGATGGAAGCTCTTGCAACGGCCCATCAAAGTGGAAGAGTCATCGCCGGACTAAGTGCGGGTGCAATCTTAATGACCCCCAATATCAACACCGCAAGTTTTCCGAGTTTTGATTGTGATGAAAACTTCGTTGGCATAAAAAGCAAAAAAGCACTTAACTTTGTCAATTTCGAAATTTTCCCTCACTACATTCATTCAGCCAGATACAGATCGGCCCTAAAAACCTATAGTCAAAAATCTCGGAATGGTATCTATGCTCTGCCTGATGGCACGGGGATTGTGGTCACACAGCAAAGTCTCGAAGTCATCGGCCCAAGCTATCTATTCTTAAATGGCCACGAGCACAATATGAGCAAAGTATTGCGAAATGATGTCCAAACATTTTGTCCCGTTGAAAGACGCCGTTTTCCGCGCTTAACTGATACCAATTTTTAGGAACTCATGAAACTGCACATTCTACCTGCTTTAAAAGATAACTATATTTACGTCTTAGAAGGCGCTGCTTCGCTGTGGATTGTAGATCCTGGTGAAGCCGAACCTGTGATAAATTTTTTAAAAAGTGCGATCGCAGGTCAAAATCAAACTCCAACAATCAACATTCTCCTGACACATCATCACAATGATCACACAGGTGGAGTCGAAGAACTGAAAACAAAATATTCTTGTTCTGTATGGGGGCCCGATGATTCAAGAATGCCCTTTGTCGATCATCCGCTCACGCAAGGGCAACGCCAAATATCTGGGCAATGCTTCTCGGTCCTCGAAACTCCAGGACACACGGTACCGGCGCTCAGTTACTTTTTAAATAGTGGCACGCAAAGCTTTTTACTTTGTGGCGATACCCTATTTGCAGGTGGGTGCGGTAGACTTTTTGAAGGAAGCGCCGCTCAAATGTGGCACTCAATAAAAAAATTCACAACCCTTCCGGAACAAACTCAGATTTGCGCCGCGCATGAGTATACCGAAGCAAATTATAAATTTGTTGCGACACTCAATTGGAATTCTTCATCTGTTCTTTCACATTTAGAAGAAATAAAAACCAAAAGAAACGCAGGACTTTGCACCTATCCTGTCTCACTCAAAATCGAGCTTGAGCTAAACCCATTTTTAAATGCTGACTCGGCTCTGCTAAAGCGCTCCCTTGGCCTTTCCGAATCCTGCCCCGATACCGAGGCCTTTGCGACACTTCGCACTCAAAAAGACCATTTTTAGCGCCACAGCTGACAGAAGATATCTACCAGTAATCATTGATCTTATTTTAATACATAAGTTTTACTTATGTAATTCATAAAAAGTGCTTAAGTTTCCCTGGACACCGCGTTATCCAATGGGATACAAAGACCGCACATGAGTCGAAACAGTGGCCCCTTTAAGCCTCTCCGCAGTTCCTCAGATTGCCTTCTAAGCAGCTTTGCAGCCCGCCTAGTTGTCTTGGCACTTGTGACTCTAAATTTCCAAGTCGAAGCCTCGAGCTGCCATAAAAATTTACTCAATTTATTGGGCCACTCTCTTCCCTCAGAAATTTTTGTGAATCCCAATAAAGGGATACGAGAACTCGATAAAACACTCCTTCCCGCTTCGGCCAAGCTGCTAAAAAAACTTCAAGAGCCTAACAGCCAATTCAAATTAAGTTACGTAGTATCTCCTGACAACAAAGTCTTTTTTGTTGAGGGCGAACTTAATTTAACACGAAAAGACGTGTGGACAGCTACAGATGATTCGTGGACTTTCCCCATTAAAGAAGCAGGGGAAGTTAAGTGGCCAACGAGCGATACCGGAAACATGAGTAGTCCCGTCCTTGTTCAGAAGTACGGCGTTCAACTTAGCAGCGAAGAAGACGTTCTTACAAAAAACTACTTAGAAGCTGCTATAAAATCCGACGAACAAAAGAATCTGTTAGGGAAAAGTCGCTTCAAAAGAACCGTTCCCTTAGCTCGAACATTGAAGTGTTCTGAACTGCTAACTAAAAAAATGAACGCCAAGAAATTCATTCTTACAAAGCTTGGCATTGATACAGCAATTCTGACTTCTGCCATTTTGATTCAGCGGCCCCAGAGATTTGAAGCCTTAACGGTAGCCCTGGGTCTTCAAGAAAAAGAAGAAGGACGCGATTATGATGGCGACCTTTTGCTTGCCGACTATTCAACAGGTGGCGTGAATAATATTTTCAAGAGTTGGGTCGGATATGTTGCGACAACTCGAGGCGTAAATGCCCTCACTGAGCGTTTTGGTCGACTAGGCTCATCCATCATCATGAGAAGCGGTGCCATGGTCAGCTCGGTTGGTATTCAAATGGCTATGTATGCAGCCATGACAGATGACGATGCAAAAAGTTTAGGCGCCTATAATATGGGCTATTCAATCTACTCTATCGGCAAGAGCCATTTGGTCGACAATTTTATCATCAATAAATTGCCAGACATTGCCTATAACACCTGCCTAAAAAACCCCGCCACCAGATTTGTTTTAGGTCATGGGACCGTTCGTATCGTCGACGGACTTGTTTCCACGGTTATTTATTTAACGGGCCGTGATGCCTATATGAAGATGTTCAGCGATGACGCTGAAAAAATTGAACAATATTAACGACTAAGCGCCCATAAAACTGCTTTAGCGCCTCATTTGTCGGACCAGGCCCTTTAGGTTATAAGACTCCGAGCTTCGGCCTGCTCACGAACAATAAGGAGAAGTACATTATTTATGAGTACTATTTTTAGAAAATTTCACCACCTTAAGGAAAAACTTTTTCTCCTCGCACTTATTGCGACCACGGTCTCTTCAGCACTAGCCAAAGACAAAAATAGCATTTCCATTGCATGTGGCGCCGTTGGAACTGAATACGAATTTTGCAAATCAGCGACTCAAGCTTGGAGCAAAAAAAGTGGCATCCCCGTTGAACTCGTATCAACCCCCAATGACACCAACCAAAAGCTTGCCCTATTTCAACAATTGCTTTCCGCTAAATCCGACGACATCGACGTTTTCATGGTCGACGTTATTTGGCCCGGCGTTCTTCATGAGCATTTTTTAGACCTCAATGGAAAAATCCCTGCCGATGAAAAATCAGCTCACTTTAAAAACCTAGTCGACAACAACACCGTTAAAGGGCGTTTTGTAGCCCTGCCCTGGTATGTCGACACAGGCCTCATGTATTACAGAAAAGATTTACTCAAAAAATATGGTCTCAGCGCCCCTCAAACTTGGGCTGAGTTAACGAGTGCTGCACAAAAAATTCAAGATGGGGAACGTAAAAGCAATCCAAAATTTGTTGGTTACGTTTTTCAAGGAAAAGCTTACGAAGGCCTGACTTGCAATGCCATAGAGTGGACCACTTCTTTTGGTGGCAACACCTTTGTCGAAGCCGATGGGAAAGTGAATGCAAATACCCCTGCTAACATCAAAGCACTTGAAACTGCCTTAAGCTGGATTGGCACCATTGCTCCTGGAGGTGTTTTAAATTATGCCGAAGAAGAAGCTCGCGGAGTTTTTCAATCTGGCGGCGCTGCCTTCATGCGAAATTGGCCCTATGCTTGGCAACTTGCAAACGCGAAGGATAGCCCAGTCAGTGGGAAAGTAGGCGTCCTTCCCATTCCAAAAGGCGGAGAAAATGGTAGCCATAGTCCTATCTTAGGAGGTTGGCATCTAGCCGTTTCAAAGTATTCGACCAAAGCTAAGGCTGCGGTCGAGCTTGCACTTTATCTTACAAGCGAAGCGGTACAAAAAGAACGCCTCCTAAAGGGGGGATTTTTCCCAACTCGAAAATCTCTCTATAAAAACTCGACGCTGCTAAAAGACAATCCTGTCTTCACTGTCCTTGGCCAATCTTTAGATAGTGCGGCTGCACGCCCTTCTCGAAGCACAGGTTCAAATTACAACAGAGTCAGTAACGAAATATGGAATGCCACCTTTTCGGTTCTCAGCAAAAAGAAAAGCCCCAAGGAAAGCCTTGAAGATTTAGATAAGAAATTGAACCGAATTAGCCATGGAGGCAAGTGGAAATAGTCTATGAGTTCCCACCACGCCCTTACAGCACGACGACGTCAGGCCTATTTGTTTTTAGCTCCAAGCTTAATCATTCTATTGCTTGTGGCTGCCTGGCCGCTTGCCCGTACCTTTTGGTTTAGCTTCACCGATGCGACCCTGTCGCTCGATAACGTAAGCTGGGTAGGGCTAAGCAATTTTAAAAATGTTTTGCAAGATGGTGATTGGTGGACTTCGGTTTACAATACACTTTATTTTACATTGATTTCGGTTTCTCTTGAAACCGTTCTAGGGCTCGGGATCGCGCTTTTGCTACACAAGTCATTTGCAGGACGAAGCTTGCTGCGAACCGCGGTTATGGTTCCATGGGCCATTCCAACAGTTGTCAGTGCGAAAATGTGGTCATGGATGTTTCACGATCTTTACGGTGTCATCAATGATTTGCTTATGAAAGTAGGCTTCATCAGCGCTCCGATAGCCTGGATGGCGGATGCTCAGCTATCTCGAATGGCAATTATTTTTGTAGACGTCTGGAAAACCACTCCTTTTATGACTTTACTTCTTCTAGCTGGACTTCAAAGCATTCCCACTCAAGTCTACCAATCGGCAGCCGTTGATGGAGCCAGCGCCTTTAGAACATTTTGGAAAATCACCCTCCCCCTTCTCAAGCCTGCCCTTGTTGTTGCTGTGATCTTTAGATGTCTAGATGCTCTTAGAATCTTTGATTTGGTTTATGTCATGACCAGCAACAGCAGAGAAACCTCAACCATGTCAGTCTACGCAAGAGAAAACATGATAGATTTTCAAGATCTTGGATATGGATCCGCCGTATCGGTCTTGATTTTTGGATTTATCGCGATTTTCACTGTCGTCTACGTTATGGGTTCAAGAGTAAATTTAGTGGGAGGCTCCAGTGAGAAAGTCTCTAATTGAAAGAATACTCACCTGGATTGCTATCATTGCGATAAGTGTATTTTCATTATTTCCTTTCTATTGGGCTGTCATAAGCTCACTCAAAACTCCATCGGGACTCTTTAAAATCGAATATTGGCCACATTCTTTCGAGTGGCAAAATTATATAGGGATTTTTACTGAACAGCCTTTCGGGCAAAATATTTTAAACTCCATTATTGTTGCCGGCTCTACGGTTATCCTTTGCTTGTTTGTTGCCGTTCTTGCTGCTTACTCCCTTTCAAGAGTTGAGTTCAAAGGACGCTCTGCCTTATTGTTAACCATTCTTGCCGTTTCCATGTTTCCTCAAGTTGCCGTTCTATCCGGGATGTTTGAACTGATTCGAACATTTGGACTTTACAATCACTGGGGTGGCCTCACACTTTCATATATGATTTTCACCCTACCCTTTACGATTTGGTTGCTTACAACTTTCATGAGACAGCTACCTCGCGAGTTAGAACAAGCGGCCATCATGGACGGTGCAAGCCCTTGGATCATTCTTACAAAAATATTTCTTCCACTGATGGGCCCTTCTCTAGTTACAACAGGATTGCTGGCATTCATCGCTGCTTGGAATGAGTTTTTGTTTGCATTAACATTCACACTCTCAAGCGACGCCAGGACCGTTCCAGTTGCGATCGGACTCATTAGCGGAGCAAGTTCCTTCGAAAATCCATGGGGTCGCATCATGGCGGCCTCGGTCATTGTCACAGTTCCCCTCGTCATATTGGTTCTTATTTTTCAAAAGAATATAGTTTCTGGCCTAACAGCCGGAGCCGTGAAGGAGTAGCGCCAAATGGCTGCAGAAGTAGAGTTTCAACAAGTATCAAAAATTTACAACAAAGACACAGTCGTGATTCCGGGCATTGATTTAAAACTTCCCAGAAACGAGCTAACTGTTTTTGTAGGCCCATCGGGCTGTGGAAAATCCACGCTGCTTAAGCTCATTGCAGGACTTGAAGAAGTGAGCGATGGAAAAATATTGATAGATGGAAAAGATGTCACACACTCTTCTCCGTCTCAACGTGGAATTGCCATGGTATTTCAAAGTTACGCCCTCTATCCACACATGAGTGTTTATGAAAATATGGCATTTGCCTTAAAGATTTCCAAAACCGGCAAAGATGAAATCGATGCAAAGATCAAAAAAGTTGCCGCAACTTTGCAGCTTACCGAATACCTCGACCGCAAACCCAGACAACTTTCTGGAGGACAAAGACAGCGCGTCGCCATTGGCCGCGCTTTGGTTAGAAATCCTGAAGTGTTTTTGCTCGACGAACCACTTTCGAATCTAGATGCCGCACTTCGAGTGGACATGAGAATAGAAATTGCAAAAATTCGAGAAAACCTAAATGCAACTATGGTCTATGTAACTCATGATCAAGTTGAGGCCATGACACTCGCGGATAACATTGTTGTTCTTCGAAAAGGTCGCGTTGAGCAAATGGGTCATCCTCTTGAAATCTACAACAATCCGGTCAACAAATTTGTTGCCGGATTTCTGGGCTCTCCCTCCATGAACTTTATCAATTTCACAGCAGATGAAACTGAAAATGACTTTTGCACACTGAAAGGCCCCGGCGTCCTCTCTAATGTAAAGTTTAAAATTAAGCCAAACACCCTTAAGTCTGGTGACACTGCTTGCATTGGAATTCGTCCCGAACATATCGATGTGCAAAAAGGACTCGCTGGAGCGGAACTTGAGTTTAAGACTTATGCCATCGAAAATTTAGGAGACCATACATTGCTCTACGGACATGTTGGCGAATCACCATGCGTACTCAAGGTTGATCCTTATACGAAATACTCAATGGACGAAACACTCGGCCTCAAAATACAAAAGCAACATTACCACGTGTTTGATACTCAGGATCAAAATGTCGGGGACAGCGCTAACCACCCAAAATCGTGAGCCCGCACCGAGTCAGAGCACATGTAGAGATTTGTCGAAGGTGATTCTTAGATCGTCAAATTATAATCGACATTTTTTCTCTTAAAAAAGTGCAGGCGCCCTTAGAATATAAGGCTGTGTCCGATCGAATTTCTATTCTAAAAAACAACTCTAAAAATTGGCTCTGCCTATTCTCCGCCGTTATTATAGGTGCCCTAACCGCCTGCAGCAACGTGGCGACTCCCTTACGTAGCACGGCCAGCTCCGAAGACTTCAGCGAAAAAATCGCCCTCATCAAGATCCCATATTTAGCAAATGAAACTTTTTTTTTACTAGCACTCGATACCAGCGACAGAATTTTAAAAAAGGAACAAAGAATAGATTTAAGTGCGTTTCACTGGGCATCAGATGACGCACGAAACATTGATCCAAAATTTTTAATCCGATTTCAAAATAAATTACCCACGCAAATATATTCCTTTGAATTAGGAAATTGGAATTTAGATCGCTCTTTTGGAGGAGTCCCGAGCACCCGTCGAAGCCACCGAAACCGAATGAGAGCCAAAAGTCCGAAAAGCTATTCATCTCTACCACCTGTTTTACTTAATATTCAAAGCCCACGACAAGGACTTGTCGGCCGCTTGGCCGGAGATGCCACTTTAGGAGTAGCCTCTTTTCTGCCACTGGGTACCGTGGCCTACATGATCAAACATTTGATCAGAAACACAGAACTCATCCGTAAGCAGCAAGCCGCTTATCTAACTACCATGCTTGAGAATTTATCGGCGAACTCCAAAAACTCTAACGATGCAGAAAAGTATTTTAGATCAGATGCGATAAATAGAATGACCCAATCTCTGAATGTACGCTTTCATCCAGAAAGTCAGTACGGTGGACTTTTTGTTGAGGAAGAAATGCGAAAGGACTATTCCGAAAAATTAAAATCGCTTCAAAAAGATAGGAGCGCAGAGAACCTAAAAAAACTCGCCAAGGTCGCAAATGAAGCAGGTCTTTGGGTTTATCCAATATCTGCTAATCACTCGCTGCTTGCCTATGACCCTTCAAATTCAAACGCACTTAAGCACTATGAAGACTTTGACGTTGGCTCGCAAACTTTTGCCGGCCTTCCAAGGGACCTCTTGCATCTATCTCAACAAAAAAATAAACTCATTCCTTTAGGCATTTTTTCGAACAATCAAACAGTTTCCTCCATAGCGGTCGTAAATTTTAACGAAAGTCTTAATCCCGCACTAAAATCGCGCCTAAAAAAGGTGCTAGATGCAACGATAGACCTAGGCTTTAGTTTTATACCAATTCCCTTCCTATCGATGGCTCTAAAATTGGCTGGGAACGGCGTTGAGCTTGTGTTGAAAAAAAATGGATCTATATTTTTTGAGTCGAGCGTACAATCTTACGGAGAACTAAAGGCGATTATGGATCTTGGCATAGCGCAGCTTCCAGTGGAAAAGATTCTGCCCGAAGCCGTCGTTGCCCATTTAGAAGAATGGGGTTTTAGTGAGTCCGAAACTTCTCAAATTTCTACTCTCTTAAAGAAATCGAACGACGAGAAACAAACGGCGCAGATTCTATATGAAGTTTATGGCCGGATTACCGAAAAAGAATCAGAAGCTTCATTTTTGGTTAATATACAAAGCTCGGAAGAGCTGTTAAATACCAAGCTGACTCACCTCATAAGATTCGACCATTGGTTAAAGAAAAATCATTGAAGAAGCGTGGGATCAAGAAACAACGTCTCAGCATTAAAGGATTCCCATTTGTCGCCTTTTTCGCCCACTCGCTTTTTAAGGAAAACTTTGCCCTCAATTTTTTTGACCTTGTCTTCATCCGAGCTATAAAAAAAGTAGAGTGGATCAACAACTGTCCTCATGAAAAAGCTAGAAGCACTAAGTTTTATCTTGTGTATTTTCGCCCCTTGAAATTCTACATTTTTTACCTTTTTTAAGGTAAAGCCATATATTTTTCTCATAAACGGAACCGCTAGCGAAAGGTCAACGTCTTTACCAGAAAGCAATTCTGCACTCTTTTTTGAAATATATTTTGGGATTAGCGCTCCAACAATGAGATCGTTATCATAAGATTCTTCGGACTTTTTCCATTCATTATTTTTAAAAAATTCAAATTTTGCTTTTCTACTTATCAAGTCGACATCAAACCAACCTTGTTCACCAAGTTGTAGTTTTTCGATTTCGTATCTCAATACTTGAAGTGACTGAGGTTCAAAGAAGATTCTTTCCCTCAACGAATCAATTCCCGTGGCTCGCTCAACCCATCTCGTTTTCCAAAGCTGGTTAGTGCTATCAAGAACAGGAAGCATTGTTTCGTAGTAGTCAAATAATGTGGTCTTAGCGCCCAACTCTCGCACCCAGGCCTGAGGGTTTGTCTTAGGAACCTCTGGAATGGTGAAAGACTTTAATGATTCAATATATTCTGCGGGATTTCGGGTACTCATTTCAAAGGCGAAGGTCTGCGCTGAAGCGATCGCTCCTAACGACAAAAAAAGCAGCACAGCATTTAGTTTCACATATAGCTGATCGGCTTTTCTATTGAAGTCTCAAAGGATAGATCAATCGTTTATGAAATCTTTATGCTTCCAAGAGAGCTTTGGTCCCCAAAATAGTAAAACTTAACCGATTCTTAACAATCAAATGTTGATTTAAAGGCTTAACTCAATGAAAGTTATTTGCATCCGTGACGTTTGATTTCTTGAGCCCATTTTCTAAGAAATTCTTGAAGCCGTTTGTTCTCTTTATAGGTCATTATGACCTCTGCCCTTAAATCCATCAGCGTTCCGCAGTTAACTCTGCGCAATTCAGTCTCAAAAAGATCCTCTATTGAGGCTTCAACAGTTTTTGAGAAACCTTCTCTAGCGTCTTCAAATGGAAAAAGCCCTTCCTCTTCGACCTGCTCTTGACTTCCAGGCTCGCCCATATTTTCTGTCTCCGAAGAAGTGGATGCAGAAGCTCCGGCTTTACTTTCGGCAGTCGCTTTTTCTTCAGCTATTGTGTCATCATCCATCTGCGAGGAAGTATCTAAGGGTGGAGCTTTGATCTCGGCCGTGTCTTTTGGGTCTCGGATTTGAAAATTGTCCTCACTCGATCCCAGTCCGTAGTACAATAAGCCCAGAACCAGCAAGACCATCATGATGATCCCAAATAGCTCGAGCTTCTTTTTTTTGATCATCAACTTCTATTTTGCTAGAAAACCCAAGAGTACCAAGCCCATAAGCCGCAAAAGAGCAGAATTGCGCGGCGCGCCGCCAACAATAAAGCAGTGGATCTCAGGCTTCGTCGATTGAATCCCACATATATCTTGTAATGTTCAGCAAAAAGGAATGAACTCTGCCAACATGTCATCCATCGAAGATTTCAACTATGCCGTGCAAACAATTGACCGAGGTCTTTTAAAAACTCCCAACTTTTTCAATCGCGCGGATGAACTGAAAAAATGCCTAACTACTCGCTTTGGCGATCCATTTGCCGCAAATACTGAACGCTTTGTTTGGGATTATTGGAATGTTCGCAATCAATATTGCCTTTTAAGAACTCCGCTGGAAGCTCTCTTCCCGGAAGATCTCTGTTCAGATTTGCTTCAAGCGCTGGGAACCTTTGCCCAGAAAGAGCTTGGCCTTATGGCCCTTTCCCACCCATGGGTCAGCGCCTATGTTGAAGGTTGCTATCAGGAATTTCACACCGACCCTAATCATGGTCCATGGGCCTTTGTGTTTTCACTCACTCCCAGTGATTTTTTTAAAAATTTTTCGGGAGGTCAAACTCAAATATTCAAAACATTCACCGACCAGATCGAAGCTTCTGAGTTAGCCAGTCAGGCTAAGGAGCAAGAACAAATACTCCACAATCTTCCATTAGTATTTAATGACCTTTGTGTTTTCGACCCAAGAAGACCCCACAAGGTCAACCGGGTGCACGGGCCCGAAAATATTATGGATGCCCGAATTGTTGTGCATGGTTGGTTTACCGACCCTCAACCATTTTTAGAAGGCGAAGTAGAATCAGAAGCTCTGCAGGACATCATTGATCTTTGTCTGCAAGAATCCGAAAGTTTTTTTGAAGGACATGCCCTGTCGGGCTGTGCAGCACTCAAAGTTACGATTGATGAAAGTAATTCAGAATCTAAGCTAAACGTAAAATATGGGAGGCACCATTTGGTAGACTTAAACTCACAACTTTATTTAAGCGATTCTTGGAAGGAAGCTTTAGAAGAAAAACTTCATTCAAAATTAATCGATATCATGCCTCCAAATCAAAAACCGTTTAGCCTCACCTTACCCATCGTCTATGAGTGATAAAAAAGACACAGCCCCCGCGGAGGGGGCTAAGAAAAAGAAAATTAGAATGTGGGTTTTTCTTTGGCTATTCATGCCGTTTACAGCGTTTTTCAAACTCGAAGAACTTCTTGGAGGAAAAGACGAAGACGACAAATACAAAGAATACCACGACCAAAACGAAGGATAGATGTCCAAAAAAATAGGGCCCCGATTCAACAAAGAACCGGGACCCGCATACCTTGGGGAGGGATGCTGTTGCTCGCTGGGAGGGGTTAGCGAGACTCTAGACCTTGAATAGTAAACACGTCTGAAGGTGCACCTTTTAACTTCATGACAGACAGACTTTGGACCGATCCTGATTCTTTGAATTCAACTTTTGCGAGCCAAAGATTTTTTTGAGACAGGCGGCTCTCATCTGCGAGCAGAGCACGGCCAAGCCCTCGAGGACTGCCGGGGAAAGCACCAATCTGACCACAACCACGAAGCATGATAGGGCCTTTTCGCTCTAATACAACTGATACCTCTGGGAAATATCCTGTTGCCATGTCAGGGTCATACAATTTTAAAGTGGCATTAAAGTAAGTTGTTCCACAGCGTGTGTATTTGATGTCTTGAATTGGCATCACATAACTAAAATCTTCAAGAGAGCCATCTTTGTGCTCAACCGTAAACTCCAAGGTCAAGCTTGTTGCTGCCTCTTTAGAATTATCGCGTTTGTTCATGACAAGCGTCACATCATGGGCCTGCTCAAAAGCTCCATTGCTTTCAATGACATCCATATTGGATTGAAGAAGGGGTCTCTCCCAATTTGGCGCCCATACAGCAAACGCTTTAGAAGATGAAGTGAAACTAAGGATCAATGCCGCCGTGACGATAAAGCGATTTAAAGAATTTTTCATATAAGACCTCCGATAAAATAAAATCTAAATTTGTTGTTGAAATGGTTTATAGGCCCACATTCACATTAATGAAAATTATTTATTTTTAGGTTTGACCATTAGTTAAAATAATGGATAAATTCTCCCAAATGTTTAGTGAATTTCTGAACCTCAACGAATTACGTGTATTTTCAAGGGTTTATCAAAAATCCAGCATGACCTTGGCGGCCCAATCCCTGCATCTCACCCAGTCTGGGGTGAGCCAACACATCGCTTCTCTGGAGAGATCGTTGGGAGTCCAACTTTTTGATAGGCTCAATAAGAAATTATATCCCACTCCGGCTGGGCGCAATCTTTTCGAAACGTGCAAAAAAAGTTTCAATAATTTGGAACACACCATTCAGGAAATCAAAGGCGCCACACAATCTTTGATAGGCACGATTCATATTGGAATGCCTCAACAGTTTGGGGCTAATATCATTGCACCATTGTTAGGAAAATTTTCTAAAACCCACCCTTCTCTGAAGTTTGATTTACGCTTTGAATATTCACAAAACATTGTCAGAGAATTACAAAAAGGCGAGATCGACATTGGATTTATTGACGCCTTCTACACGAGCGCCCTTCTTGATTACTCAGAAGTTTATTCCGAAACACTTGATCTCGTTGTTCAGAAAGATCTCCTCAAGCCCTTCGGAAAAATTCAACACGAAAAAAACTACTATGAAAAGTTGAGCTTCATAGATTACGAAGCCGACAATCCTCTTGTGCTAAAATGGTTTGCGCATCATCTTGGAACCGACAAACTTCGACTCAACTACCGTGCCTTTGTTCCAAGCACGGGAGGGATCGCTTCTCTCATTGCGACGGGGATGGGAGCTGGAATCATTCCTGCCCATGTCACCAAACTCATTAAGACCGATGCCGACCTTCACGTCTTCAAAGGTCGCTCCTCGGAACCTCTGAAAAACTCCATTTACATTGCATCACTGCAAGGTCGAACACTTAGTCCATCCGTCCAGGCCCTTCGTGACTGGCTCGTTTCAGAACTCTGTGGACGTGGCGTAAATCAGGTTTGACTGAGTTTCAGCCGGCGTTAGAGTTCACAACTATGGCAAGAATCCGTACTTTTCGTGGCCCCTCCGCTATTCTCATTTTGGGGATGGTGGGTCTGCTAATAGTTTTAGGGCTGCCGATTTTTCTTTTAGCAGCCAGTGTCTTTGTTTTGTATTCTGCATTTTCAAATCGCTCGCATCGAGCATCTGGTCGGATGGCTGAGGATTTCGATCCACGTGTGAGCCCCGTAATTGACAATAAAACGATTGGCCCTTACCGCCTTCGCAAAGACGACAACGATCCCGACGTCATCGAAGTCCTCGACCGCCCCTAAATCACCTTGCACGCGAATTTTTACGCGATTATTTTACTGTGCGCGTTTAAGAGTTGCTGCTGTTCGAGCAACAAATTGATTTTTTTGAAGAGTTAAAGACATTCTGTATTTGGGGTGCCAAACGAGCAAATGGGACAAAGTATTTAACCTAAGTGCATGAAAATATTCAACCAATTAGAGCTCGTCCAATTCCCAGCAACTCTTAAACGCGCACAGTAAAAATTAACAGTAGGTTGGCAAGTCGAATTAGGCTTCGCCGGAGCGGATTTTTTTGAAGTAATCGATTCGCTTTTTAAGGTCGCGCTCAAAGCCCATGTCTTTGGGTTTGTAAAAAGTACAATGTTTCAGTTTTTCCGGTAACGCCTCCCAGGTAGCGACCCCCTTGGGCGCTTCGGGATCGTATTCATATCCGTGGCCGTATCCAATCTTTTTCATAAAATCATTTGAGGCATTTCTTAGGTGCATTGGCACAGGTAGCGACCCACTATTTCTCACTTCCGATTTTGCAGCCCCCATCGCGGCATAAACAGCATTAGATTTTGGAGCCAAGGCCAAGTAGAGAGTCGCCTGGGCCAAGGCTACATCGCCCTCTGGCATCCCCACAAGTTCAAGCATATTTTTTGCGGCAGAAACCTGCACCAAAGCTTGCGGGTCAGCAAGACCAATGTCTTCGCTAGCCGCCCTTAACAATCTTCGTAAAATATAAAAAGGGTCATCCCCGCCCTCTAGCATTCGAGCTAAGTAATAGAGAGAAGCATCAGGATCGGAATGGCGAATAGACTTATGCAATGCCGAAATCAAATTGAAATGATCTTCCCCCGCACGATCGTAACCAAAGGGACTTTTTTCTAGCGCTTCTAAGGCTAACTTTTTATCGATCTGTTTGAGTCCCCGCAAAGCAAGCCATTCAATAGCATTGAGCAAAGTTCGTGCATCGCCATCCGAAAAATTTACAAAAACTTCTTTGGCTTCATCAGTGATTTCAAGATCCAAGGCTCCGACACCTCTGGACATATCGCCCAACGCTTTTTCCAATATTTTTTGCAAAGCAATGTTATCGAGTCGCTCCAAAACGAAAACGCGACATCGGCTCAGCAATGCCTTATTCAATTCAAAACTTGGATTCTCGGTAGTCGCGCCAATGAGGGTCACCAAACCATCTTCGAGCACAGGCAACAAAGCATCTTGTTGTCCTTTATTAAATCGATGAATCTCATCTATAAACAAAACGGTCGACTTCGCCTCTAAATCGCGGCGGAATCGAGCTTCTTCAATCACCTGCCTAAGCTCTTTGACCCCCGAACTTGTCGCAGACAACGTTTTAAAGGAAGCCTGAATATTGTTGGATATCAAACGCGCCAAAGTGGTCTTACCGGTTCCTGGAGGTCCCCATAAAATCATTGAAGGGAGCGCGGTTAGTTTTGACTCAGCTAAGTCATTTAAAAGACTGCGGAGGAGCGTCCCTTCTCCCAATATTTGAGCTTGACCGAAATACTCATCCAGACTTCGAGGTCTCATTCGCTCTGCTAGAGGAGAAAATTGGCTTTGCATAAGCAATAAGTAGCTCTTCTCACCCAGCGTTGGCAAATTTTTATTGTGCAATAAATTTTCGCGGGCTATAGATCCGTTATGAATTTCAGCACCTTTTTAAAGGAAAGAAGAAGCAGGCTTAAACTTAGATCCAGCAAAGAGCATTACGAAGAACTGGGCGGCAAGGCGCAACTCGGGATTGAACTACGGCAGTTTCAGCAAATCGAATCTGGCAAATACCCTCCTTCAGAAAAAGTATTGGTCGGACTCTTTCAAAAAACACCTTCCAGCCAAAGACACACTTTGTTCAGATCCTATTTCAGAAGTGTCCTCCTAGGAATGAAGGGCGCAAAAATTTTAAACGACTTCTTAGAAACAAGTCTGTCTCCAGGCATCGACTCTGAAGAGGCTGGCGTCTGGGAAGCCGGCAATCAAGAGCGACCTCGAAGAATTTATACGGAAGAGCAACTTAATTACCTAATCGAAAATCCAGATGCCATGAGACTGCACAAAAAACTAACGCTCTACGAAGTGTGGGAAGAGTCAGACGCTCAAATACCTAGCAAAAAAGTTGATGACCTAGAGGGAATGGATTTACTCCGTCGCGAAAATGGAAAGCTTTATCCAAGCAATACCCTCTATAGACTTCCTAATTACGAAAACTCAGGACCGGGTCCTGTCTCGAGAGCCTACAAATACATTCAAACTCAAGTTAATCTTTATGCTTCGCGCGAAGGTGCCGACAATCAAGAGTTAGGTTATGGCATGCAGCTGGTCACTCCCGAAGTCGCCAAAACAATTGTTGAACAAATGAATGCCTTCAAAAGATGGGTTCAGTCCAATGCCTCTTCAAAAACTGATGACAGTGTTGTTCCACTCATTTTTGTTGGCTTCACCAAATGGCTGGAGCCTCGAGAACTATAAAAAGATTTGAGCATTGTTTGAGCATTGATAGAGAGAGGAATGATTAAAAATTAATCCGCATTTTTATGGGTGAAGAAGAAAATCAAAAAGAGAACCGCCTCCTCTCTGATCTAAGTTTTATAACATCACTTGGTGATTTCTTGTCGATGTTTGCTCTGATGCAACTTCTCTACAACATCACAGGAAGAGTTGAACTTGCAGCTCTCGCCGTTACAGTAAAAAGTTTAGCCTATATTGCTTCATCTTTGCTTTTTCCGAGCCTCACAAATCGATTCAACTTAAGACAACTCATTGTAGGTACGCAGTTGCTTTGCACCTTTATAATGGCCTTCATTGCATACTTTGCCTTGGACTGGGCAGCACATGATTCATATTGGCTTCTAGGACTCTTGGGATTCCAAGCTCTTCTGAAAAGAGTTTTTGAAAATGCCCGCGAAACTTATTCAAAAAATCTTCGCGGAGAAACAACACACAGAAGTTTCCAAGCAGAACTCCTGCACGGTTTCTATAAAGCACAATTCCTGGGACCCGTGATAAGTTTGGTCCTTATCTCATACTTACCTATTCAAGTTCCGCTTTATCTTGATGCGCTCACATTTTTGCTTGCAGCGTTAATGGGAATGACGCTCAAACAAAAAGAAGAAATCGTTGAACGAAAGAACTTATTGCGACCCTTTACCTATCTGCACAAAACGCCGGGACTTTTAGCTATTTTTTTATTGAGATCAGTCGCGTATTGGCTTCCCGTTGGAATTTTTAACTACATGCTCTTCGGTGTGGTAATGGATCACTATGGCTTAAAGCTTGTACAGTCGGCCTGGGTGTATGCTGCTATAGGAATGGGCTCACTGATGGCGAGTTACCTTTTAAAAGATTCCAAAACCCAAAAAAGAACTTGGCTTGGAAGAATGCCCAATGGTCCTTTAGCGGCCGTTTCCTTGATTTTACTGGCATTCACCAGGGTTGCCTTTTTGTCACTACCAAGTTACGCCATCGCAATGTTGGTTTTGGTCATTAGCGGAATTTGTAACGGACTCAATGCAACTGCAACTCAGGCCATTAGAAGTCGCCTTTGCACGAAATCACAATTCCCTGAAGTCGTTGCTCTGGAACAAATTGTAGGCCGGGGGACTGATTTTTTGGTTCAAAGTTTTTGTCTATGGGCCATTGCCACCAAGACTCTCAACTTTGATCAAGGAATATGGATATCTGCTGCCTTATTGGTTGTTGTCGGTATGATGCATCTTAAAAAAACACTATGGATCAGCGAAGCCCCAGCCATTGTGTTGACAAAGTTATGACTCTTGAAGGATTTGTTAAGCCTTCAACTGATGTCATAATTAGACTTGATGCATAAAAATTTTTTTATCATTTGGGTTTTATTTTTTGTCTGTGCAACTGAAAAAATTATGGCTGGAGATTTTAACTTTAATCAAGAGCTTCTGAGTGTGATTTCACAAATGCCTCAAGGGGGCCACTACTCAACTAGACCAGATGCCTTCGCCGCCCTCACACAAAGAATCCAAATTTTGAATGGAACACTACAAATCAACCATCAATTCTATGGCCCTAGTTTTTGTTCCAGCGCCACCTATCCAGCTTTTCTAAAAACTCTAGAAAATTTTCAACTGACCAACCCCGGAAGCTTTAACCCTAACGCGATCGAACAACTAGATGTTTTGCATAATGGAAATTTTTTAGCTGATGGATTTGGAGCCTGGGGAAGATGGAATGCCAACGGGCCCGGGACGGCTGGCCTGGTTCACGATCTTAACCTAGGAGAAAATTTTTCTGACGACACATTTCGTCACGCTAAAGCCGGTGACTTTCTCAAAATATTTTGGATTTGGGGCCAAGGTGTCGGGCGCAATGAAAGAGGTCACTCGGTTGTATTTACCAAGGTGCTTCCGGAAGGCGCTATTGGTTCGGCCGTTGAAAATGTTTGTTTCTGGAGTTCACACGGCTTCGACGATGGTCGAGAAAGTGGCATGGGTGAGAAGTGTGTCCCCAGAAGCGACATAGAGGAAATGATCTTTTCTCGAATAACGAAGCCAGAAAATATTAATCTGTTATTGAGCAATCAATTTGAATTTGAAAATAGGTATCTTTCGTCGTTGCTAGATACAGAGAGCACAATTGAAGAAGCTAGAGAGAAAACGGGAACGATTGTTTATCCGTGACCATAGGCCCTTGCCCAACTTAAAAACTGAACTGATTGTGGCATTTTGCACAATCCTGATAGACCGGCATGATATGAGGAGGATTTGCCACACTTAGCGCATCAGATTGGTGACAATTGATACACTCGTTTGGCAAGCCTCTGTAGACACCACCCCGATGGCACTCGAAGCAATCCATTGTTCTATGCACTCCCCGTAAAGGAAAACTGGTTCGTGAGTGTTTGAAATCCGCATTTTCCCAAAACTGCTCTTTATGACATTCTCCGCATTGAGGCAGAGATCCGTTATGAACATCATCTTGCCGATGGCAGACAAAACACTGCTGACTCATGCCACCAAGTTTTCGTCCGCGATTATGACATTCATTGCATTCCAAACTTAGATGCACTCCCGACATTGCGAAGTTTTTATGAAAATTACGAATGACTTTCCACCCAGCCTCAACATGACAGTCCGTACAACCCGTTCCAAAATTCCCGCGGTGAACGTCCCTGTGACAATTGACACAATCCCTTGCATCGATACCTGGAAAATCAAATTTCCTCATTTTACGGTTAATGGGCGGTGGAAATCTATCGTTAGTTAAAACGTGGCACTTATTACAGTTTATCTTTAAATGTTTTCCAAGGAGAGGCATGACAGTCGTATTATGGTCAAACTTCTTTCTTCTCTTAAAGTTTTTGGTCGTGTGGCAATCAATACACGCGGCAGAAGCAAACTTTGAATCAAACTGATCTTCGTGAACGTTTTTATGACAACTTGCACAGTACTTCTTGTCGGCATTTTCTGGAAATAAAAATCTAGACATGGCTTTGCCGTTTTTCCCAGGGAAGAAATCTTCAGTTGGCGTATGGCATTGTGAGCACTTTGTTTTAGCGTGACGTCCAGTTAAAGAAAAATTAGTTGATTTGTGATTAAAACGCTTCAGCCGCACAAAACTACCTGTCGTATGGCACTCGGCACAACTTTGGTCGTTAAATTTAGAATCAAATTGTTTTCTATGCACATTGTTGTGGCAAGTAGAGCAAAACTGTTTCTCTACACCTTCAAATTTAAATATTTGCTTTTTACCCTTAACGTGACAGCCATTACACGAAACTGCCAAGTGTTTTCCTGTTAATTTAAATCGTGTTGATTTGTTATGGTCGAAGGAAGAATTTTGTTTTTTAAAAACATGCCAACCTTCCGCGAAATGGCATTCAGAACATTTTCGAGTTTTAAAGGCTGCAACATTTGAGTTTTTATGCGGGCTCTTGTGACACATTTCACAGTTCTTACTCTGCAAAGTCGGGAAATGATAAATCTGCACTTTTTTAGACTTATCCTGATACTTGTGACATTTTACGCAATCCAGATTGATATGTTTCCCGCTGATCTCAAATTTGGTGTCGCGATTGTGATCGAAACGACGAATTTCATCCCATTTTGTTTCATAATGACAAGTCAAACACTTACTAAGCGAACCAAACTTTTTACTTTTCTGATTTGCAAAATGGTGAAAATCTTTGTGACAGGAAAGACAATCAGACCGTAATCCCTTCCAATGAAATTTTTCGGTAGTTTTATCATCAAGAACATTTTTTGCTTGTTTATGACATTCTATACATTTGATCTGATCGTGTTTGCCTCTTAACGGATATCCGGTGACGGCGTGTTTAAAATTCGTAATTTTCCACGTCTTTTGCTCGTGGCATTTCGCACAATCCCCGCCTTTAAATCTAGTTGAAAGATTGTTTCCATGAATGTCCTGGTGACATGTCATACATTTCATAGCTTTTAGCTTCGACCATTTATAAATGCTTGGCTTCTTAATGTTAGGAACATGGCATTTTGCGCATTTTGCTTCTGCGTGCTTACCCTCAAGATTGTAACCAGTTGCTTTTCTGTGATTGAACTTTATGTCTGTTTTCCAAGTCTTTAAACCATGACATTTGGAACAATCTTCTTTTGCCCATTTTCCTCTGAATTTATGTACATCATCTTTTCTATGACAAGAAACACAGCTTTTGCTGGCACCTAAGTAATGCGTATCGTTTGTTCTTGTTAATTTCTTTGCCTCCGATCTTTTTTGAGTATGACATTCAATACATTTAATTTTTGCGTGTTTGCCCTCTAAGATAAATCCAGTTTCTTTGTGCTCAAAAACTTCTTCATCAATTGATGTGGTATCAAAATTCCGCCCCTGGTGATCGGCGTGGCACTCCATGCATGTTTGCAAGTGCTTTCCGTGAAAACCGGTTTTATTGTCAACAAATTGTTTGATTTCCTTGTGACAGTTTAGACAATTCTCATTTGGAATACCGGCTCGTGGTGAATGGCACTCTAGGCAACCAGACCCCTCCAATTTTTCGTGTCCAGAAATTAAGGGGCCCGGCGCTAGGAGCTTATTAAAAAGCCCCTCACCTTTGGGTCTTTCGCTATCGGCAGCTTTCGTGGCATCATCTGTCTTGCCCTTGTCCTGGGCAAAACCCACTCCCAAGCTAAGCACAAAAGACAAAAAGATTAAAATTCGAGTCCAGCGGAGTATCATAGCATTGACTCCAGTGGCGGTGCACCATCTCGAAGTGGCGCTACGCTTCTCGTGCCAAAACGGTAGCCCAATCTAAAAAAACCACCAAGAATATTTACCCGTTCGTCATGTATCAATTGCGCCGAGAAAACGGAATATAGTTTTCTGGAAAAAAAATAGGCAATATCGGAACCGACTTCTATAGGATGAAGAGTCAAGGCGTCTTCGTCAATAAATTTCTCTGCGCCGTATCCCAAGTTTAACGAAACTTCCCATCTTTTAGAATAAAAACCGAGTTCCCCTCTTGTAAAGAAGTCATTCGAGGTAAAGTTTTTTCTCCAACCAAGCAAAAATTTCCCCGACAAATATCTTGTTAGAAATCTTGTGGCGGCTGTCCCAAATGAAAATTCATCTTTACTCTTGTTGTCAATAGAGCGCTTTCCAATGCTAAGTTTTGAAATTACTGAATAAGTATTTCCTAAATCATATTTAAATCGTAATGCGCCTTCAGTGTATGGACTCGGTGTTAAATTTTCTCGCACACCCTGTATCCGAGCATATTCGATCACATCAATTCTAGAAAAACTTAAATTGGTATCCGCACTATCATTCCACTTTTGAATATAGCTTAAATAGGTATTTTGAATTTTAGTTTTAGGAACAAAATCAAGGTAGGTCTGTGCCACCAATTGATTTGGCGCATTCCACTGATATACAATTTGAGAATACCAATACTGTCGATCGGTATCCGAATCATATTTTTCGGTGACAAACGCCGTTGAGCCCCTAAAATATTTACGCCAATTACTTAGATTCGGTTCATAGCTTGCCCATGCTCCATAGGTGCTTTGGTTTGAATTAAAGCCAAGATCTTGTTTGTCGAAACTACGTGGATTTAATCCGCCAAAACCTGCAACTCTCCATTTGTCAGCCAATTTTATGCCAACCTCTGCCCCATCAGCCCTCGCGCCGCCTGCTTCTTGAATGGGAAAGCGGCCCGCTTTATAAAATGGTTTCATGTTCTGGCGTTCAAAGCTTGCGGACATTTCTCTAAACTGCAAAACATTTTTTCCATCAAGCTTTAGCGATTCTTCATTGAGCTCATCAAAAAAATCATACTTATTTCGAACGTCAGTAACAACGGTTAGACCGTCCACCCCCAAATCATAATGTTTCAGATAGAAACGAGCCGAAATTGTCGCAAAATCGTTAGACGTCGTATCTGAGGCCGTCGCCGGAAAGCTTTCATGCGCGATGTAGCTTCCAAGCTCCGCGCGACCATGAAAGTTTTTTTTGGGAGCAGTCGCGGCAAAACAAGAATATGAGCCACAAAGCGTCACTACCGTCGCAAGGAATAAAGGAGTGCATAAAAAGGTCTTCCGCGTTCCCCCAAAATTCATCAAAAAAGTTGCCACTAAGCTTGAATCTCTCCCCGAGACCTACGATACTAGCAGCGCCGGCATAATTGTAAAGGTCGGGCATAATGATGCTGGAAATTTTAATAAAAAAACTCAACAAGAACAAATTTTTCAAATTTATATCTTCGGTGCGCTTGGCGGTGCCAATCATGCTCGTCATAGGAGCCGTCGTAGCGTGGGGCACCATAGTCGAGAGCAACTACAACGCTGATATTGCGGGGCTCATGGTCTATAGAACTCTTTGGTTCTATGCGCTTCTTGGCCTTTTAGGAATCAATATTTTTTGCGCGATGATGTCGCGTTATCCGTGGAAGCTTCACCAAATTGGTTTTGTGACAACACACATTGGAATGCTCACACTTTTGGGAGGTGCTTTGGTCACCTCTGAATTTGGTCTGGATGGTCAGCTCAGAGTTGAAGAAGGTTCACAATCCAGCAATGTTATCCTACAAAACTATGTTGTGGAAGTTCGGAATGAATCGGGAGAAATTATTCGTTCGACTCCTCTCACAAGAAAGCTCAGCGAGAAAACGGCTGACGACTTAGGACTTGAATCTGCACTCGAAGGAAGTGGCTATAGAGTTGTAGAATATCGCCCGTTTGTTAAACCAGGCATGCCATCAAACAGCGGTTGGCAAAATTCTCAGTCTGCTGGCGCGGAAGACTCTTCAGGCATTCAGTTTCGCCTTAAGAGCCAATTTTTTGATGTCACCGAAGGTGTGGGGCCTTCCAAACCAGAAATGTCTATGGGTCCCGTCTCGATCCGCTACATTGTCGCCGGAAAAAGCGCTGCACCAAGCAAACAGAGCAAGTCTCCGCACCAAGCCCCGTCTGGCACATTTGACCCTAAATTAGTTATCAAAACTTCCGCAGGAAAAATCTTAGCTACTTTAGATATTACAAAAGAGCGGTCGATCGTCCTTGAAAATGGAGTAAAAGTTTCGGTTTCAGGAATTTTTGAACAGGGCGTGGTGGTACAAAACAAACTTCAAGAAGGCGGTGAACCCGGAGCCAATCCTGCCCTAGAATTAAAAATTGAAAAAGCTTCGAAATCCATTCGAGATGTCGCTTACGCAAAATTTCCAGATTTCTCCTTGAGCACCAACGGAAGCATGGGTTTAAAGTTTGAGTATCAAGTTTCGGGCGGAAGCTCTAGCAATACCGCTGTCGATTCAGCTGCCGACAAAACGATTGCGGCACCAACCATCAATACCGATCGAAGCGGAAATGTGATGGAATTTCATGTTCCGCAAGATTCAAACGAATCCGTGGAACTTGTGCTCTACAAAGACAATGAAAAATTGTTATCAGAAAAACTTTCTCCCTCTAAGGCTGTTGTGACGCCATGGATGGGAATGGAAATCACTTTGATGTCTCGAAATAGTGGAGGAGGAAGTCCCTCTACTACGCTAGACCACTCAGCCAATAATTCTTCTGACAATTCCATGGAATCTATGCATGGTAATAATTCAAACCGTGATTCAAACAACTCAGATGTTGTTTCTGCCGAATTGCTTCCACGGAGTCCCGTCCCCCCAAGTGCGATTTTGATAAACCCGTTGCGATCAGAACTTGGCCAGCCTTTTTGGCTCGTCGAGGGAAGTTCGGCAAGAGTCGAAGGCCCTCAAGGTATCTTCGAAATTTTCTACGGACAGGCCGTAGTTGAATTGCCACTATTGATTCACCTAAATAAATTTACAAAAGTAGATTATCCTGGAACGGAAACACCAAAAAGCTACGAAAGCTTAGTACACACGGGGGATGGTCAAGAAATTTTGATATCCATGAACGAACCATTGCAAAAATCTGGATACGTTATTTACCAAGCGGCCTACGATTTGCAGCCAGGACGCCCACCTGTTTCAATTTTCTCGGTGAATCGCGACCCTGGCCGTCCCATAAAATACGCAGGTAGTTTGATTTTGGTTTTAGGAATAGCGCTTTATACGTTGATGAAAAGCAGAGTCTATAGAAATTGGAAGAAGGTAAAAAGTGTTTAAAAATAAAATCGCTTCAATTTATTTATTAATTTTATGGTCCACGTTTCTGACTCCGCCTAAATTGCTGGCGCAAAATAAAGACGATGTACAAACCGCCACTAGTGATTTTAAAGCTCTTGCTTCCAGAATTCCGATGGATGAAATAAGCAAGATCCCCCTACAGAGCCAAGGCAGAGTCAAATCTTTCAAAGCTTTCTCCAGAGAAAGCATGCTTTTTATTTCGGGAAAATACAAACCCCTTAGCCTCCAGCCAGAGCAAACATATTTGTCATTAATGATTTTTGATAGATCTCCCCTTTTGGAGCTCATAAATGTCAGAGACCCCGAACTCAGAGTCGTGCTTGGCCTAGAGAAACTTAGGAATCATTTTACCCTAAGCGAAATTGAGCAAACAAAAATCTGGGAACTGGCCAAAGCAGCCTATGAAAAAGCTCAAATCAATGACAAGAGCTTAACTCCGCAAGAAAAAAATATTCAAGAAGTTTATCAGCAAACCGCTTTGCTTAGAGAGATATTGTCGGGTCAACAGTTTTTTAGAGCTATTGATTTTCACTCTCACCCCAATGAGGAAACTCGCACCGACAGCCCCGTAGTTGCAAAAGCTCAAGAGTTTTTGCAAAATCTTGGTGCGGCTTCCACATCGCAAGTGAATTCCAATGCACTTGAGCTTCGCGATGCCATTGCTCACCAAGAAGATTCGTCCGCCTTTTCTGATCAGATAAACAAAATTGGTGCCGAGGTATTTTATTTAAAACTCCAGCCGTTTTTTTGGGCAGCCCTTTTGTATATTCTTTTGGGAATTATTCTTATTTACTTTCAAAGAAAAGATGGCACACAAAAATTGGCCAAATGGCCGCTCATAGCACTTTCATTGCCGTTTATTCTTCAAGTCATCGGCTTTAGCATAAGAATTCACGTCACCGGGTTTGCGCCTGTTACAAATATGTATGGAACGATGCTCTGGGTTTCATTTGGAGTCATTTGTTTTAGCGCCATCCTCTATTACATATACAAAAACTTGTTAATGTTTGGACTTTTGGTCACGTCTGCTGGCGCCTTGCTGCTACTCACCGAAAGCATTCCACTTGTCTTAAGTCCTGACATGGACCCCATTGTCGCCGTCCTCAGAAGCAATTATTGGCTCAGCATACACGTGCTGACCATAACCATTTCCTATGCGGCTTTTACAATTTCTATGTTGATCGGAAATTTTGCGCTGATTGGTAGTCTGTTTAAAAAGGCTAACATCAATTACAAAGAGCTCGCGCGACACGCTTACAGAGTTATTCAGCTTGGAGTATTTTTGCTCACGGCAGGAATCATTCTTGGCGGCATCTGGGCCGATTATTCATGGGGACGCTTTTGGGGATGGGACCCTAAAGAAACCTGGGCTCTCATTGCCGATCTTGGCTTTATTGCTCTTCTTCATGCACGGCATGTGGGATGGCTCAAAGATTTTGGACTGTTAGCACTCTCTCCTTTAGCCTACTTGTTAGTAATAATGGCTTGGTACGGAGTTAATTTTATATTGGCTGCGGGGCTACATTCCTATGGTTTTTCAAGCGGTGGGACGGCAGTCGTTGTCATATTCGTATCCGCTCAATTGGCCGTGTTAGCTGCGGCTTGGGCTATTCCGTTTATCAAAGTTAAGTTAAGCAAAGGAGCATAATAAATTGTTCTCACTTAAATTTTATGTTCGGATGTGGCTAATCATATGCCTCTTCATGATGTTCGAGTATTATTTTTTGAATCATGCAGAAAGCTACAGCACCCTTGCCTATCTAAAAAGAACTGTCCCATATTTTAAAGATCTAAATCTGACCACAAAGGCTGGAAAACCCATAAGTTGGTACCTTGGCTGGGCTGGATTTCTTACGATGTGCCTAACCAACCTCTACACCTTTAGAAAAAAATACAGCTTTTTAAGAAAAGTTGGGACACTTTCAGGCTGGTTAGACTTTCATATTTTTTGTGGCTTGGTTGGCCCCACTTTTATTCTTTTTCATACCGACTTTAAAGTTAATGGCCTGGTAGCTATCAGTTTCTGGAGCATGGTGATTTCGTTTTCTAGCGGCATTGTTGGCAGGTATTTCTACACTCAACTTTTGCAGAAAAAGGATAACCTTCTTCGAGGGGTAGAACAATGTGATGCGGTCCTCGTAACCAACATGAAAGCTAAGTTTCCCCACATTCCAGAGGAAAATATTGAAAGAATTAAATTTCTTCACCTTCAATACGTTGGTGCCGGAGCGTCGCTGGAAGCCAGCATGTCGATGTCGATCCTCGGAGCTATGATGAAAACTTTGACCGGCGATCTTAGGCGAATATTTTTGCCACAACCCTTAAAAGACAAGCTTCCAACATCTACTAGAAAATTGTTAAAATCGTATGCCCTAAGCGTCAGGCGCTTAGGTTTTATGGAGCAGTTTCAAAACATAATGGGCTATTGGCACAGTTTCCACACTCCCTTTGCCATATTCATGTATGTCGTGGGGATCATTCATATTGTAACTGCCCTCATGTTCACAACGTCCATCAAGTAAACTGTGCGCAGGGAAGAGTTGCTGAGCAAGAAGCGTCAGTAGAGTAATGGCACCTATCGTGCAATGGCCCTTAGGATGCATGAAAGATTCTACTGTCCAAAATGTAAAAGTATCGAGTTCAAGAAATACGGGTTTTCTAAACCAATTCAAAGTTTTAGAGGATTGGTTCGGCAGAGATTCCGTTGCCTCAATTGCAAAAATTGCTTTTGCGATAATTCTCTTAAATTTTCTTTTCGTTTAAAGAAGAGCGATCCGGCATTAAATTCAAAAATATTCCTCAATTTTGTCTACGGCCTATCCAATAGAC
>JBGSZX010000040.1:0-101267 GCA_041750195.1 Bdellovibrionota bacterium | reverse complement strand
GGCTCGAAAATCCATTTTTAATGAAAAATACAGAATTACATTTAGGGCAATGAGAAATCGTCATCCCTTGCCCATAGCAAAGTTGGTACCAAGACTGTGGCGTCGCTATGCGACGCCACCTTTTCCCCGCGCACAGTTAATGACTATCAGCGGGGGGGGAGTTTTTCTTGTATTCTTCGACGAAGGTGTTTACTTCTTTTACCACAGGTAGTGATTTAAGAGTTGTATCCGCTCCAGTAGAAAAGGATTTGCTTTTAACGCCTTTGTAGATTCCGGTGCACACGGCTATGCCCGCTGAGATGGCAATATTGGTTGGACATGTAGCATAGCCTACTAGCCCGGCGGCGGCTCCGGCAGTGTTGATCCCGGATTGAACATTTTGATTCGAACAGCTTTGAGCTTTTGCATCGGGAAGAACTAGATCTAGCAGAAATTTAGGGAAATCTATTTTGGAATGCTGCTCATATCTTTCAAAGCTTGGGTCCTTTAAGATTTTATTTCTGAAGTTCCATTCTAGGCTTTGTTTGAGGTCCCACTTGTAACTTTTGTCTTCTACTACGAGAACTCCAAAAGGAGCGTTTTCAAAGTCAATTTTCCAAAATTTGGAATCTTTCACTCGTTTGTCGGCATAAAGGTGAAGGACCGACCCATTCCTTTCCATAAAGCTCATTGAATAAAGCTGGAGTCTGAGAACCAAATACTTGCGATCACTGCTGGATAAATGAGAATAATATTTATCCACCAATAATTTAATAGATAGGTCTTTTTTCCCATCGGAAGGGATTTTGAAAAATGAAGTATAAAAAGTGTCGAACTGTTGTAGTGATTTTTCAACCAACACCGAAAGTTTTTCGTCATCCTGTTTTTCGGCCATTCCCGAAAATGAAATGACGGCACCCAAAAACATTAAAAGAGGGCCGATATTTTTTATCTGAAAGTTTTTCAAAATAGATGGATTTCTTTTCTTGGCGACGATTTCAAATTTTGTTTTCATTTCGAAACTTTCATTCCGCACCTCAAGCCGATATTTTATGCCGTTAAAAATTTATAAATAAGGGTCGCTGCGAGGCGAGCTGTCCGTTCGTCGACGTCAAAATTAGGGTTGTATTCATAAATGCCAAGTTGAGTTATCTGGGGACTGAAGTGTCCAACAAATTGGCCAATAAGGGCCGGATTGAGCCCAAAGACTTGAGGCGCGGACACCCCCGGCGCCATATATTGTGGAAAGGCGTCTAGATCCACGCTCAAGCCAATTTCCGATGTGCTTTCCTTTAGTTCGATTCTATCAATGATAAGATTCCAGGCCTCTTTTACCGAATCTGGCATATCCTCTGCGAACATAGTGGTGACTCGTCGGCTATGGGCCCATTCAACATGTTCGGCGCTGTTGCACTGTTTTTGAAGGCCAATGCTTGCAAAACTTAAAGCAGAAGATTTTTTAGCACCTTCGATGATTCGCCTAAAGGGAGTCCCAGAATGTGATTGCCTGTCCTCGCTCTTTGGATTTGGTCTCATGTCGAGATGTGCATCGACGTTGATAATTTTTTTATTCTGAGTTGCAGAATTCTCGGCAAAATCAACAAAGTCTGGATAGGCCCAATCATGACCGCCACCTATAGTGACGACTTTGGCACCATGTTGTCGAATTTTTGCAATACATTTTCGAGCTTCTTCGTGAGCCACCGGAAGATCGTGACTCCAAGTCCTAAGGTTTCCGAGGTCAAAAATTCTCGGCAACTCTTTACTGGTGTAGGGAGGCGTGAATCTGTAAAGGTGCTTGCGAATAAGGTCTGGAGCGAGAAGAGCACCAGTGCGTCCGCCGTTTCTCTCCACGCCTCGGTCGTCGGGATAGCCCAATATCACGGTGTCATTTTTTTTGATTTGGCTGCAAAACAGCTCAAAATCTGCCGGAGCGCGTTCAATGTGGTGCCCCATTCTTTGATCAGATGGATCTTCTGGCCTTTTTTGGTGTTTAAAAAAGTCTGGTGGGAGCGGCGCGAATATTGAAGTCATAATGAGTTCCCTAAAATATAGGACTGGACCTGCAAACAATCAACTTATTGATCGCATCTAGGTCATTATGGCAAACTACTCATTTAAATTGGACAAATCGCTCTAGTATTTGGTGAGGGTTCTAGTAAGATCTTAGCTCCATGAAATCGCAAAAATGGATCGAGATCAAAGGTGCGAAACAGCACAATCTTAAAAACATCGATGTCCGCTTCCCAAAAGAGAAGTTTAGCGTCGTAACAGGTCCATCTGGAAGCGGCAAGTCATCGCTGGCTTTTGCAACGTTGTTTGCCGAGGGGCAACGGCGTTTTATGGAGTCTTTGAGCACGTATGCGAGGCAATTTTTGGAGAAACAAGAAAAGCCAGAAGTTGAGTCTATAACAGGGCTTTCGCCAACTATTTCCATTGAGCAGAAAAATCATACCAAAAATTCTCGATCTACTGTGGGTACGGCAACTGAAGTATATGACTACCTAAGGCTTTTTTACGCAAAATTGGGAGTCATGCATTCTACTAATGGTGAAGCCGTTAAGAAAAATCTTGTAAGTGAAGTCACCTATTATCACTTTGAAAATGATGAAGGTCGGCGAGGATATGTTGTTTTTCCTTTTCAGTTTGCGGCTAAATCAAAAATTAGCGACCGAAAATTGAGTTTGGGAAGTTTGATGGAGCGAGGTTTTACCAAGGCTTTTGTCGAGGGAGAAGTGGTCGAAGGTCGAGAGCTAAAAATTTATGATCTTCAAGAAGCGCTCTCCGAAAAAGCGAGTGCTTTGTGGGGCAAAGTCAATCGTCCTGTTGATTTGCTCGTAATGACGGATCGGCTTGCCTTTAGCGCCGATCAAAGAGGTCGATTTGAAGACGCACTCGTGCAAGCTTACGGCGAGGGTTTTGGACGAGCTCGAGTGATTGTCGTTGATGACGACTCCAAAGTTCTTCGAAAAGAAAGATATACCGACTATCCATCAACGGGAGATGGTGAAAAAAGATTTCCCGACATGACTCCCTTGCTTTTTTCTTTCAACTCACCGATGGGGGCCTGCGAAAGGTGCCGCGGTTTTGGAAGCATTTTGCGCGTGGATCCAAAAATGGTTATTCCGCTTCCTCATTTAAGTATTGCTCAGGGAACAGTGGAGCCGTTTACAAAACCGTCCGGGCGCGCTTGGCTAAAAGACTTGGTTGTCTATGCCAAATCACAAAACATTTCTCTGAACCTACCTTGGGAAAAATTGAAGGAAGAAGAAAGAGAGCTTTTATGGCATGGAGATGGAAAAGAATACCATGGCATAAAAGGGGTCTTTGAAGATCTCGAGGGAGAGAAATACAAAAAGACAGTTAGAATTTTTCTTTCTAGATATCGAAGCGCACAAACCTGCTTGGAATGTAATGGGGAACGATTAAGGGGCGAAGCCCGCAATGTAACCATTCAAGATAGGCGTATCGGAGAATTGGCGCTAATGACCATTCGCGATTTGAAAAAATGGTTTGAAGAAACTGACTTTTCAAAAGTTGAGCGTGAAACATCTAATGAAATATTTACTCAAATTTTATCAAGGCTAGATTTTTTGATTAGAGTCGGACTTGATTATTTAACTTTAAATCGCCTTGCAAAAACTTTGTCAGGCGGGGAAGCGCAGCGAATTGCTTTGGCTAATCAGCTGGGAACTCGACTCACTCAAACATGTTATGTCCTAGACGAGCCAAGCATTGGTTTGCATCCTAGGGATACCGATCGTTTGATTGGAATTTTAAAAGATCTTTCAGCTTTAAAAAATACAGTTGTTGTTGTGGAGCACGATCCAGACATCATTCAAAACTCCGATTACCTTGTTGATTTAGGTCCTGAAGCTGGTGAACACGGTGGGCATTTGGTTTACCAAGGTTTTTACGAAGATTTTCTTGAAACAGCGAGCGAAGAAAGTGCCACACTTCCTTATATGAAAGGCGCCGAAACAATCCCAACTCCTGAAATTCGTCGAATGGAGAAGGCGCAAAATTTAAAGAAGCGCGTCGAATTTTTAAAGATATCTGGATGCACCGAAAACAATCTTCAAGATGTTACCTTTAGTGTGCCCAAAGCAATGCTGACTTGTGTGACAGGTGTCTCGGGCAGTGGAAAATCTAGCGCAGTTCGCAAAACATTTTATCCGGCATTAGCTCGAATTTTGATGGGTCAAATCGAGGAAATTGGCCACTTCGAAAAAATTACCGGCTTTGAGGGATTAGAGTCAGTTCTGATGATCGACCAGTCTCCGATTGGTCGAAGTTCACGATCGAATCCTATCACTTTTATGAAGGGCTTTGATAGCATTCGTGAAATCATGGCTTCGACGTTAGAGGCTCGTCGTGCGGGATACCACGCAGGCCATTTCTCGTTCAATGTTCCCGGCGGGCGATGCGACGCTTGTGAGGGAGAGGGCCATGTTCGCGTCGAAATGGTCTTTATGGAAGATATGTTTCTGAAGTGCGATGTTTGCGATGGGCGTCGCTATAAAAAAGAGATTTTATCAGTTAACTATAATGGAAAAAATATTTACGAAGTTTTGAATTTAACTGTTCATGAGGCCAAAAAATTCTTTAACAGCGAAAAGAGGCTTTATCATGTCTTCTCAACACTTGAGCGAGTCGGACTTGGCTATTTGAGACTCGGGCAGTCTTCGAACTCTTTATCTGGCGGAGAAAGCCAACGTCTAAAAATTGCACGAGAGTTAATGAAAAGCCAAAACAACAATTGCGTTTACATTCTTGATGAACCCACAACAGGTCTTCATTTCCGAGACATTGCTCAGCTAATGCAGACCCTTGATGAATTGGTGGAAAGAGGCAATACCGTTCTTGTAATTGAACACAATCTCGATGTCATGAAGGTTGCAGATTGGATTGTAGATTTTGGACCTGATGGTGGAGACCGAGGCGGTAAAATTATTTTTGAAGGAACTCCTGACGATTTAGTTGCCAAATCAAATGGCTTTACGGCCGAACATTTGGCACGAGTATTGGGCGGCGGACGCGGTGGCGATATCATTCGCAAAGAACGTGAAATTGAATTTGCAAAAATGTTCTCCAAAAAACAGGTCGAAAAAAAGAAGGCTGCAAAGAAAGCAGTGGCCCAAGAAATTGCTTCGAAAATTTTGAAAAAAATCGCTCCGCTTCAAGATGAGTCAGACGTTAATGTTGTCATCAAGGTGCCTGGGAAAATTAAAATTAAAACTCCGAAAAAGGTTCAGGCAAAAACTCCGAAGAAAGTTGGAAAGAAAGTTGCGAAGAAAAATTCCAGCAAAGCAGCAGTAAAAAAAAGCACCGCTAAGCCTTTAAAAAAAGTGGCTTCCAAAAAGCCAAGCTCTTCGAAGCGTTCCGGAAAAAACGTCAAATCATAAATCTTTGGCGTGTTTCAATCGGCCCCCTGCTCACGCCATAACTAATTAAAATTAAAGAGATTAATGCGGAGCGTCTAGAGTTTGGCCTTGTGCGGCGCGTTTAACGTTGATAATTGAGCTCTAGTGCCAATGGATGGCACTGAATTTATGAACTTAACGGGTCCAAAAAAAGACCAAGAAAAGGACAAATAATGCATTCATGGAAGAAAAGAATAAATTTGGGAGCTGCACAGTTAATTGCTTTAGTAATTGCTTTAGTTAGCTTTCAAGCCAACGCCACCGCTTCATTGAATATCAGCAAAGATTCCGAGCAAGGCCAATACATTGATCAGTATATTAAAAGCTTTGTTAATTCTAAAACGAAAGAGCATCTCAATCTTATAGATGAGCTTCCTCAAAAATTTAACAAAGAAGGAAAGGCCATTGGACCAGAGCAAATTCTAGCCTTGGCACCTTATTTTGCCGGTAGCACACCTGAAGAAAAAGCTGCAAACTATAAAAGATTAGAAGACGCGATTGCATCTGGTGCGTATATCGATCAGTCCGATAAAATTAGAGCTCAAGGTCGTTACTATAAAATTGAAAATGGTCAGAAGGTTATTATTAAACTTGAAGATCCATCAAGTTCTTTAACTCGAGCTCCCGTTGAGTACTCTGACAAAGCAGAAAATCTGGTTGATTCTGTTTCGGGATTTATGACGACTCTCAAAGACATGGATAGCTACCGAAGTGCGTCTTTGGAGACCACTCCATGGTCAGACAGCTATTGGCCAACCTACCAAGGACATTTGGGGGCAAGGTATGCGGCGGCCAGCTTTAGAGGCGCTTATGATTTTAAAGCAGCGTTTTCTCTTTTCTTTACCTTAGAAAAAAATAGATTCGACGAAGCTTATAAAACATATTCTGATAACAGTTCACAAGCTGTTGTGGATGCCTTTGATAACTACATGGCATTTGCAAGCGATCAGACGGGAGAGGAGCAGGCGCTTAACAGCCTTTCACCAGCAGAAAAATACGACATGTTGATGGGAGACTCCTCTTTTACTTTGACCCGAAAAAATTGGGACAATGCTGTTCGGACCTTTGATAGTTTTGGAGAAGTCGAATCTTGGACAGGTCTTTGCCACGGCTGGGCTCCCGCCTCCTATATGTTAAGTCGTCCGTCAAAAGCAGTCGCGATTGAGGTAGCTGAAGGCAAGAAAATTACTTTTTATCCTTCGGATATTAAAGCCTATGCAACATCGCTTTGGGCCGATAGTTCACCGCCCTCTAGATTTGTTGGAAGTCGCTGTAATGACAAAAAACCAAAAACAGATCCTGAAACAGGACGTTTAATGTCTCAAGCTTGTTTTGATAACAACCCTGCTACATGGCATAAGTCTGTTGTTAACCAAATTGCGCTTGCGAAGCGTTCGTTTGTGATGGACGCCGTCTATGACTTCGAGGTTTGGAATCATCCCGTATTTGCTTACAAGTACGATTACTTTAATCCTTTGACGGGAGAGCGAACTTCTTCACTTGAGGAAGCCACGGTTGACTATTCTTTGGAAGAAAACCGAGCCAAAGATAAATTCCGCAAAATTCGTGAAAAAGAATATGCTGGTGATCCTTTGCCAAAATATTTAGTCGGTATTTCCATGCGTGTGGATTATACCGTTGAGACCGAGGCGCATCATGTAGAAATTGACAGCGTTAACTATGATGCCTCAAATTCTGCGGTTTATATGTACGACTTAGAGCTTAGCGATAGCGGTGAAATCCTTGGTGGTGAGTGGTACCAGAACAAACATCCAGATTTTTTATGGACACCAGAAGAAGGTGCTCGCGCCGCTACTTCGGCTGAGCGATTTCTTGAGCTTTTCAACTGGGAAGGCAACGGTCCAGTTCCTGCAACTTGGAAGGCGGCGGCACAAGTTGCTTCTCGCAGAAAAACACCTTTGGCGGTTGTGGTTGAGTCATTGATTGAACGCGCACAGTAGAGAAAAGTGGAGAGAGTATCGAGGGCAAAGGCTTGATGCTGATGCTTAGAAAACTAGGCAGATGAAACATTTATATAAAATTTTAAGTCCCAAGAATTTGCTATGGCATTTCTTGGGACTTTATTTTTTATCGATTCCATGTTTCGCCAAGCCAAGTTGTTCTAGCGGCTGGGAAGGGCCAGTTGCCGAACAGCTTTCTGACCGCTCGCTGCCTACTCGGCAAAACACTCTAAAAAGAAAAGACTGCGAAAAAGAATGGACGCTCCTTGTTTACATGGCGGCAGATAACAACCTTTCACCATTTGCCATTGAAGACCTTTTGGAAATGGAAAAGCCTGTCTGGAATTCAAATCAAGGTTCTGCGACATCAAGCCATATTGATGTTCTGACTCAATTGGATTCTCAGGGGGATCATGGTGTTCAGCGAAGGCAAATGTATTCTTATAAAAAGTCAGAGGACAACTTAAAAACTGTTTTAAGTCCTGTGGTAGAAGAGCTGCCTGAGAATGATAGTGCAAACCCTCAAAATCTGTATGACTTTTTAAAATGGGGATTGGACGAATATCCTTCAAGGCACGTGATGGTTGTGATTTGGGGCCACGGGCAAGGTTGGACTTCGGGCATTGGTTCGTATGGTGGTATTGCTTTTGATGACACAAGCAATTCAAAAATGTCTATTCAAGAAATGGCACATGTGATTCATTCGTATTCAAAATCGGAAAGACCAGAACGAGGAATAGATATTTTGGCCTCCGATGCTTGTTTGATGCAGTCCCTGGAAGTTCTAAGCGAATTGGCTGGGGATCTTTCTAACCTAGTTGAACAAAGTGTGGATTATGTTGTTGGAAGTACAGAAAAACAAAGTGCCTATGGATTGCCATATCATTCGATTCTGAAATTTTTAAACCACCTTTATATGAATGATAAGTCTTTTAGTTTTAGAGCTAAAACCCGAGACGATGCGTATTTGGTGGCAAGTGCGTTGCCGGCGTTAACCAAACAAAACTTTACCTTAGGGCCGTCCGATGCTCAATCCGAAAGAAGTCTGACATTAAGTTCGGTTTCAATTATTCAGCTTAAGCAAACAATGATGCCAAATATGTACAACTTGGCGCGAGTTTTAAAAAAGCAATTAGCTTCAAATGATAATGATCTTATTGAATGGCTTGATACTCTCTCGTTGCTGATTTCTTATGAAGGTGAAAATCGTGACCTCGGCGCATGGACTCAGAGTTTAGACAATTTTGTGCAGGAACGCTTGCATAACGATTTGTCCTATTTAGAGTTGTCGAAGGCTGTGGATGCTTTTCGAGAAGCCCTTTCGGCTACGGTAATTGCTTATTCGTTGGGGTCTCGATATTCAGAAAAAAGAGAGCAACTCTATTTGCTGGGATTCAAAGCGGTATCGATGTGGGTGCCAGACGATTTGCTGAGCTATCAACTTCGCCGAAATGATTTTTTGAATTCAAACATGTATCGCTTTCATTCTTTGGAAGATCAAAAAAATTCTTGGGCTGAGCTTCAAGATTATATTTACGGATTTTTGGAAAGCTTAAGCTATAGCCCAATTTCTTTGCAAATGTAGGGATCCTGGGCTTGTTTTGATAGCTCATTGAACATTTGAACACAACCTTCGGAGGGTTTGACCTCGCCTCGTTTTAAGGGGCCATTGTGATCTAAGTTTGTTCTGGCAATCATAGCCGCATATTCTGTGGCAAAGGCCGGACATGACTGGTTGAAAGTTTGAAAGTCTTCATTGCTGAGCCTTTCCTGATAGGCCTTTCCGCCGAGGGCTACTTTTTGTGCCTTTTGTAACAGCTCAGAAGGGTTTACTGACTTTTTAGCATTCTTACTTCCGCCTCCGGTATATTTTGAGACATAACAAATGCGTTCAATTTCTTTAAGGTTTGATCCCGCAGTTTTTAGAGGCTCAAGGTAAGATTTTAGCAATTCTTTGTAAGCTTCTTTGGCTGCTGGGCTACCCTTTAAAAGTAAACCCTGGGAGTCTGCAGAGACCTGGTACGCACCAGCTTCTGCAGCTTCAGGAGTATCTAGAGATTTATCTTTGGAGCCATCAATACCTTCGGCAATATTCCCGTCAGATTCCTGCATGGTTAGAGCCGCTAAAATGGCGTAGGTACGTGCGGCATTTGAATCATTAGACCCACCGTTTGCACCAGTGCTATAATGACTTGAAGAGAGAACATCATTCTTAGAAAGAGCACCGGGCGGTGACGTTAACAAACCTCTGACAGATTTTGAATCGAGAGGATTATTTTGAGAAGTTCCGTAGCTGAATGGGCTTGGCTGTTGGCCGCTTGAAGCACCTTGGCGTCCACACATGGAACGAACATATGAATAGCCCATACCTTTTAAAAAATCGACAGGGACATTGTCAGTCCCATTTTTTTCGGTGACCGCCTTACATTGTCCTTTATTGTGGGCCTGCTCGATGAGGTCGTCGAGGACCCCTCGTCCATTTAATATTCCAATACTGCTTGGCGAATAAGAGGTGCTTTCTTCAATTCCACTATGCCCATCTGCGCTAATTACTTTGGAACTAAAGCAAATAAGCGAAATAGCTGCGATTCCAAAATAAAGAGAGCGTCCATTAAAATAAGAATGAGTTAAGAGTCGCCCCATGTTCTCAGAATCTCATTTGTTCAGGATTCTCGCAAATTAAGATTGTGTTAAAATGACAATTTTAAGAGATCGGCTCATTCAATATTGTGGGGTTGGCATGCCTTGCCATTTTAACGGATAGATTGCTCGAATCGTCTAAATAGAAATTCGTGCTTAGTTGGTACAGCAAAGAGAGATAAGCTAGGGACATGGTATGGGGCGAGCACTGCCATCAACATTTCGAATGTTCATCATGGTGCGATCCAGCGAAAGCAATTCACCCTCTTGATTGGTGTGGTAAAGTTCCAGGGCATAGTCATAAAGATTGGTATCAACAACTTTGTAGTAGTGCACGCGCCCATTTAAAAAATCGTTGTGATCTCCTGGCGCCGCAATTTTTAGACATTGGTCTTTTTTAAATTTTGGAGTGGGAACCGTGAGCCAGCTAAGCAAGGACAGCAGTAAAATAATGATCAACGTGGGGAGAAAGTAGGGAGAAAATTTTTCGAAATTGCTTTTTTCCCTCAACATTTGCAATTGTTCCTTGAATCAATGCTTGTATATCTCAAGCGCGCATTAAATTAGCTTAGCCATTCAAATCTTGCCGTGAAATGTCTCAGAACTTCCGGCTTATAGGTAAAGCGAACGCCTCTGAGCGAGGGCGCAATTTCTTTTTTGAATAATTCAAAAGCCTCAACAACATATTCCATATGAGATTGGGTGTAACAACGTCTTGGAATAGCAAGGCGAACTAGTTCTTGGAAGTGGGGTTCTTCGCCTCCACCGGGGAGGGGTCTTCCAAACATGACAGATCCAATTTCACAGGCTCTGATACCAGCGAATTCATAGATTGCGGCAGCTAAGGCTTGTCCAGGATATTGACTCACAGGAATGTGAGATAAAAATCTTTTTGCGTCTATGTAAATGGCATGACCGCCAGGTGGAGTGACAATGGGAATGCCGGCCTTTTGTAGCCCTCGTCCCACAAAGGCTGTGCTTTGAATTCGGTAACGTAAGTAATCTTCTTCGAGAGCTTCAAAAATTCCTATAGCAAGGGCGTCTAAGTCCCTGCCCGATAAACCGCCGTAAGTGGGAAAACCTTCTGTAAGAATCAGATTATTTTTACAGAGTTGTGCCCAGTCTGGATTGTTTAGAGCAAGCACGCCCCCCATATTGACCATCCCATCTTTTTTGGCCGAGATGGTGGTGATGTCGCAGTAGGAATACATTTCTTGTGCAATTTCTAGAGGAGTTTTTTCGGCGTAGCCGGGTTCTCTTTGTTTGATGAACCACGCGTTTTCGGCAAAGCGGCAGGCATCCAGAACTAGGGGCACATGATGCTTTTTACAAAGCTCGGAACACAATTTTAAATTTTCCATTGAAGCGGGTTGGCCACCTCCAGAATTGTTTGTCACGGTCATGACAACTAGGGAAACTTTTTCTTTGCTTAAAACTTCAGATAGCGCTTCAAGGTTAATGTTTCCTTTGAAGGGGGCCTCGACTTCGGTGTGACTGAGTTCTTTGCAGGGAATATCTTTAGTGATGCAACCCACAGCTTCTGCGTTGGCACGCGTGGTATCAAAAAGCATATTCGACACAACTAGATCGCCTTTTTTGCAAAGCGTTTGAAACAAAATGCGTTCCGATGCTCTTCCTTGATGCGTGGGAATGATGTGTTCTAATCCAGTTACTTTTTTTAGAGCCGTCTCAAAACGGTAAAAGCTAGGACTGCCGGCATAGGATTCATCGCCGATCATCATTCCGGCCCATTGATTCGCGCTCATGGCTGATGTGCCTGAGTCCGTGAGGAGATCGATTAAAATATTGTCTGATTTGAGGTGAAAAACGTTGAGCCCCGCCTCTTGAATATATTTTTTTCGTTCTTCAAGAGTCGTGATTCCAATAGGCTCAACGGATTTAATACGGAAAGGTTCGATGATCGTTTTGAAGCGATTGTCCATGGTCATTCTTCTAGAGCGGAATCGGAGCTGTCGCAAGTGCGGAGTGGGAAGAGGGAGGGCCTTGATTTATCGGGCTAAAGAGCCTTTTACTGCAAGGAACTGTAACTGTTAATTTTCACTGTGCGCGGGGAAAAGTTGCTAAACGCTGTCATGATCTAAAGAATCTAGATAGATCGACTATCAACCCGCCGGTAGGTACCTGTTTCCCCAAATTGCATTAAGCCTAGAATAAATCCAATTGCTTAGGTAAATGCTAGCAACTTTTCCCCGCGCACAGTGAAAATTGCGAGATTGGGGGAGGGCTGGTAAAAATGGCTTAGTACTTTCCTGGAGGGCCCGGACAATGACAGATTCATCTTTAATTTTTTATACCAATCCACAATCTCGATCACGTATTGTCAGATGGATGCTTGAAGAGGTGAAGGCCGTCTGCGGTGCCAAAGCAAATTATGAGACCAAGCTTTTAGAATATGGGCCCGATATGAAATCAGAATCCTATCTAGCCATCAACCCCATGGGAAAGGTTCCAGCTATTTCTCATAAAGGAGTTGTTGTTACAGAGTGTGCCGCTATTTGTGCCTATTTGGCGGATGCTTTTCTGGAGGCAAAATTGGCGCCTCCAATAGATCAGCGCGGCTCCTACTATCGATGGCTATTTTTTGCGGCGGGTCCATTGGAGTCTGCGATTACAAATCAATCACTGGCAATTGAAATTCCCAAAGAGAAACAGAGAATGGTTGGCTATGGAAACTATGATTTTACTATGGATGCTCTAGCCAAAGCTGTCTCGGGCTCCACGTATATTGCTGGAGAAAATTTTACAGCGGCAGATGTCTATGTCGGATCGCATATTGGGTGGGGACTTCAATTTAAAACGATCCCAGCCAAACGAGAATTTGTAGACTATTGGGAAAAAATTGCGAATCGTCCGGCCGGAATTCTTGCTAGAAAACTCGACGACGAGATGATTAAAAAAGTTTAAAGATTTGAGGCCAGAACAATGGCCCGAGAGACCGCAAAGCCTGACGTTTCAAGGCTTTTTTTTGCCGCCATGATGGTGGCGCCGGAGCTACAAACGTCGTCGACAAGCAATAGTTTTTTGTAAGAATTTTGACTCTGAATGGCAGTGATTCCGAAGCCCTTTTTGTTGTCACTGATTTTAAATAAGCGTTCGTGTCTCACTTTGTGCTTTTGGCTCTTGCTAAAAAGATTTCGCTGATACAAAAGTCCATGATTCAGCGGAATTTTATGAGTGGATTCCAAGGCCATGGCAAAGGAAGAGCCCAAATCGAGCTGTTGTAGGCTCCGCATAAAATTTGGAGGAATGGGGCATAGTGCTTCCGAATCCTTAAGGGCATCTGCATCAAGGTAACTAGCAAAACTTAGCAGCAATTCAAAAATTTCTTTAGACAAAGTCGGCTGAAATTTTAAATGTTTGATGAGACCAGAAACGATGGGGGTATAATCAAGGAGGGCTATGATTTCAAAAAACTTAGGACTAGGCTGATGGCTAAATTTTGGACGTAAGGATTTTTTAACTTGTTCAACACAGTCTCTACAAAGAGCGATTGAATAGCAGGCATCCCACTCCGAGCAAATTAAGCAACGCTTATACTTCATGCTTGAAATTGGATTCTTTCATTCCACGAAGCCGATAATTGATGAGCTTGAATTTCGGGCAACCCAATAATCTTTAAAATTTTAAATACCGTGTTTTTTAGAAGATCTGATCGAGAGGCTATTTTGCAAGTTTCGGGAGCCATTGACTTTGAATTTGCGAGCAATTTTTGCTGCTTTTCCTCTATAAAGTCAGCCAAATTTTCTGGGGATGAGTTTAAGACGGCTAGAATTTCGGGCTTAAAATCGTGTTCCTCAGGAGCTTTTGCTTTTGAATCCATAAATAGCTTGATGGCAAAACGGTCGAGCAAAGGTCCAGATAGTCTTTGTTGATAGGCTTTCCATTGCCCAAAGGCACAACTGCATTGCGATCGATTATTTGGTTTTGCGTATCCGCACGGACAGGGATTTGCTGTTGCTATAAACCAAAAATCAGCGGGCCATCTTACAAATTGGCCAGAGTAAAAACAATCGACCGATTTTTGCTCAAGTACCAATCTAAAAATTTCACGCGCATCGCGTGCGAGTTCCGGAAATTCATCTAGGACAAGCACTCCGCCGTGGGCGAGACTAAAATAGCCAGGCATGCTTTGCCCTCTTTGTTTGCGCCCAACAAAATCAGCAATGTGGGTACGCGAGTGTGGAAAAAACTGAGGGACACTATGAGCTTGGTAGGACATCCCAAAGGCGGCCCATATTTTTTCAAGAGTGTATTGTGTTTTCGAAGAAGGTGTTGGGCAAATCGAGGCTGCCCATTTTGCGAGATGGCTTTTGCCAACACCTGGTGCGCCAAGTAAAAGGATAGGTAGCTTTCCAATTGAGGCACATAAAATTGCAAGGCGTTCTTCTTCTCGATTTAAAACATGAATTTTATTGCGCGTTGGTGCGTGGGCACAAGCATTATTGCTTTGTGTGTCCTCTGCTGGTGAAGGAGGGCATTCAAAGTTATCAAGCGCAAGAATTTTCATTAGCTCAGAGACATGGCTCACATTATGGGGACCCCAGAAGATGAGACCTTCTTGTTGGAGTCGCTTAGTGAAGTGTGTATGGCGAATATTGCCTTCAAGGTCGACACTTCCCGCAACAGGAACTTTGGGTAAGAAAATTTGACGCTCATTTTGTTTGGAGACTAGGACGCAAGCTGTTGCGACAAAAATAGGGAGCTCTAAATGGGAACCACTTTTTATAATCTCTGCCGGCTCGATGTTAACTATAAGCCGATCTAAGAGGCCCCAGGGACAATAGCGGTGAATGAGGCTTCTTATTTTGTCTCGAGCATCCTTAAGCTGGGTGTCAGGTAGCCCCGACAGGCTAAAATGTTGGGTGCCGGGGTGTCGGACGGCTTCGACTCTGAGTTCCATATTGTCGAGTCCTTGGCGTTGAAGGGTACTAACTGTCACAAGATCCATGGTTAGAGCCTTTACAAAAATAGTGCCAAGTAAGAGGATAATAGTATGAAAAACATTTCTGAATGGACTCCCGCAAATGATCCAAGCTTTTTTGATAAAGACATTCTTGCTTTTGACTTGGATGATACGCTCACGCAAAACTTGGTCTTAAACATCGAAACCATGACTCTGTTGGAAGAGGCGCAAAAAAATGGATTAAAAACGGTGCTTGTAACCGGACGTCCTTTTGGTTGGGCCGATGCTTTGGTTCGCTTGCTCCCATTTTCAGCTGCTATAGCTGAAAATGGCGCGATAATTTTTGAAAAAATAGACGCTTCTTCAGAAAATGTTGATTGCTGGTTTTGGACCGCAGCGAAAGGATATTCTAAAGACCTCGTCCCCCAGGAAAGAATGGGAGAGTTACATAGCTTGAGGACGGAAGTATTAAAAATGTTTCCAAGGGTGAAAATCGCAAGTGATCAGGCTGCTAGAATTTATGATGTCGCCTTTGATTTTGCGGAGCGCGTGCACCCAAAGCTTAGTTTTAAACAGGCACAAGAAATCGCAGACTATTGTGAAGCTAAAGGGTTTACCGCAAAAGTTAGTAGCATCCATGTCAATGTCTGGCGTGGTATGTTTTCAAAACGAGAAGCGTTAGAGTTTTTAATTGAGGGTATCTGGGAAAAAAATCTTCAAAACAATGTTCTCTATGTGGGCGATTCTCCCAACGATGCACCCTTATTTGCGGCAGTAGATGCTAGTGTTGGTGTCTCCAATATTCGGAGTTTTTTGGATGAGGGGCTCAATTTTCCGCTTCCAAAATACGTCACCAATAGCAGCTATGGCAAGGGTGCGTCCGAAGTGATACGGCACAAGCTTAAACATCTCTAGACCTAACTAGATCTTTATAAGGAGTGGTAGAAGAAAGATGAGGGCTAATTTTTTAAAACTAAAACATTTGCAGGGAGCTGCAGTGTTTGTGTTGTTGGGTTTAACTCAAGCAAGGGCTGATGGGCCAAAAGAGTCTAAAGGATCTTTGTCCTCAAAACAGTATGAAGCTTTTATTCTTGAAAAAGATGCCTTTTTATATCGAAGACCCTTGTTAGCGTCTCCTCCTGCTGAAGGACTTGATGGTGCTTTAAAAAAAGGGACTGAGCTTTTGATTTTATATGTTAGTCAAAATAAAGAATGGGCTTTTGTAAAAAGTCGAGACGACAAATCGGGTTGGGTTCCAAATTCGTGGATAGCTTCTAAATATTTTATTAACCCCGTAGAAATTCGAAGCGGGTTTTTTAGTAAGCAAGAAGAAATATCGGATCCTACTTATCAGTGGCAGCACGACATCAAAGTTTGGGGCGACGATTTGTTGTTGCAGGCATATGAAGATCAGAAATGAATTTACAAAAAAATATATTCCTTTTGCTTGCTATTATATTTTCTCTGAGAGCAAATTCCTATGAGTCTTTGAGCGTTTCTCCTGTTCTGAAGATAGAGCAATCTGGTTCATTGTTTGAGAAGCCTTCCGGGAAAGCAAAAATTCTTGCGGATGTTGGAAATGGTGTTCCGGTTTTAGGGCGAGCCTTGTCGACCAGCGGAGAATGGATTTTGCTTGAAGACGAAAGTGGATTTCAGGGTTGGTTTCCCACCAAGTGGACAAATTGGACAAAAATTCAACAAGAGTCTCTGTCTGGAAAAAATGAGCATTACCCTGATATTCCGATGATGCCTCTAGATGAAGCGAATGGTGGGCCTAAATATAAATTATCATCAGAAAATTCAGAGCAGGCAGATGGTCCTTCTTGGTATAGAGGCTTCGAACTTGGATTGGCTAGGGATTGGCCTCTCAATGATAATGCTCAAAATGCCGCTGTCGACGCTGACTTTCCTCTAATCTTCACGCTTGGATATGCCGAAGCCGCAGCCCAAAACACCTATGGATTGCAATTCAATTGGGGGTATCAGCAAAACTTTTGGGGGCTCGACTTTTTGGGAAGGTATTTTTGGAGCCCGTCTATATTTAGGGCGCTTGATTTGGGTTTTCAGAAGAGTTGGAATTCTGACAAATCAAAGGTTATGGCTTCATTTGGAGTCTCATTGGGGGTTAAGTTTGGATCAAACATTCTATTGGCAATTCGGGGTGGACTCTTGAGCCTTCACGACACACAATGGAACTTAGGAGGTCGATTGGCATGGCATTTTTAAAGGTTTTAGTTTTTTGTTTTCCGCTCATTGTCTTTGCGGCCCCTCCTCTTGACCTGAGTGATTTTGCAGGCGCCAGCGATACCGTTAGAGAAAAGAAAAAACGACTAAAAGATAATGACATTATCTTTACCGACAATGTCATTCGTCCCGAAAAAATAATCAAAGGCTTGGTTGAGATAAAACAAGATACTTACGGGCGATCAAAGCCCACGTATAAATCAAAAGCAATCATAAAGTTGCGCAAAGACTACAGGGCCAGATTTGTACAATTTTCTAAATCACACACGTGGATTGCTATTGAGTTACTCAACAAAAAGAAAAAAGCATGGGTTAATCTTGAAAAGGTAAAGCTTCTAGATGAGGAGCAAATTAAGCAAGTGCAGGCTTTCGGGGATAAAGCGGGGGCTAGCTCTGAAAATCAAAAGCCAAATGAAAAAGCAAGTGATGGCAATGCTTTTGATTAACTAGTAATCCTCGTCGTCATCGTCTTCAACGTAGGTCTCAAATTCACAGTTTGATATAATTTTTTGGCAAACTTCTTTACCCCGTTTAAAAAAATCACGCGCATTTATTTTTTGCGTGGCCTTTTTGTTGCCAGCGAATCGAACCAGATCTAAGTCTCTAAAAAGAGATTGAAGATTTTCAATCAAAGGGGCGTGCTCAAGTTTGATTTTAGATCGAATGCTTCTTTCAAAGTCGGAGCGGGTCGATTCTGAATGTAGGCTCGGGTCCCTTAAGTGCCCCGTAAGAAATTCACGGATCCATTGGTCTACTAGAATGGCAAGCCCTTCGACGCCTTTATAGGATTTGTCTTCAATTTTCTCTTCCGTCTTGACCCAAGGGTTGTTTCGCAAATGAGATTTGCGCTGCAGGTCTTTTGAGCGAGTCCAGAAAAGCATTCCCATTAGCGCATAAAAGGCCCCTAGGGCGGGCCATGCAAATTTAAGCCAAGGTGACCTATAGGGTGGGGGCGGGCCAAGTTTTTCGGAACTGAGCTCAAAAGCACTTAAGCTATGAATGATTTCTTTCGAGGTGGAATCTTCCGGTTTTTTTGCCGTACCACCTTCAACATTAAACTGTAGGGTGGGGGTCGTTAAAGTTTGATATTGAGCTTTGTCGGGGTCAAAGTAGGCCCACTGGAAGGAGGGTATCTCAATGTTGCCCTTGTCTCGGGGTAAAATCAGAAATTCAAAATTTTTATAACCGGAGATGTCTTCTCTTAGTTCAGTCGTGTTTTTGGTTTGGTAGAGTTCAAGTTGTTTGGGCAGGGGGAGGGCTGGGGCTTCGATGAGTTTTACATTCCCTTTTCCAGCAATTGTAAATTGCACGGTAAAAGGCTGGTCGACCTGCAGTTTTTCGTTTGGACCTTTTAGCTCAATATTAAAGTCACCAACGGCTCCAGTGAATTGAGTTCCCTCTGGTGTTGGAGGCAAAGGCTTCACGTTAATGATTAGCGATCCGCTTGATTTTGTCATCGGAATAGCACTTCCCATTTGGGGAGGTTGGCGGCCAGTTAACAAACTATCAATCAAGTCTTCAGGTCGTAACATGACAGTTGCCCTGGCTTCGAAGGGACTAACTTTTATTTTTCCTGTTTTAATAGGAAAAATGGCATAGCGAATCACCTCTGAGCGAAGCAATATTTCATTGCCAGATTGGACGCGTTGCTGGGTAAAGTTTTTAGAGATAAACAATTCGTCTTTTATAAAACCTTTAAATTCAGGAAACTTTGCCATTTCAAAGTTGCTTAGGCCTCGGCTTCGTTGATAAAGCACATAGCTAAGTTCAATAGCTTCCCCTTCATAAACATCTGTCTTGGAGGGCTCGGCTTTTATAAAAAATGAATCGTTTGAATTTTCAGCAATATCATCGCTCGAGTTGTTGTTTGAATTGCTATTGGAAGACTGTCCTAGGGGAGGAAGGTTTTGCAACAATGAGCGTTTTTGCTGGCGAGGGGTACTGCGACGAGCTTGTGACTGTCCTCCATTTGGAAGAGAGTCCACCTTCACCTGAAGCGGATCGGTCTTATAAACTTCATCGCCTACCTGTAAATTTATGGGAGGAATGCTTAGTGTTCCAGTTTTTAGTGGACGTAAGAAATAAGAATATTCGGCCTTATATTGATACTCAACGTGACCGTTGACATAGCTAACTCGTGGACTTTCGGAACGAAATGAGTTTACAATTTCCCAGTCAGCCAAACCATCAAGACTTGGAGCAACAAGTCGTCCAGAGCCTTTTGTTTGAACTGAAATTTTAAATTGAATGTTTTCGCCACCTCTGCTTCGGTTGGGCGAGGCACTGACTGAAATCACAGGTCGGCTTTGTGCTTGAGCAATCGTGGACGTAAAAAGTAAAACAAGCGCAATATAAATTTTAGAGAATAAACCACTGCTTTTCATAGGGCTTTATTTTAACAGCAAGTGGGTCCACTACCATTGCTTGCCGCGTCCAAAGCTTTGACCATCTTTTTTACCCTTGCCTTGTTGCTGCTCCTCGGCATTTTGCTGGGCTTTGCGTTTTTGGACCTCGCGCTCTTTGCTTCCGACGCTTTCAAGAATCTTGGCCGCCTGCTGCTCATCTACGTCAGTTCCCTTGAATTCAGGTTTTTTCTGGCCTTGGCCATATTTGGGGTCTTTATTTTTTTCCTTTCCTTGGCCTTTATCTTGTTGTTTGTCGCCATCTTCGTCTTTATTTTTTTCGTTTTGGTCTCCGCCTCCTCCGCCGCCACCCTGGCTGGGGTTTTCGGCTAACAAGCGTTTGATGCCTTCCTCAATCTGCTCGTCCAGTTTTTCTTGGAACGGCTTCAGGAGTTGTGCGTCGTAATAGGCTTTAAAGGCTTTTGTTTTTTCTTCTAAAACTTCATGAGCCAAAGCTTGCTCAAATTTTAGTGCCTTAAGAAAGATATCCTCTTTGGCGGGAGTATCGCCTTGCAAGGCACGGTAGCTTTTTTCGATCGCTAAGAGCTCATTAAGCGCTTCTTGAACCACTTTTTTATTAATCGCTTCTTTTTGCTCTCCCTGTGGCGCTTGCTCTGAATTTTCTTCTTTTTTGGGAAGGGCCATTGAAAAACGTGTCACGGCCCAGTTGAAACGTAAGTTTAAATCGGCTGCTTCGTCCGAAAGGGCTTCTTCAAAAAGTTTTCGACTTTCACCTAATTCGGACGCTATATATTTTTTAACAGCTTTGTTGTTCTTATAAACCGTCCAAGGCATCAAGTTTGTTGAAGCACGAATTGGTGGTGAATAGGTAGGGAATAGAAGTAATAGAAGCCAGGCGCTCATTACTTTTTTTCCATTTTTCCCAAAAATGCCCCCAGCTTCAGGTAAGAAGAAGTCTAAGAGTAAAAGCAAACAAGCAATCAATAGTGGCCATTGAAAGCGGTCTTCACGGTCAAGGCGTGTTCCTGCTTCAACACTGTCGCGTTTGTAGTTGGACAATGCTTTTTCAAAATCTTTCCAGGCATCAACGCCGTTGGTTAAATAAAATATTTTACCACCCGTTTTTGCCGCGACGTCCTTTATGACTTTGTCTTCAAGCTTGCTTATGACGTTGGCCGCGGGATTGGCAGGGTCTTTTAAAAACTGAACACCGCGATCGTTTCGAACCGGAATAAGTCCCCCTTTAGAAGTGCCTACCGCAAAGGTGTAAACGGGGACGCCTAGCTTTTCTGCCCGGGCAACGGCGCCGTTAAAGTCAGTCCCCGTTTCTTCCCCATCGGTTATAAGCACAATAACCTTGGCGGCTAAATCTTCTATTTCTACCCGATCTTTGACTTCATCAAGTCCGAGTGAAGTTAGGCAAGTGTCTATGCCAACAGATAAGTTGGTCGATTGATCGCTAATGTAAGACGGAACCATGGGATCTAAAAATCCAAGTATCGCGTGGTAGTCGGTCGTCAAAGGAGCGGCTACAAAGGCGGAGCCCGCAAAGCCTACCAAAGAGGCGCGGTCGCCGGCCATTCGTCCCATAAAAATAGATAATTGATTTTTTGCAGACTGCAGGCGGCTTGGGGTGACATCTTCAGCGAGCATGCTCCTAGAAAGGTCAATGGCAAAGCACAAATCAAGGCCTTGTGCTTTGATTTGCTTTTCTTTTTGGCCCCACTGTGGACCCCATAGCGCAATCAGTAAAAAGAGGTATCCAAAGAGAGATAATATCGTTTTAAAACTTCTTAATTTTGGCAAGCTAAACGCACCTGGAAAATTTAAGACTTTTAATTTTTCGAGCGCGCGTTTACGCCAGCCAACATTATAAATAACTAACAAGAGCACTGCAATCCAAAGCAGACCCAGTGGATAGTAGCCAGGATTCGCAAAAGTAATTCCAAGACTGTCAATCATGGTAATTTCCTCCAACGAGTGTTAAGTGCAAAAAGTTCTAGTGACAGAATCATAAGAGCAGTAAGCAGCCAAGGCCAAGCTCGCTCAGAGGTTCTAACATAGGTGTCAATTTCAACTTTTGTTTTTTCTAGAGCATCAATGGTTTTAAAAATGTTTTCTAGAACATCACCCGCTTCAGCCCTAAAAAAGCGTCCTTGGGTACGATTTGCAATCGATTGAAGAAGCGGTTCATTGATGGCATCGGTTAGCGATTGCCATACAACTTGCTTCCCGAATATCGGATCATATCTTTCAACGGGAAAGTCAACTTTCCCCTTGCGTCCGACGGCAATGGTATAAACTTTTATACCAAAACCTTTTGCAAGTTCAGCGGCAGTTTCTGGGTCAACGCTACCCATGTTGTTATCGCCATCGGTTACCAAGATTATAATTCGACTTTTGGCGGTTGAGTTTCTTAGGTGATTGACGGCAACCGCAAGAGATTCACCTATGGCAGTTCCATCTTGAAGATGTTTGTTGTCAGATTTGGTCAAAGACTCAACTACAATTTTATGATCATTTGTTGGAGGAACTGCAAGATAAGCTTCTCCAGAAAATAAAACTAAGCCGATTCGATCGTCCACACGTTGTGAAATAAACTTTTCTAAGACATTGATCGCGACTGTTCTCCTATTGGGCTTAAAGTCTACGGCGTCCATGGATTTTGAAAGGTCAAAGCTCACAATCATGTCAACAGCTTCAATGGTTCGTTTTTCTCTTTGAAAAACTTCCTGGGGTCTTGCGAGTCCGACAATGATCAAACTTAGGCTAATGATTCGTAAGACATAATGAACCCTAAAGGGAGAAGGTGTTCCAAATCTAGGTCGCTGATCAACCCAGCTAGCCGTCGGAATGTAGAGGCGACTTCTTTTTCTGATTCCATACTTCGTTGCCCACCAAGCAGCAACTATCAGTGGAATGAAGAGTAAAAAATATTCAGGATTGGCAAAGTTCATTTTTTCTTATCAGCCTTCCTGAATTTAGATTTTTTACCGACTGAGGCACTTTTCAGTTCTTGCGATTGAATTTCCTTTATGAATAGTTCTGAAAATTCTTTGAGCTGGCGAAGAAAGGCCGCTCGATGTTGGGGGGAGGGGGAGTCACCAGAATAATCCACTTGGCTTGACTGCATAAAGAGCGACTCAAGTTGTGACATTTGCTGGGTGGTAATTAGATTTGGGGTGTTTCCAAGGTTCTGTTTTAGGACGACAACAAACTCTCGCCTGGTGGCACCTGGAGCTTTAAACTTTACAGCTTGCTGAATGACGGCTCTAAGATGTTTTGTTCCGTCTCCATATAAAAACTCAGCTGTTTTGTTGTCCTGCGCTGTTTCTACTTTGTCACGCGTTGCTTGCGTTAAAAAGCTGTCCATTTTTTGAGTTGGAGTTTTTCTGATGCGGACTCTTTGCCCTAAGTTTTTTAGTTTATCTTTATTCTTTTTGATTTGGGCGATCAACAAGGCAAGCAATGCAATGGAGAGAAGAGCTATCGCAAGAGCAATCCATAGCCAGCCTGGATACGCTATGGCGTAGGGCGAGATAGGGAACATTTTTTTGCTTACTTGTTGTGGATTCGGAGCTACCACTTCAACGGTCCAGGTTTGCTCGAGTTCCTGGCAAAGGGCAGGAAGATCATACAATCCCGCTTTTGTAGGACCTAGAATAATATTTTGGCCTTTAACGTCGACGACATAAATATTGGGTGTCTCGTGATTGGGAAGCAGATCGCCTTGCTTTACCAGGGGAGCGTTTCCATCGGGGCAAGTGATGGTTTGTGTTTTGCCTGGAGGAATAAGTATCTTTTGCGGCATGAATTAGCGAGCCCCTCGCTGAATTCGCATCTTAAAAAACTTTTGCAGTGTTGGAACGAAATCACCTTCAGTTGAAATGTTCACCAAATCTACGCCAACTCGTTTGAAGTATTGGTTGATGGCAAGTTTTCTTGATTCTCCGTGGGCGTGAATGTAGCGGCGCAATGAACCGGAATTGGTGTCTATCGTTACGGGGCGATTTTGCTCGGCCGTTTGAATTTCTAAAAAGCCTAGTTCTGGAATGTCGTACTCTTGAGGGTGGTCAACCGAAATGGCAATGAACTCATGTCTTGAGGCGCAACGTCTAAGAAGTCGTTCGTCTGGTAAAACTTCCATGTCGGTGAGTAAAAAAACAATCGAATGTTTTTTAAGAACTTTATCAATTTGTTTTAAGGCTTTGTCGGGATCCGTACCATGACTTTGTGGCTCGTACCCTAAAACGTCTCGGATAACTCTTAAAACGTGTGTTTTACCTTTTGATGGATTGACGGTCTTCTCGACTTTATCGGTAAAAATAATCATTCCTATTTTGTCGTCAGCCTCAGCTGCCGATAGCGCAAGTGAGGCGGCAACTTCTGCAAGTCGCTCAGCTTTTTGTTGCGCCCATGCGCCTTTTCGTAAAGAGGCCGAGGCGTCAACTAGTAAAAGAAAATTTCGTTCCCGTTCTTCTTCAAAAGTTTTTAAAACGGGATTGTTACTCCGTGCCGAGACAGTCCAGGAAATGTGTCTTACGTCGTCTCCGTAAACATAACTTCTAAATTCACGAAATTGCATGCCGCTTCCGCGGAAGGCAGATTGGTATTGACCCGCAAGACCTTCTTTGATCATTCGCCTAACGGAAAGGTCAATCGCCTTTACCTTTTTAAGAAATTCTTCGGGAGTCACAAATACCTAAGGTGTTGGCACAAGTGCCAACAATTGTTTGATGATGAAGGGGGCTGTGATTTCTTCGGCTTGAGCTTCGAAGGATAAAACAAGGCGATGTCTTAGAATGTCCGTCGCGACAGATTTTACGTCGTCTGGGGTGACAAACCCTCTGCCTTCAATAAACGCTTTGGCTTTGGCACCTTTCGCGAGCGATATGGTCGCCCTTGGCGAAGCACCGATTGAGATATAGGGAGCCAGTTCTCTCAGATTTTTTTTGCTACTGGCTTCTCGTGTCGCGAAAACCAAATCCAAAATATAATCTTTCACTTTTTCATCCATAAAAACTCCGGAGCAAATATTTCGGGCTTTGATGATTTGTGTGCTGCTCGCGACTGGTTGGACTTCAATGTTTCTTTGAGTGGATTGCATCTCTAAAACTTTTCGTTCTTCAAATCGATTGGGGTATCCCACTTCGACTTTAAACATAAAGCGGTCCATTTGAGCTTCAGGTAAGGGGTATGTGCCTTCTTGTTCGATGGGGTTTTGGGTAGCAAGAACCAAAAATGGGTCTTCTAATTTATAACTGGTCTCGCCGATTGTAACTTGGCGTTCCCCCATGGACTCTAGCAAAGCAGCTTGAACTTTTGCGGGCGCTCTGTTGATTTCGTCCGCTAGTAAGATGTTGGTAAAGACCGGACCTTTCTTGGCGCTAAAGTCACCCGTCTTTTGGTTGTAAATCATGGTGCCTGTTAAATCACTTGGCAACAAATCAGGAGTAAACTGAACGCGATTAAAATTTACATGGATCGCTTGTGCTAAAGATTTTATGGTCAATGTTTTTGCTAGACCTGGAAGTCCTTCGAGCAAAACGTGACCTCCCGTGAGAAGGCCCATAATAATTTTTTCAATCATTTCGTGTTGGCCAATAACAACCTTCGAAACTTCCTCGCGGATTTGTTTGATAAAGGCGCCTTCGTGTTTAATGAGTTCTGTTAGTTGTGCGACATCGGGATTCATCGATCTAATTTTATTGCGTTTATGACGGGGGTCCTAATATTTAGAGCGTAAAAATATCTTGGGTCAACGCAGAGCATTTTTTGGCTATTCTCCTTGATGCGTGACGCCGGTATGAGGTGTATTCTGTGGCTAGAATATGAAAGCCTATTTTAGAACGCTGCTGGGTGCCTTGGTCCTAAGTTCGCTATGGTTCGCCTTTTGTTTTTTAAGCAGCGTCAACTGGCAGTTATCGCTGTTTCTGGCGTTATTAAATTTGCTGATTTGGCCTTGGTTTGTGCCGTTGAGCTTTTTGTTGATTTGTTTTGTGAGTGGAAGGGTTACGAGGGATCGCTGGTCTCGTTTCCCAATTTTACGCGATCAACTTTTGACACGAGTCTTGGGGGGAGATGAAATTCCAGTCTCTCTTTGGATTTTTAATGATTCTGGATCTGAATATTCCTTCTATCCTGTGACTTTACCTACTTTTTCGGGGCCGCGCCAAGTCATCGCTGTTTCGAAGTCTTGGCTGGAAAATTCTTCTGATCAAGAAATGGAAGCTGAATTTGCGTGGGTGCTTAAAAGATTGGAGCAAGATTGCAAGAATTTGGGTTATCTAAGACTTCTTCAAATGTGTCTTTGGTTCGGGCAGATTTTTTGGCTCGAAATGGCCTTGATTCTTCTGCATTATGTCATGCGAATTTTTGGATTTGAAGATTTACCAAGGCCAGCTTTTTGGACACAACGATTGGCATGGTCATTGAAAAAACGGTGGTTTGGTGAGGATAAATTTATTTGGCAAGGCAATCTTGGGCTCTCTCGATCGCCCTTGTGCGTCAAGGATGAGCCGACATCTTGGAATTATTTAAGCGTAGGGATTTGGGGATATTATTCGTCAAGGGCGATGCATCCCACGTGGCGCATATTAATGGACTCCGAAAGTTTGATTCCGGGCTAACGTTCCGAACTTGGGTTGATTCGAATAATTCACAGGTGCTATGACATATCACCTATGACTGAAAAAATGGATACCTCTGGTCCTGCTTTATTTTCTAGTTTTATAATGAGTCTTGCCTCGGCGGCAATGCTCGAAATGGGAATCATTGAAGATCCCGCCGACGGAAAAAAGAGAACGAGATTGCCGGAGGCGCGTCAGCACATTGATCTTCTGGCAATGTTGCAGCAAAAAACTAGAGGAAACTTAGACGAAAATGAGAAGCAACTGCTTGAGCGAATGTTGGTGGATTTAAAGTTTCAATTTGCAAAATTAAACAAAGAAAAAACGGCAGAATGAGGAAAGCTATGGACATGAAAAAATGGCATAATGTTAGTTTCCAATTTTTATTGATCGCGATGATTGCTGTAACTTGCTCGGAACTTCGTGCGGAAGAACTTTGGAAAGAAGACGTGGTTGTTGGCAGTGACTTTGTTGGTGATGAAATTCATAAAATCAACAAAGCCTTTACGGGGCTTGCGGAAGTATTATCTGGTTCTGTGGTGAGTATCTCAACAAAAACCAGAGTTGTTCACAATAATCGCCTTAATCCTCAAGCAGATATTTTTAAATACTTTTTTGGTAATCCTTTTGGCGGACCAGGACAGGGCTATCAAGCTCCGCCAGAAGAAGCAAGTTCGCTGGGTTCGGGTTTTTTGATCAACCAAGATGGGTACATTGTGACAAATTCGCACGTTGTTTCTGCTGGAGGGCGTAGGGCAGACGAAGTTCTTGCAAAATTTGCTTCGGATCCTGCAAAATTTGCGGGTTGGCCAGCCGAAATTGTAGGCGTCGACCCAACAAGCGACGTTGCCGTTTTAAAACTTAAAGAGAAGCCCAAAAAATTGTCCCCAGCTTTTTTTGGAGATAGTTCCAAAATTAAAGTTGGAGAATGGGTTATGGCGATTGGAAATCCTTTCGGCCATTCTCATAGTGTGACTTCTGGAATTGTGAGTGCCTTAGGACGTGAGATTGACGACCTCAATGCACGCGCTACTTTTATTCAAACAGATGCGTCTATTAACCCTGGGAATTCGGGTGGACCGCTATTTAATATGGATGGTCAAGTGGTGGGAATTAACACTGCTATTGATGCTCGTGCTCAGGGTATTGGGTTTGCAATCCCGATAGATCTTGCGAAAAAGGTGATTCGCCAGCTTATTAAAAAGGGCAGCGTAGACATTGGTTGGATTGGTATTTACATGGGGGAATTGTCTCCGGGAATTGCAAAGCAGCTAGGTTTAAAAAGCACTGATGGTGTCCTCATTCAGGACGTGATTCCGGGGGAACCCGCTGCAAAGGCGGGTATGGAATCCTACGATGTGGTCGTTGCGGTTGACGGAAAACCTGTGTCCTCTGCCGGTGATTTGCTAAGGCTTGTTGGAAACAAGGGGGTGGGCGAAAAGGCAAAGATTTTGGTTCATAGAAACGGCAAGAAAAAAACGTTAATTGTCACCGTAGGAAAACGTAAGAGCGAAGAAGAGTTGGCGCGTGCTCGTCAAAAGCAAATGAAGGGACTCGTCGAAGATTCTAAGGGAATGGTTTTGGAAAACTTAAACGCTCAGGCTCGCAATATGCTGGGGCTTGATGCTGACGTTCAGGGAGTTTTTGTTCAGCAAGTTGTGGGGGATAGTTTTGCCGCACAGGCAGGAGTTCGACCAGGTGATGTGATTGTGGAAATCAACCGTAAACCTATTAAAAACGCGAAAGAAGCTTTAGATATATTGAAAAATGCAAATGGCGAATTTCTCCTTAAGATTTTAAGAGAAGATTCTACAATCATTATCTTGGTTGAAGACCGCTAAACATCAGTTCAATTAAAGAATGAAATCTTTGCTCAAAATGAGTCCTCATCCGTGACGGGATCTGGAGCCCAAAAGCTGGCATTGGGGTGGAGAACTGCTGGGTAAGCAAAAAGACTTTATGCACTTTTCAATTTTTGGAGACTAGGACCCCTGTGGGGTGTGGTTTTTGAAAATTATCTGCTAATAATGTGTCATGCGACTTTCAAAAGCCTTCTTTGCTACCCTTCGTGATGATCCCCGTGATGCCGAGGTGATTTCGCATCGCCTAATGGCGCGCTCTCATTTTATCAAAAAGCATGGGGCAGGCATTTATTCTTATTTGCCGCTTTTAGTAAGAAGTTTGCATAAACTCGAAAAAATTGTTCGCGAAGAATTTGAAAAAATTGATTTACAAGAAGTGACCATGCCTTATGCCATTCCAGGTGACTTATGGAAAGAATCGGGCCGTTGGTCAAAAATGGGCCCAGAATTGCTTCGCTTTAAAGATCGTAAGGATAATGATTTTTGTTTGGGGCCTACACATGAAGAAGTGGTTGTGGATTTGGTTCGTGGACAGGTCAATTCATATAAGCAGCTTCCATTCACGCTTTATCAAATCACAACTAAGTTTCGTGACGAAGTAAGGCCTCGCTTTGGTCTGATGCGCGGTCGCGAATTCCTTATGATGGACGCCTATTCCTTTGGAGCCAATACCGACGAGCTTAACAAAACCTATGATCAAATAGCAGTGGCGTACAATCGTATTTTTGATCGCCTTGGACTTAATTATGTTCGTGTAGATGCTGATACGGGTGCGATTGGCGGGGCTGCCTCTCATGAATATCATGTCCTCGCTCAATCGGGAGAAGACGAAATTTTATCTGCCGAGGATGGTAGCTATGGCGCCAATGTTGAGAAAGCCCCTACACCTTCTCCCCAGCTTCAGTCTAAGGTTCAGGGAAAATCTTGGGGCACGCCTTCGGATAGCCCAATCGAGATCATTCCTACACCTGGGAAATCAACAATCGCGGATGTTTCTAAATTGCTCGAATGGCCGGCTCATTTGTGTGTGAAAACTTTGGTTTATCAGTACAAATTATCTGAAAAAGATGGCTGGAAACCTGTTGTTGTTTATATTGCGGGGAATAGAAAGTTAAACGAGATAAAACTAAAGTCCATCATGGCCGCTGAGGATATTAAGGTCCAGGAAATTGTTCCCATGTCTGAGGCAGATGTCGAAAAATTATTTAGCGCACCCGTTGGTTTCTTGGGGCCTATCACCGATCGAAATGATGTTCTTGATGCGCTTACATATTTTGACAGAGAAGTTTTGGTCTCGCATGGACTGGTTTGTGGCGCGAATAAAAGAGATTTGCATTTGAGAAATTTGGAGCCCGTTAGAGATCTAGCTCCCAAATACCCTGTCGCAATGAAAAAAAATGATTTGGATTTGGTAATGGTTGAGGCCGGAGAGGTTTGCCCTAATTCGCCCGAGCATGCCGTTTATCGAAGTGATCGAGGCATCGAGGTGGGACATATCTTTAAATTGGGATCTGTTTATTCAAAAGTTTTGAAGGCAGAATTTACAACAAAAGAAGGCAAATCAGCTCCTTTTGAAATGGGTTGTTATGGAATCGGAATGACTCGAACTGTCGCAGCCGCGATTGAACAAAACAATGATAAAGATGGGATCATCTGGCCAAAAGCCTTGGCTCCCTATGATGTTGTGTTGATGGGATTGGGTCGTGCTAAGGACGACGATGTCTCAGTTTTTGCATCTTCTTTGTATCAGGCCATCAAAGAAACGGGGCTCTCGGTCATTTTTGATGACCGAGATATGGGACCTGGAATTAAATTCAAAGACGCTGACCTGGTGGGATACCCTCTTCGGATTGTTGTCGGAGCTAAGGGGCTCGAAAAAAGTGAAATTGAATATTCACTAAGGCGAGAGCCCGGCGAAAAATTGGGTCTGAAATGGGATGGATCGCCCAATTTCAAAGATTTGGCTAACAATATCAATGATATATGGAATTCAATTTAGGGCCTCGCTGTCTCGGCCCCAGTTAATTTTTGTGGATAGAAAAGTGAAAAAAGGGGCCTGAATGAATTTGCGCATCGCGTTATATTTTGCTATGGTGCCCATCTGTGAGAGTTCTAGCTGTAAATTCCCCCACTAATTTCTTTTCAAAAGTAGTTTTTGCGATCGTGCTTGTGGCGTCGCCGATTGTTTGGGCGATGGGTGCCTCGGCTCCGCAGGTGCTTGATAAGCCGCCTGCTCTTGAGCCTGATGCGATGATGAAACTTCAAGAGCTTATGGACGATCCAAGCTCATTTATTGGTATTGAAATTTTGGAAGCCGAAGGCACCAAAGAGCTAGAGTCTAGTTTTGGTCATTCTCTTTTACGTTTGGTTGATAATGATGGCGATTCCTTTAACGATGTCGTTTTTAATTTTTATCCCGTTATGGAAAACGAGGCTGGCGAGCCCGAAGAAGGTGGAACATCGATCAAAGCATTTGTGGATTATTTTCAACTTGGTGTTGAGATGAATACTCTAAATGTGATGGCTCTTCGTTATGCGCAATATTGGAATCGTGAGCTTTATAGGTTACCAATTCTAAGTACGCCCGAAAATCGCCGACTTTTGTTGTTGGATTTGGAAAAGCTTATCAATGATCCTGAGTTGAGAGGTCATTACACTGCAATGACTAACAATTGCATTGGTGTGATCTTAAAAGCCTTTCAGCGTTCTGGGTTTCCAAGTGCAGGCGCTAAAACTTTTTTACCTCAGGATGTTAAAAAATATTTTAGAAAAGTTGGGCTTGCGCCATACAATGAAACCACCATTATCAAAGCTGATGCACAGTTAGCCAAAGCTCAAAAAAATATCGATAAAGCGCAGAAGCTTGCCGAACAAGGGAGGCTTGAAGAAGCGACTAAGGTTTTAACTTTAGAAAATGCCTGGAGAGCCCTTGTGCTAAAAGAACGCAACGAAATTCCAGATGCCTTTTATTTGCTTATCATTCAGAAAACATTTGAGGCAGAAAACACCAAAACAATTCGAGATAGTGTTTTTGGATTGTCGCCTTTGGATTCGATTTTGTATTCGATTTGTAATTCCAAGGATTGCGCACAAAAACAAATGAAATTGCTAAGTTCCAAGATGAGTATCAATTATCCTAAGGCTAAAAACCAAAAGGAAATGGTAAAAATTATGCGCGGTGACTTTTTTGATGAAAAGCCTATGCTCCGAACCCGTAGTTCAGGCCGTTCACATAATCTCCAAAAGAAAGTGGCCTCAAAATTTGTTGAGTGGGTTGGATTGCGTGACGCCATTGAGCTTCATTATGATTTGCTCTATAAGGCGGCTCGCTAAAGCTTTATTTTAAAAAATTACGTTTTTCAAATTTGCCTTCGCCCCAAGATTTAAGTTGGTAAAGGGCTTCAAAGGCTAAGAGTAGCTCCCCTCTTGGCATGGGGAGGCTTTGAAACAGGCGCCGAAATCTCCCAGCAACACTAAGGTCATCTGGATATTTAAAAAACTGAGTCAGCTTAAGAGTCTCCACGAGGTATTCAATAAAACGCTCTTTTTCGCCAAGGGTACTCCAGCTTTCATTTTTGTTAAGCTCGTAGGCCCCAAAAATTGCTTGAGAAGCGGCGGCGCCGTCGTTGTGAATCTCACCGTGAATATCACTTTGAATTTCATGGTGTTCTTCGCAATTGAGGAGATGAAAATGATAAATCAAAAGACCTGCCGCCATGGCTAAATTGATTGAAGGTGATTTCTCAGAGCTTTGAATTTGCACAAGCTGTTTGCAGTGGCTTACGTCTTCGGCCGAGAGTCCATCACTTTCACAACCAAAGACAAGGGCCCATTTAAAATCAGATTTTTTTGAAAACGCTAATGACTCTTCCATTAGATTTTTAAAAGCCTCTTTGGGGTTCACGAAGGGCCTGGAATATCCTAGGTCATAGTCATCGGGTTTCCCAGATGTTCCAAGCGCGGAGTGGCAATCGCTCAGGGCCTCGCTGAGGTGGGAGTAAATTTTTGCGCTTTCAAGGACGTGCTCACCTTTGCATGCCATGGCCCAATCCATTTTTGAAAATTCTTCTGTTGCGTCAGTGGTGGGGCGTTCGCCCACAATTCTAAGTTCTGAAAGTCCAAAATTAGACATGGCTCTAGCCATGGCTCCCAAATTGCCAGCATTTTGCGGTCTTACTGAAATGATAACTGGGGGATTAAGCGCGGCCATTATTCAAAGTTACAGAAAAATTACAGTTGAATTCTCAAGCCTAATACGACTTCGCTTGATGCCCATTCTTGAGTTTGAGGTTTGTAAAAGGCTTCTAGCGCAACGCCTGTTCCGACGACAATACTTGCTCCAGCGTGAAAATTTCCGCCATCGAAGACGTCGGAAACGTAGCTAAAGGTGTATCCAGCTCCCAGTGAGAATTTGTTCTGAGAATAGGCAAAGCCAGCATCAAACAAATAGTTTTCAAATCTTTGGCCGGAGTCCCACGGGATCTTGACGTCGAGCCCAATAGTTAGGGGGCCATTCACGATGCCGACTCCAACATCAAGACGATCGAGTCCAAGATTGACTCCGCGACCGATGATAGTGAGGCGAAATTTGCTTAAGTCAAAAGTTCCAGAGATATCGGCATCAATGTTGTCGAAATCAACGTTCGAATAAACGGTGGTTCCAATGCTGAGAGTGTTCAGTCTAAAGGCAGCTGCACCTTGGACGCTGTCAGATCCATTAGAATTTTGTAAATAGCTAAGTCCCAGGCCGGATGTACCCATTCCAAATGTGGCAGAGGCATAAATGTTTTCGGGGTCTAATAAATACGATCCTTGAAGACTTACTTTTGGGGAGTCAACAACGGCGGCTGGATTTACAAAAATATGATTAAGTGTGGAGTACGCGAGCCCTGATCCCACATAATGCGCTAGTCCGGGCCGAGCTGCAGCGTTCGCTTTGTCGAGAGTTGTAAAAAAGAAAAGGCTGAGTAAGGCGATTCTGAAACAGGTCTTGTTTATTGAGGTTTGTATTGCCATTTTAAAACTCCTTGGTGCGGCATATTCATGTCGCTCTTATTATGCTACCATTGAGAGTGTTGAAACTCCAAGAAGCTCCATTGCAAGAATTGGTATTCTTTCTAGATTATGACGGATCACTTTGTCCTCATTTGGAAGTCTGGGAAGAGAGAATCTATGACCCCGATGAGATATACGATTTAGTCTTGCGGCTAAAACGGGCGCCCGTTCGAGAAATTTATTGGAACACTGGGCGCAGAGTTGAGTCATTGGCGTCTGTTTCGGAAAAATTGTTGGAATTTTCTGGGTATTTTATTCAAGGCTCGGTTTGCTGGGATGCAAAAACGAAAGTTGAAACTTTGCTTGGGCCAGCCGTTCATCAGGAATGGGTAGATCTCTATGAGCGCAGTCTCGAATCCTGGAAGGGCCTTAAGCTCGAACAAAAACCCTCAAGCTTGCGCATTGCCCCTTATCAGAACGGAGATATGGACCAGCTTAAGGAGTATTTCGATAAAGTTAAGCATCCTATTCTTGGTGACTGGCAGTGGCATGTCGGGGCTCGAGGTGCGGAATTGCTGTCTAAGAAATTTGATAAAGGTTTTGCTGTTCGCGATGGTCTCCGGCGAACCCCTGGAATTCCTGTTGCAATTGGTGACGACAGTTTGGATGCTCCTGCTGTTCGTGAGGCGATCGCCAGTGGAGGTTACGCTATTCTGGTGGGTGAACACTGCGGTTGGGCTACCGAAATCGATCACAAAGCTTCTCAGTTGATTTACTGCAACGATGTGAGGCAGGCTAAGGCGTTGCTCCATTCCATGGTAGCTCCGCGTCCCTGAGGGGCGTACAAGCGGTATTCCAGAAATGAAATAAAAAAACCCCACCTTCATAACGAAGGCGGGGTTTTTTAAATAACACTATTCTTAACTAATTAAGAAAGGTGTTAAGAAAGATGTTTAGAAACAAGTTTTGTCATTTCGAACATAGAAACTTGTTTTTTGCCACCAAAGATAGCTTTAAGAGGCTCGTCAGCATTGATCATGCGACGATTTTTGCTGTCTTGAAGGTTGTGCTTCTTGATGTAGATCCAAAGCTTTTTAGTGACTTCAGTGCGAGGAAGTGGCTTATCGCCAACAACTGCAGCTAGGTCAGTGCTAGGCTGAAAAGGACGCATGAAAGCAGCGTTAGGCTTTCTTTTTGTCTTTTTCTTAGGAGCTTTTTTTGCAGCAGCTTTTTTAGGAGCAGCTTTTTTAGTTGCTTTTTTAGGAGCAGCTTTCTTAGTTGCTTTTTTAGCTACTTTTTTAGTTGCTTTTTTAGGAGCAGCTTTCTTAGTTGCTTTCTTAGCTACTTTCTTGGTTGTTTTCTTAGCCGCTGGCTTTTTAGCTGCGACTTTCTTTTTGGTTGTTTTTGTTTTTTTTGCCATATCTGGTGATCTCTCCTTTAGTTTAGTGATCGTTTTATAAATCTCTTTTTCTCCCTTCTTTGCTCTACTTGCAAGGGGGGGGCGAAATTTTTTACATTTTTTCTGTCGGTAGCCCCATTCGGAAACTTGAGCTATCTAGAATAAATAAAGAAAAATTGTTTTTTTTGATCGGAGAATCGACTGTGAATAAATCACCCATTTATCTTACGACCCCTCTTTATTATGTGAATGCTCGACCTCATTTGGGGCACGCTTACACGACTCTTTTGGTCGATTCGGTAAAGAATTTTTCGAGGCAACAGGGGCGCGATGTAATTTTTCTTACAGGCACCGATGAACATGGCGAGAAAATTGCACAATCGGCGGCCAAAGCTAATAAATCTCCGCAAGAATTTACCGATGAAGTGGCAGCTATTTTTAAAGATGTTTGGAATAAAATGCATCTCAAACCAGATGTTTTCTATAGGACAACACAGCCAGAACACTATGAAATAGTTAAGAAATCGCTTCAGCGCCTCAAGGACAGAGGGGACATTCACTTCACCACATACTCAGGAAAATATTGTGTGGGATGCGAGCGATTTCGAACCGATCAAGAGTGGGATGAAAAGGGATTATGTCCAGATCATCAGACCCTTCCAGAGCAGCGAGAAGAGTCCAATTACTTCTTCAAAATGCGAAAATATCAGGAAGAATTGAAAAAATATTATGCCGAAAATGCACAATCTATTGTGCCCTCGAATTATCTAAAAGAAGCACAATCGATGCTCTCTGAACCGCTCGAAGATTTGTGCATTTCGCGTCCAAAAGAGCGGCTCACTTGGGGCATCCCATTGCCCTTTGATGAGGGCTATGTGACCTATGTTTGGTTTGACGCATTGTTAAATTATTTGGGTGGAATTGGCTTCACCGGCGAGGAAATTTCTAAAACTCCCGACTTCAAACAGGAATTTTGGAACGAATCTCACCATTTTATTGGCAAAGATATTCTGAAAACACACGCGATTTACTGGCCTACCATGCTTTTGGCTCTCGATTTAAAGCCGCCAAAACAAATTTTAGTGAACGGATTTTGGCTCATGGGTAAGCTTAAAATGAGTAAAAGCCTAGGTAATGTTGTCGATCCAGCACAGGTTTCAGAAGATTTCGGAACAGATGCTTTTAGGTATTTCCTCCTGCGGGATATGTCATTTGGCGCTGATGCCAGTTTTACATGGGAGTCTTTCATTACAAGGTCGAACGCAGAACTTGCCAATGGGATTGGAAATTTGGCATCACGCTCACTCACTCTGATTAAAAAGAATTTTGATTCCAGAATGCCGTCTCGTGCTTCACGCACTGAAGAGGATCATACTTTGTTAAAATCAATGGAGGCGCTTCCTCGGGCCTTTAGTGAAGAGTTTGAGAAGGCTCGCTATCACATGGCTATTGGAAAATTTGCTGAGGCTGTGGCGGCTTGCGACAAATATATCAACGACAATAAACCGTGGGCTTTAGCTAAAGACCCCGCCGAAAAACCTCGCTTAGAAGCGGTTTTAGGAACTGTTGTAGATGCTCTTACTGTTTTGTCTGTGGTCATGGCGTCCGTTTTACCTGAAGGATGCTTAAAGCTTCGCGAAGCTTTGGGATTTGAAGTGACGAAAGAATTGCCGTTGTTTGATGAGGCAAACCGTTATTTGGAAGAGGGCGCCCTACTTGGGGAAGTGCCAAGGCTTTATCCTAGGCTTGAATTGCCGAAGGAAGATTAGGTAAAGGCAAAAGTTTTGCAACCACTTTACCGATCTCTCGAATGCCACTTCAAACCCAATTAATCAGCGCATTGGTTACAAGCGTATTGGCGATAGTGTGTACGTAAAAGTTAAAGTTTCCTAAATTCACTAGGCAGAACGCCGGTGTTTTTTTGAAAGGCTCCAATAAACTTAGAAAGTGATTGGTAGCCGACTTCTAATGAAATATCGGTGATTGTCAGCCGCGTTGATTTGAGCAGACGTTTGGCCTCGCTGATTCGCACAAAAACTGCAAATTGTTTTGGGGTCATGCCAACTTCAGTCATAAAGAGACGTGTGAGATTGCGCGCACTCAGACCACTTTGTTTGGCTAATACGTTCATAGACGGCTGATCACCAATCTTCATTAGACCCGCTATGGCTTTTTTGATGCGTAAATCTTGCGTGCGTGATTCGAGAGTAGCGGCTGACCAGTCATCACTAATGCCGGCGGATTCATTCAATTGCTCTATCAAGGTTTGAGTCAGAGCTTCAATGAAAGTCTTGGCTCCCATGTTGTGTGGGTTCAAAAGCAAATAAAATACAAGCTCTCGAATTAATGAATGTGCCGGAAGGCTAGTGGGCCCTTTTTGGGTACCGCCTAATTTTTTCCATAAGCGATCCTTGATTAGTAAAATCACTCGTTCTCCGGCCCCATGAGCACTCGACGAAAATCGATGTTCCAGAATGGGAGGCACGTAGAGCATTTTACCTGGCCCTGCAGAGGCTTCAAAGCCATCGCCATAGACCTTAATCTCACCTTGGAGCGGAATAAAAAGCTCATGTTCGGCATGATGATGCTGTCCAACTTCGCGACCTGGAATCTTTTGGTGAATGATCGTAAGATTGGGGAAATCCGAAACGGTGTCTAGGCCTTTATTCATAGGGTTACATTCAAACATAAAGATGTCCAAAAAGGGAAGCTTCATTGGCCAATTTCGGCAAGTTATTCTTTCTCCAGATGCGTATTATGCACCTTATCGAAAGCACTTCAAAAGTGACTGAATAGAAGGAGACACAATATGAAAAATTTAACTTTATTAGGAATGGTACAAACAGCTCTTGTTTTAGGCGGATGTGTAAGCAATGCAAGGGGAATTGAGCGAAGTAGCGCGAGGGTCTTTGAGCCTCGTATTATTGAATTCAAGTCGGATGCCATGGGCTTTGACACCAAAAATTATTTTTACGAAACGGCTCAAGAAGTTGTCGCAATAGATGCTCAGTTCACTCCAGATTTGGCCAAACAATCCATTGCCCACCTAAGAAAATTTACTCAAAAGCCCATCACTTGGCTTGTGATCACGCATCCTAATCCAGATAAGTTTAATGGAGCTCAAGTTTTTGCAGACGAGGGAGCAAAGGTCATTGCTTCTCAGGCGACCATCGAAGCTATGGAAGGCGTCCATGCTTATAAAAAATACTACTTTGTAAACATAGCAAAAATGTTCACCGAGGAAAGCTACCCGCAATTGAGACCTGTCGACGAAAGTTTTGATGATGAAATGACTTTAAGATTGAGCGGTGGAGACTTGCTTTTGCTAAAAGAACTTTCTCGGGCGGCCGTCAGTAGTAACCAGACTGTTGTCTATGCTCCCAAGGTAAGAAGTCTTTTTGTCGGGGACCTTATTCACTTCAATGCTCATGCTTGGCTCGAAGGTGGAATTGTAAAGGGAGAAGCTACGCCCGCTTTGGAGTCCTGGATTAAAATACTTAATGATCTTCAAAAATTGTACCCCGTCACGACGACTGTCTATGGCGGACGAGGCATCGAGGCGAGACTAAATGTAGCGGTAAAGGAGCAAATTGCTTACCTTATAAAAGCCGAGAAAATTGTAAGTGATTTTGTTGTTGGCTTGGGTGATAAAAAATCAGAGTTACGTGGTGATAAGGCCGGAGAGCACTATGCCGCTCTTGCTAAAATATTTGAACGCGAATTCCCCGCATACGACTTGAGTTACATGATTCAATACGGAATTTACGGATTGGTGAATCAGGTTGTAGCAGATTTCAACCATTGAAAGAGTTCATCCATGCAAAAAAGGCTAGGATAGCATTGTGCTATCCTAGCCTTTTCTTGTTTTCGCCTTCTGCGTATTCACTTTGGGCTTTCAAATCTATGCAAGACCGGTAAATGATCCGAAACCCAAACTTTCTTAAGACCTTTTTCATTGAAAACTCTAGGTGAGCTTGGCACTTGTTCCTCGAATAGGCGTTTTTCACCGCCAAAAATTAAAGCTTTTTTTGAGCCCATAAAAATGTAATCTAAACGTTCTGCTCTTGGAGTGTGAAAATCGTCGCCGTTTCCGACATCAGCCCATGTGGGCGCCGTAAAAAGTTCATCTTGTACAAAACCCCATGATCCAAATTTGCTTTGCCAGTTTTGAGCAAAAATAAGCATTTCAGAATCGGTCGGGAACGCATTAAAGTCTCCACCAACAATGATCGTGTCCACTTGAGGAAAACTTCGAATGAATAACCACACATCATTGAGTTGCCGCGATCGCAGTGAAGCATTGTTTCTTTCAGAGGCAAGATGAACATTGACGGCTATAAGCCTTCCAAAATCAGGATGTTCAATTTGTGTAGCGATTGCAATCCGATTGTAGGGATCAGACGGGGCATAGCTCAAATATTTTATATAGGTTGTGCTGATGGGGTAGCGACTAAGTATAGCTAGTCCTTCGTTGCTGTTGGGTCTTTGTCTAAAGCTTACGTTCAATTTTAGTAGCCTCGCTAAGAAATGTGCCGTGCTCAAATCTTCATGGCCTTTCTGTGCCATAACCTCCTGTAAAAAAATAAGGTCAGGCAATTCATTCATATTCATTGCGGCGGCGAAGCTGGCAAAGCGATCGTGAGAGTCCAAGCCCCACATGTTAAAACTCATGATGCCATTGGGATTCGATGATAGCGTAGAATCTTTATTGCCAGTGGGATCTTTGCGAGTGCTGGTAACTTCTCTGTTAACTTTTCCTTGTGAAGTGGCTTGGTGGATATTTAAATGCCCGCTGCAGGCTCCCACTAATAGTGAGAGCATTGCAAATAGATTAGCCAATTTAAAACTACTGAGCATTCTTGCGGCTGCCTTCGTAAACTTCATACAAGCAAAAATCCATCTTAGATTCACCGTTGTCAACTTCTAGGCGGTGGCTTGGGCGGAAACCCATTTTTTTGCTCAGGCCTTGTCCAAGAGTCATGGCAACATGAACAGGAGCGCAGTGATGTTTGATTCGATGTCCAAAATCAGACAAAAGCTGAGTGGCATCTTCGTTATCAAGGCGCTCACCCCAGGGGGGATTGCACAAAATCAAAACGTCTTTCATGGCGAGTTCTCTAGCGTCTGCTTTTTTGAGTTTTACGTATTTCGACAATCCAGCTCGCTGCAACGAAATGCTGGCCATATCAAGAATACTGGGCTCAATATCAAAGGCATAGGCGAGGGGTTCACCTTGGCGTTCCTCAAAATACTTTTTTGATTCGTCCAGGGCTCTTTGTGCCCTTTCTTCAGCGATAGGTAGCAACGTTGGAAAAAAGTGCGCAAAACTTTTGGGGACAATATCTTGTACTCGAGCTGGAGCGCCGGAGCGCCATAACAACGCTTCTAAAATCAAAGTTGCGCTGCCGCAAAAAGGATCGACGATAACTTTATTAAAAACCTCGTCACCAAATTTTGTTTTTGCAAAACGGCAAAGGGCGGCGGCGCGATTTTCTCTGAGTGGAGCCAGGCCTCGTTTTTCGCCATAGCCTCTTCTGTGAAGAGCGTTTGTGCTCAAATCTAACAAAAGTTCACATCGGTTTTGATCGAAAAAGGCTGTGAGAGAAACGTCGGGATTGTTGCGGTCAATGTTGGGCCTATCGAAACCTTGCTTTTTGATTTCGTCGCAAATGGCATCTTTGATTTTTAGAGTGGCAAAATGCAAGCTCATATCGCCTGTTTGCCCCCTACTTTGAATGCGAAAGCTTTTCTCGCTGCTTAGGTAGTCAGTCCAATTGATTCTTCTTACCTGGTCATAGATCATTTCGGGATGGCGAGCTGAGAATTCTCTAAGGGGGACATGCAGTCTTGAAGCTAGGCGACTCATGACTAGGACTTCGCATAACTGCTCGGGGCTTAACCAGGCTCTCAGAGTCGAATAACTACTTTTGAGATGTTGGATTTCTCCACATAACTCACGAACTTCAGCCTCAAGCAATTCTTCGAGACCTGGCGTGCATGCAATAACAACTTCGATTTTGTTCGGATCTATATTTTCCATAACGATATCACCTCATGATGTGGCGTCGCAGGAAAGGCATCCACGCAAGACCATTCTAATAATTTGTAGCCCATGGCTTTAAGCAATGAAGAATCCGCTAGCAAGCCCTTGCTATGGCAATGATAGGTCAAAACATAGCTTGGCCGCATGAGCGGATAATCCATGAGCTCCTTAAAGAGTTCAGGGAAGCCACTCCGAGGCGGATCAATAATCCAAAGATCAGCGCGTTCAGGAAGCCATGATAATTTTGCAGCGGAATGTGACTGATGAACTCGCGGAAAAAACTTTTCTGCATTTTGGTTAAGGCATCTGACCGCCTGAGGTTGGACTTCGCAAGTCCATGCTTTTCTGCCTTCTAGCAAGCTTGCATAGGCGGCTGTTAGATTTCCGTACCCCGCGCCAAACTCGGCCCAGGTAGAAATCTCGTCTAAAATCTCATACAAAAGCTCAAAACCAACGGCGATGAGGGCTCGGTTGACTTCGGGGCCCGGCTGAGAAAATTGATTGATGGTCGAAAGCAACGGAATGGAATCGTTGTTTGCATCATAGCTTTCGAGCCAAGGAAGGTAGGGAGCTTCATCGAACACGATTTCGTTTTCACCAAGAAAGAAAGCTTTGCCTTTTTGACCTGCTTCAAGGATCCATTTTTTTTCTTCGATATATCGACGAATCCAAGCGCCTTCTTCTTTTAAATTTTTGATATCCTCGTTGGCGACATCAATCCAAATGCCTTTGTGCTCGCCGCAGGGTGAATTTCTAAACCTTATCTGCGCTTTTTCAATTGCCGGAGGGGGGTCGGACAAGAACTCTTTCATCATTTCGCGAATGATTGGCGTTGTGGAATCGGGTTCTTTAATCTCAAAAAATTCGTCATCGCGATTTCTGATGCCAAGCTTGCCATTCCAAAACATCAAATCGAGCTTTAACCTGTCCCCCAAGATTTCTGGACGGAGGGCCCTAGAGGGGTTTACTCCCAATATTTCTGAGGCGATAAGGCATTTTTCGCGCCATCGGGCATCGATAAGCTTTTCATTTTCTTGAAGAAAAAACGGGGCAGTAAGCAGGTTCATGACGCTTCTCTACATAGCAGGATGGGAGCTCTGACCCAATCAAAAAGCCGCTTGCTAGCTTATTTGCTGGAAAAGAAGCACGACAAGGTATACGTTGTGCCTCGATCGTTATGACCAATATTCATCCACTTAGAAGAAAAAGCGTTAAACCCTCAATCAGTACCGTAAGAGGCATGTTGCCCGGAAAGCAGTTTCGCGCCCTGGATTCTGCCATGCAAAGTCTTCGAACCGCAGGTTTGAGGCTTGAATGGCGTTGGGTGAATGCTCAAATTGGCTGGGTTTGTGTTGGTCTTGCTGATGACAAAGTTGCCTGTGAGCTTCGCCCTGTGGAAGAACCTTTGATTGGTGTCTTAAAGCTTAGCAAAAAAGAAGCTCAGTCTGTTATCGCCGACAGCACTCTGCTTAAAAAATACAAAAAAATATTAGAGCTTCCCGTTAACGAAGCCAAAGGAACTCAAACCTATGAGTTTCCTCTTGAAGATTCAAAATATCGCGATCTTTTTACGGCATTTGTTGAAGCGGTTGAAAATGCTTTGACCGAAGTCGCCGAAGAATCCTGAGGCTAGCTAGTGCTACTTGCGGTATTTGACCTTGGTTCAAATTCTTTCAAGGTTACCGTCGCGCAATATCTAGGAGCCGATGCTCGTGTTCCCTTTAAAATCATTCACAAAGAAAGACATCCTGTTCAATTTGGAGCCAGCGTCTTCGGCGATAAAAAAATATCGGCTCGGCATAAAGTCTTGGGTTTGAAAGCACTGCAGACGATGCGAGACAACGTGCTTCGTTTTCAGGTGCCTTTGGTGAGAATCGTTGGGACAAGTGCACTTCGTGAAGCGTCCAATGGCAAAGCCTTCGTTCAGGAAGTTCTAAAAAAATTAGATCTCAATATTGATGTGATTTCCGGGCTCGAAGAGGCACGTATCATTGCAGGTGGTTTAGAGTGGGAATACCCCTTCATAGATAGAGGTTTGCTCATTGATATCGGAGGTGGCAGCACCGAAATTGCCCAATTCGGAAAAGGCTGGAAAAAGCCTTCTGAAAAATCATTTGCTCTAGGCTCGGTTAGACTATCTTTGGATTGGGAACGAGGGCGAAAAAAAGCATCCGTTGAATCTGACTTAAGAAAAAAAGTGCGTTCATTGTTGAGTCGAAACAAAACTCCAAAAAACTTTGATTACTTGGTGGGATCCGCAGGAGCGATTCAGGCTCTTGGCGGTATCTTGATGGATAAGAAAAAAAATACCACCATCCAGAAAAGTGAAATCGATACCTGGATCACTGAGTCCATTCATGTCTCTACAAAGGAATTGCGCACGCTCTATAAGATTGCACCTAGTCGTGCGCGAGTAGTGGTCCCAGGGGCCATTATTCTTAGCGAAATTTTAGAATGGCTAGGCGAAGATGAAATTTTTGTAACCGAAATGACCCTTCGAAATGGCTTGCTTGTTGATTTTATTGAGCGATTGAAACAATTAAACTGGATACTGGACTGAGGGATGTTTTTTGTCGACCTTTAGGTCTTGATTTGCTAGCCGCTTACTGTGATCCAAATTCGCTCAACCACAATAAGATTCTTCAGTTTCGTTTTGATCTTTTTCTCGCTGGGAGTCTCGCAAGAATCACGAGCGGTTTCGTCTTTTTCAAGAATTCAAGAGTCGTATGATTACGTATTTGTTGACGGCATTTTAGGCGACATCGTAAAGAAAAACTTTAATGAAATGGCCCATGAAGTTGAACTCTCCAGTCCAGATTCACAAGCCATTATTTTGAGACCCTCCACCAAAAACAACCTTGCCGAAAATGCGAAGTTGCTTGGACTGAGTCTTCGCTTCCTTCAGTTCTCAGGAAGCCTTCAAAAACCGTTGGTGATCATGGCTCATTCTAGGGGGGCGGCTGAAATTCTTCTTACCATTATGAAGCAACCTTCTTTGATTGATCAGTTGAAAATCAAGCAGATCGTTCTTGTGCAGGGAGCTTTTGCTGGAACGCCCTTGGCCGAAGTGACTTTTTCTCAGTGGCAACGCATTTGTTTAACAAAGGGCCTTGAGTTTAGGTCAAATATTTTTTGCCAATACACGAAGCCTTTTATGAAAAGCGTTTCTGATCTTAAGCCCCTTCAAACACGTAAGATTTTTTCGGATGCAAAATCAAAGCTAAGCGAAACTAGTTTGGCAAAAATAAATAAGACTGTTTCTTTTGTGACATCAGAATCGAGTTTTTGGAAAACCCACAAAGCTTTGATTCCTGGCAAAATTTATATCAATATGAAGGCTGGTAAAAACGATGGGGTTATTCCAAGTGCAAGCCACTATTTGCCGGGTGTCGGGACTAGGCTTTTTCATGCAAGCTCTGATCATCTTTCGTTGATTGAACAAAATAAATATTCCCCCAAAGTTGGGGCAAGCTTCTTTGATCGTGTTCTTGAGGCGCTTTTGATGCGTGGCCGATTTTAGCCTTATCAAGCAATTTCAAAGCAAATTTAAAGCAGAAATCATTGAAGGCCTTTCGCGAAGATTGGTCGTAAAACTCAAAATATTGTTCTAAGAATGATGGCATGAGCGAATCAGTCCATTCAAACGCTACTTCTTCTATTGTCGTTCCGGCACCAGCTAGGCCCGAGGGTAGCCCTTTGGCCAATATCAAGCACATCATAGCCGTAGGCTCCGGAAAGGGCGGAGTTGGCAAGTCCACAACCGCTGTGAATCTTGCGGTGGCTCTTCATAAATTAGGCGCCAAAGTCGGCTTGATGGATGCTGATATTTACGGCCCATCCTTACCAACTTTGATGGGCTCTACTGAGCAACCCAAACATATTGAGGGAGGCAAAATTGGGCCTCCTGTTATTCATGGCCTCAAGTGTATGAGTATGGGGCTTTTGGGGCAAGGGACTCCGGCGGTATGGCGCGGTCCCATGGCATCTAGGGCGATTCAGCAATTCTTAACTGAAATGGACTGGGGCGATTTAGATTATTTGATCATAGATATGCCTCCTGGGACGGGCGACATTCATATTACTTTATCGCAATCCATTCGCTTGTCGGGGGCTATCATTGTTATGACTCCGCAAGGGCTTGCAACCGAAATTTCCCAAAAGGGTTTGCAGATGTTTCAGCAAGTGAGAGTCCCCGTTCTTGGCATCGTGGAAAACATGAGTGAGTACGTTTGTTCAAACTGCGGACATCATGAGCATATTTTCAGCAAAGGTGGTGGGGCCGAAGTTGCGAAAAAACTTAATCTCCCGTTGCTGCAAAGTTTCCCACTCGATAAAAAATTACTCGAAGAAAGCGAGGCCGGAACCCCGGTGCTTATTTCAAGGCCTGAGTCTGAGACAGCCAAACTATTTTTGGATTTGGCAAAAAATATGGTGGCCGAACTCTCATCTGTATTAAGTGGCGCCCGAAAATCAAACACCATAGTTGTGAAAACCGATCTGAATAACACGCACGGCATGCTAAAAGTGGCGTGGAGCGATGGCAAAGATAGCGTGATCGCGTACAAAGAACTTCGTTATCAATGTCCATGCGCGGTTTGTGTAGACGAAAATACTGGCGTACGTAAGGTCAAAAAAGAAAATATCAAAGACGATATCAAGCCTTTAAAAATCAATACGATTGGCAATTATGCCCTGAGCATTCATTGGTCTGATGGCCACAATACTGGGATCTACGCCTTTGATTTGTTGAGAAAGCTGCTTGTTCCTGGCGAATCTTCCTAAAGGAATCAGGATCTTAGGCTTTTTTGCTTGTCCAGTCCTGCGGGAAAGGGTACATAAGTGGGCGACTTAGGAAAGTAGGGAAATTATATGCCTATCAGTTTTTTAGAGGCTGCCGAGCTTACAAAGGAACAATTATCGGAGCTCAAAGCCAAGTTGGAGTTAAAAAATAAATCTCTGACTAAAGAAATTAAAGATTTAGAGGCCTCGCTCACTCAAGAAGATAACACTCAAGATCAGGGGGCTCCTGATGAAGTGGATCGTTCAAGTTTTGAAGAGCAAGTGCAACGAAGCCAAATTGTTTTAGCAGGCAAAAAAAATCTTCAGACAGAAGTATTTGATGCGCTCCGTAGAATCGACGAAGAGACTTATGGTGTGTGCGAAGAGACCGAAGAGCCAATTGGGTTTAAGCGCTTAGCCGCTCAGCCTTGGACGCGACTATCTTTAGAGGCACAGCAAGACTTGGAAGCTAGAAACAAAATGGGTCGCCCAAATAATTCTGGTTTTCCATCCGGATTTTAATTTTTAAATCTAATTATTTAGTATTACTTCCAGCGAGTTTGCATAATTTTGCAAACTCGCTTTTTGTTAGTGGCATAATCGATAGTCGATTGCCTCTTTGAAGAAGGCGCATACCCTCAAGAGATTTGTTGTTCTTAAGCTCATCAAGCGAAACAAAATTTTTAAATTTTTCAATAAAGCCAATTTCCACACATTCCCAAACTATCTTGTCTTTAGAGGCCCTGGCTTCGAAGTATTTGCTCGATTTGTCAAATTGAAGTGGGTCTGGAAGTGCTTTGGGCGATGTGACTTTAGCGAGGCCGGCAATTCCGGGAGGTGTGGCGTTGGAGTGGTAAAAAATGACAAGGTCATTTTGGGCCATTTCTTTGGTCATAAAGTTTCGAGCTTGGTAATTACGAACCCCAGACCAAAGTGTCTTATTTTCTGCTTTTAAATCGTCGATTGAAAAATCTTCGGGTTCCGATTTCATCAGCCAATAGTTCATGCATATAGCAATAGCAGAACTACTCTATTGCGGCCAGTTCGTCCCGAAGGAGCTTTTAAGGCTGTGGCGATGCGGCGACCATGAATAGCAGCATGCTTGCTGCAAGAAATAGTAACTTTACTGGGGGGATTATCTTGCGCATCGGGGGCCTGATCGAGCGCCGTGGGACTATCGACTTTTTTTCTTTCATTTGGACCTCCTAAAAACCTTGCTTGGCAAAATTACTAGCCAAGCTGTTTGGGAAGCTGCAAAACTTAGGCCTAAATTAATTTTTAGAAAATTAAGAATTTCGTCTTTGGATTGAGGAATTTTGCCACAAAGGAAGAGGGTTCTTGGCTAAGAATCGTGGGGCAATGCAATGGGGAACGTTTAAGGTTTACCAGAACAATGTTTCAAATTCTTGCGGAGAAGGAGTTCTCCAGACGGGGCCTTTGCTTGAATTTCGTAGACCTTGCTCATTTGAAAGTTTGTTCAAAAACTTCTGCGTGTAGGTTTTGTTGAAACGTTGATCGTAACTCCAAAGATTTGCAAAAATTCCGGCATAGATAGCTGCGGCAACAGATGAGCCCCCATTGAAGACTTTACCGTCGGACAATTCGATTTTTGAAAACGGTAAAACCAGGTCGGGTTTTGTGCGACCGTCTTCGGTAGGGCCAACAGAGGATATGGAGCTGTTGTCACCTATGGTGATTACAGATGGGTTGTCTGCGGGGGGCAAAATTTCGTAGCGTCTTTGTGCGTAGTCAAGTTGAACGCCATCGGGCTTAGAGCTTTGCATGACCAGTTTTATGCGATCGTCGGAATTAAAATTTTTGCTGCAATCTATGATGCGTAGGTAATACACCCCTTCATCGAGCATGACTGTGTCTTCTTCTCTGGGGTGCAGGGAATCTTGTCGTTCGCCAGCGGCATATAGGGGCTTGATGGCACAACGGCTTTGAGTGCCTTGTCTGAGATTTCGAATTGCAAAAACTTTTCCGGTCCAATCTACAATTTCCCAGTCTAAATCTTTTTGAGTTTGAACTTCTTCAACATTTTTATAGTCATTCCACGAAAGTGTAAGTTTTACGGGAGTCTGAGAATATTTAACGTTGAAGCTGAGCGTTTCATTGGGGCCAGGGAGTCGAAGGCTCTGAGTTTCGGGGTTGATAGAAACTCCAGAGCTAAAAATTTGTCCGTGATAATTGCCTGCAGCATTGATCCAGGTAATTCCAGCAGCGGTCGCTCGGTTGACAGCTTTGTTGATGAAGCCTTGGCCATCAAAGTTGCCGCCTGTTTCCCAGGTAGCAGCGTAAAGGACCATGTCCACGTCAAGCTCGATGGCTTTATCGATGGCGGCCTTTAAGTTAGTGAGCCCATTGGCTTGGATCAAATAAAATTTTGGTTTGGAAAGTGGCGACTTAATGAGGTTCCAAACAATTTGCGACATCAATAAACCGTGTCCACCCATATCAGCAGAGGGAGCGCCAGCCAGGGGGCCTCGAATGTAGCTTGTGTTGGGCGGAAGAGAGTTCATGTTTTCTGGCAAACCAGAAAAGTCATTATCAAGAATAGCGATTTTTAATCGTGAAGTATTTTGCAGATCAGAAGAGTAGGCTTGAAGTTTATATGCCTGTCTGATTTCATTTGAATTACGAACTCGAACTTCTGCGTTTGCGATGACTGCAAAGCTAAAACTTAGAAAGGCAAAAATGTTACGATTAATGTGGAGTCGCTTCGGCATGCCTCTTCCTAATGAACTTTAACGCAACAAGTCAAGAACAGTCTTGCCTTGCCGCTTCCTCTGAACCCTGGGTCAATATTAATAATTTCAGCAACTTGAGTTAAAGACCCGCTGCCTGGGGCCCAATTCTTAGTCGAGAGCAAGGGGAGCTTTTTGAGATGGTATTCTAGCTTCATGCTTAAATTCGTTAAGTCGTTATCGCCGAATGCTTTTCGTTGGTTAATTCCCGCTTCTTATATTTTGTTGCGCTACGGTTTTAGTGGCTGGATGGATGGTCTTGGAACCGCCGCGTACTTTGCGGTCGAAGTGGGATTTGTAAGCGTCTACGCGGTGATTTTTAGAAAACAATTTTCATTGTTTGGACCCAAGACTTCTCAAGCTGGATACGCGTGGGCGATTCCTCTAAATTTAGTGTTAGGGGTCGTGCTTTATAGAGCGGCTGGAGTCTTAGATATTGCGATTCCATTTGATTTTTCAAATTTCTCATTTCTTTTTTTAATGATTTTTTTGGGTCCCATATCCGAAGAATTAATTTTTAGATTCTTAGTTTGGTTGCCCTTTGAGGGAATATTTAAAGCGAAATATTTTGTTGTCATCGTAACATCAGTTTTGTTTTCACTTAGTCACTTTTGGGCCTATGGGCAAGTAGACAAAGCAGTACAGCAGTTTGTTGTCTATCAGACGATTTATACTTTTTTCTTAGCTCTTCATTGGGGAGAGCGGCGCGCGACGACGGCGGGACTTCTAGCGCCTATCTTGTTGCATATTTCCTTGAATCTAAGTTTTGCGATGTCGGGATATTATGATTGGTATCGCTTTGCTGCGACCGATGTCACGGTTGAGCATTCCGGCGAAAGTTTTAAAATAGCTATTTTAGATATGAATGTTAAAGAAAACATTCTTCATAACTACCTAGAGTCTGATGCCAAAATTGAAGTCAGACGATCACCTCAACTCTTAGAAAGGCTCAAGTTAAGCCAGGCTTCTCCGGTAACCAATGAATGTTCCAATGCCATTTCAAAAGTTGAAATGCTTATGAGGGGAGAGGGGACTGACTTGGATGAAGGGGATTTTCTTGATGTATCAAGTCAGATTGTTAAGAGTCACGGTTATCATGTTGCGGGGACAGCCTTAAAAAACTTATCGGGAGTCGAATTGCTTTTTTTAGCCATGGCTCCGCCGCCGACTGGCGAAATTTCTAACGTCGATGAATATGTTGCGCATGAAATAAACGAGCAGCTCGCTTGGGTGAGTGATCAATTGTCAAAATATAAGCCAGCGCTTGTCTTGGCCGCTACGAGTGAATCAGCAGAAGAAAATTTTGAAGATTTAAGACGCGCTGGAATGGACGAGAAAAGTGCGGATGAGAAATCTAAACGCATTGTTGGTGAGTGGCGGAGCGCTTGGCGAGAGATCATAGAGGGGCATCCCAATATTCTATTTGTGTTTCCTTCAGGAAACGGTGGAAGCGATGGGATTGGTGACGATATTGAAAAATCAAATGTGGTTCCTGCAAAAGACAATTTTCCAAATAAAGTCATTGTATCTTCGGCCCCAGAAAGCATTGAGGGATTAGAGGCTTGTTTGAGTCCATTCTCCAACTGGGGGATGGGGCGAGATGATTTATATTTTGCGCCAGGAGAAATGGTAGATGGGCCTTCTGGTTGCGAGGGGAGGCCTGAGGTGAGCTTGTCCGGCACTTCTCAGGCGGCAGCGGTTTGGACCCGATTTTTGATTGAAGAGGCTCGGCATCGGGGCAGCCCGCTAGATAGTCAGAATGGCAGTTGGCGCGAATGGCTGGCTGCGCATTCAGAAAAAATTATTTGCAGTAAACATGGTCTTGAATACGAGCTTCGGTATTTGAGGCCAAGTGAGTGAACTTTGGATGCTAAAACTAAAAAAGGGCCGCGATTTAATTTCGCAGCCCTTCTTAATGGGATTGGGGATCTTTAGAAACTACCAGCGGTAGTAGTACCAGTAACGGTAGCTGCTGTAGTTGTAGTAGTAAGCCGGGTAGTAAGAGTAGCTTCCGTAAGAATACCAGTAAGAGTAGGAAGATTGAGGGTAGTACCAACGACACCAAGCTGGAGTTGCAGTTGTTTCGTCGAACTCGCTAGGTTTGTTGCCTTCAGCGCCGTCTTCTGGGTTGATCACAACGCCAGCTTCTTCTGCTCTGTTGATCAGGGCAATTTTTTCAGCTTCGGTTTCAATTGTTGCTGGAGCATCATTGACTTCAAGTAGAACGCGATTTCCGTCGTTGTCTTCTCGAACAATCACTAACGCCGGAGCGCTAGATGCTTGCGAATCTGAATCGAACTCAGATGATGTAGAGGCATTGCTTGCGAAAACATTGTAGCTAGCGATGATGGCAGCCAATACGATAAGCTGAATTAAAAAGTTAGGGATGAGTTTGTTAGCAGTTGTAGACATAGAGTTCTCCTCTTGGGCTTTCTTGCTAGGCGTTATATACCTAAATAAAAAAGAATCAAGGAGATTTCACGATAACGCATGGCGTTATATGCCTAATTCCTTGGTTTTGCTTGAGGCTTATTAAATAAATTGCGCCTGCCATTGGCGCGCTCTAGGGTTGCTAGAAATGAATCACCTTCGGGGACAAAAAAGTCTTTATCTAAAACAACACGCTAACAATCCGGTTCATTGGTTTCCGTGGGGAGAAGACGCATTTAAAGAAGCCCAAAAACAAAATAAACCGTTGATGGTTTCTATTGGGTACTCGACCTGCCACTGGTGTCACGTGATGGAACGTGAGTCTTTTGAAAACAATCAGGTCGCAGAAATCATGAATGAATCTTTTATTTGTATAAAAGTCGATCGCGAGGAACACCCTGAAGTCGATAAATATTATATGGATGCCATGCTTGCGATCAGCGGACACGGAGGCTGGCCATTGAATGTTTTTATCTTGCCAGACAAGAAAGCTTTTTTTTCGTTTACCTACCTGTCGTCGGCAAATTTCTCGAAGTTGCTTATAAATATTGCTGATGTCTGGGCTGCAAATCCCGAAGAAATTTTATCGCAAGCGCAACTTGTAACCGAACACGTTCATAAAGCCTCTAAATTGGGTGGGGGTGCATGGGATCGGGGCGCAACGATAAATTTAAATAAAGATTCATTTGCGCAACAAAAACAAAATATGGATTTGAAGCTTCGTGAAATTATGCTTCAAAATTTTGATCCTGTTTACGGGGGCTTCACGCAAGCTCCAAAGTTTCCAAGGTCGCACGCTGTTTCGGCTTTGCTGAGAGCTCGGAAAACTTCAGAAAGTGCTGAGGTCGAAAAAGTTGACGACGCCATTGAGCTAACTTTGAAGGCTATGGTTTACGGAGGAATGTGGGATCACTTAGATGGTGGCTTTCATAGATACAGTACCGACGCACAATGGCTGGTGCCTCATTTTGAAAAAATGCTTTACGATCAGGCGCTGCTGCTTCGCACTTATTCAGAGGCTTACCTTGAGTACAAAGATGAATTTTATGCCGATGTCTGTTCGGATCTCATTAAATATTTGCATGACAATCATCTAAATTCGGATGGATCGCTTGCGGCAGCTTTCGATGCTGATTCCGAAGGAGTGGAGGGAAAATTTTTTGTTTGGTCAAAAGAAGAAGTCTTGGAATGTTTGACCTCTAAAAATGGTCATTCATTTAGCGAGGCGGAGGCCGAAGAATTTTCTAAACTTTACAATATTACAAAAACTCCCAACTGGGAGGAAGGAAATATTTTACATCTCTCACTTGATACAAATTGGGGCGAAGTTCGAAGATCAAAAATCATAGAAATGAAAAGCAAACTTAGCCAGCAACGTGCAAAAAGGGTTTGGCCTGCGCGCGATGCTAAGGCGATTGTCGCATGGAATGGACAAATGCTTTCTGCTCTTGCTCAGGCCGCGTGGAATTTGGCGGGGCACTCGGCTTCGTCGCTCGCAACAGATTTAATTGCTAAGTGCCTGCCTTTCATTAATCGAATGATTGCTGATAGTGGCGAGAATAAATTGGCCAGAGTCTACTATGATGGCGAAGCCCATGGCGCCGCCTTGCTGGAAGACTATGTTGCTTTGATCGAGGCGATCCAGAATTTACAGATGATGGGTATTCTAAAATCGGACCCCACTGTCGATGAATTGTTAGACCTTGTGGAGAAAAAATTTTGGAATCCGGTGGAAAATAAATTATGTAATTCTGCCTATGAGCCTAAGGACGAGCGGGCCATTCCGTTGGACCTAGTTTCGTCTGAGGACGGAGCCACACCCAGTGCAGTATCTATTTTGCTAGGTTGTCTGGCCAGGCAAGCGCTGAGGGCTCAAGATATTGAGAAGCAGCAAAAAGTTTTGGGCCTTATGGAAAGTTTTAGGCAGACCTTCGAGAAAAACCCTTTAATCATGAGTTATATGATGTGCGAGTTGGAGCTTATGGGGCGGGGTGTTTTGCTAAAAATGTCAGATGATGCTCAAATTCCGGCCGCACCACGCCTACGCCTTTCGCAAATGCAAGTTGTCCGGCGGGTGGCTAGCCCGTCGCTCCAAGCTACTCCGGTTATAGAGTGCTGTGACTGGCAAAGTTGTTTCTATGCGTCTGGTGAGTGCGAAGAGTTTAAGTCGGCGTGGGCCAAAGCTTTAGAAAAAATTATTTCAAGAGCTTGAACGTTTCTGAATTAGGACTTTAGATCAGCAAAATATGTTTAAGAATCATAAATGCATTGAGTATCGCAGCTTGGGGCCTACATCAAAAGGGAGTCCCATCGAAGTTCTAAAGGTTAGCGACGGTCCGGTTAATTTGTTGCTAATTGGTGGGGTTCATGGAGATGAATACGAGGGGTATTTTTTGGTTGAAGAGTTTTTAAAAACTGAAAAATACAAAGCTCTCGAGGGAAAGGCATCGTTGTGGGTGATTCCAAGACTCAACCCTGATGGCTGTGAATCGAACACCCGGACAAATGGGAACGGCGTAGATTTAAACAGAAACATGCCGACAAAAGATTGGGACCCCGTAGCACGTCAAGAACGTTATCAACCTGGCCCATCGGCCGGTTCAGAAATTGAAAGCAAAGTTATTATGCAGCTGATTGAAGACCTTTCGCCAAGAGCGATTTTTACGATGCACTCCTGGAATCCGATGATCAACTACAATGGGCCTTGTCAAAAACTTGCAGAAGCAATGGCTAGGGTGAATGGATATATTATCGATGACGATATCGGGTATCCTACGCCTGGGTCGTTTGGAACGTGGGCTGGGTGGGAGCGCAAAATCCCTACGATTACTCTAGAGATTGAACGAGATTCTTCTCACGAAAAAATTTGGCGTGAGCACGCTGAGGGGCTTCTGACGGGCTTAATGTTTGCTGCAGAGAACGAAGTTTTAGGGTAGTGTTGCGCTTGCTACTCTAGAAGGGAGCTGTTTATGCAGTTTAACCATGAAACAATTGAAGCGGGTTGTCGAAAATTTATTGAAGAAGCCTATGAAGATAAATCAAAACTAAACGATAGCGTTTCTAAAATGATCAAAAACGTGGTGCAGGCAGTCGACTCAGGAATGTTGCGAGTCGCCGAAGTTGTTGATGGAAATGTTAAGGTTAATGATTGGGTTAAAAAGGCAATATTGCTTTATTTCCCAATTTCAGAAATGCAATTGTCATCTGCCGGCCCCTTTAATTATCACGATAAAATTCCAATTAAGAATCACGAGCAGCTCAATGGTGTTCGTGTTGTTCCTGGTGCCGTTGTTCGCTATGGCGCATGTGTGGCAGCCGGAGCTATCTTAATGCCGAGCTTTGTAAATATTGGCGCTTTTGTTGATGAGGGCACGATGGTTGATACCTGGGCCACAGTAGGATCTTGCGCGCAAGTTGGAAAACGCGTTCATTTGAGCGGCGGAGTTGGGCTCGGAGGCGTGTTGGAGCCCCCACAGGCAGCGCCTGTTATCATTGAAGACGATGCATTTTTGGGTTCACGCTGCATAGTTGTCGAAGGCATTCGAGTTCGCAAAGGTGCTGTTCTTGGGGCAAATGTTGTGCTGACCGCATCAACAAAAATCATTGATGTGAGTGGAGCTGAGGCAAGAGAATATGTGGGGGAGATTCCTGAATATTCGGTTGTGATTCCCGGCACTCGAGAAAAAGAATTTCCGGGTGGGAAGTATCAGGTTCCAGTTGCGCTTATCATCGGTCGTCGTAAAGAGAGCACCGATAAAAAAACTTCTTTAAACAATGCGCTTCGTGATTTTGGTGTGAGTGTCTAGAGTTTAGTTTGTGGGTCGCGCAGCTTTTATCAAGACTCAAAAATTAAGTTGTTTTTTATTCTTTGTGTTGGTGGGCTGCACATCGTCCGGCGTTGAGCCTCAATGGGATCAAGATGGTAATTCTCAAGAATCATCGCCAAGCCCTGGGGGCGCGGCGGGTTATCGAAATTTTCGTGTTGAGTTAAGGGATAGCACTCTTGAACAGTCTCAAGACCGCCAATGGCGTGCTCAACTAAATCCTCTTCCGACGATAGGTTCTTCAGGAAAGAGTACGAGGCGAATCACAAACAGCACACCCTTTGTGGTGGGTGTTCCAGGGCAGGATATGTTCATCAACCACAGAGGCCGACTATACAAAATTCGCTTAGACAAAATTCGCCGGGACAAAACTCGTTCAGGAGACGTGCGAAATGCTTCTGTTGAACTTTCTTTGCAAGTCCTTACTGGGGCGACGCAGGGTAATCAAAATAGTTATTTGAGCAGACAGCTGGGCACGCGTATGGTTGCTCCACTGGGAAAATGGATTGTTGTTGGTGGAATTGATAGTGCCGAGAATGATGGAGGTCGCCAAAGCTCTTTAGGTCCAGGTGTTGAAATGCGCCGAGGCGTGCGCGACTCTCAATCACAATCTTCTGTTGAACTTCGAGTCTCAGGCTTCGGCGGGTCCTAATCTAGTTTCAGTTTTGCCAGTGCTGCAAAGGCATTGTTACGGAGGCCTTCGGGGGTATTCGGAGAACGCGGTCTGTCGGGGCCACGACCACCGCCTCGTTGTGGACGATTGCCACCTTGCGTTCGTTGTCCTTGAGGGCCTCTGTCATTTCCTCTGTCGTTACCACGGGGTTTGAAATCTTTGCCGCCCGAGTTAGCTCCTCGAGAGCCAGCAAACTTGTTTGAAAATTTGGCTGAACGTGAGGGCTCCGTTTGATTTTCAGTACGCTGAGCGCCAGAATTGTACTGAGCGCCAGAATTGTACTGAGCCCCTGCATTAAAATTTCTTGCGCCTTGATTTCGTTCGGCATTTTTCGCAGAAGCTTCTTTGCTGCGTTTTTCAATCTCTTCATTTCGCCCAACGCCTGCAGACAAGCCTTTCATTGAAAATGAAATTTGTTTTTTGTCAGGATCAATTGCTAAAACTTTTACTGTTACGACATCCCCTGGATGAATGACATCTAGAGGGTCTCTCACGAAGGTGCTTGAAAGTTCAGACAAATGAACCAAGCCGTCTTGCGGGAGTCCAACATCCACAAAAGCTCCAAAGCTAGTAACGTTCGAAACGCGACCAGGGCAAATTAATCCAACCTTAAGATCGCTAACTTTTTGAAGGTCTTCTCTGAATTGTATGAATTCAAATTTTCCACGAACTTCTGGCTCGGGATTTTTTAACGAATCGATAATCGTTAATACCAACTCTTTGCCAAGAGCCTGAATGATTTTTTCATCTTCAAGAAGTGAATCCGCCTTTTCTGAAAATTTTGTGTGCTCTACCTTAAGGCGTTTAAAGGCCTCTAAAATAGCTTTATTGTGTTTGGGGTGGAGGAAGGAGTTATCTGACAATAGCTTGCCGTCTTTAATTCTTAAAAAGGGACCACAATATTCAAAAATTTCTTCGCTCACGCCTTCAACATCTAGAACTTGCTCGCGGCTCCAAAAAAAGCCTTTTTCACCACGGTAGGCGATGATTTTTTTGGCAAGTTCTTCTGTGATGCCATCTAGTTTTGAAAGCAAAGTTGCAGAAGCCGAATTTAGATCAACGCCCACTTGGTGAACCACTTCTTTTGTCACTTCTTCTAGGCATTGAGAAAGACTTTCGGGGTGCACTTCGTTTAAAAACTGACCAACACCGAGGCTTTTTGCTTTTACTCGTACAAACTCTCTTAAAGGATCTTGTAGCTGACGAGCGACAAAAATTGATTTTCGAGTTGGGGTGTCGAAGTCAGGAAAATCTTCCTGACCGTCTTTTGAAGAGGCATAATCATCGCTGGGCTCAGACGCTAAGAGTGCAATGGGGAGCGAAATTTTAACGCTTTTGAAGAGGGATCGCATAAATCGCTCTATGCCACGAGCCCCTGCATGATCGCTAATCGCCACGGCCTGTACTTGATGTTTTTCGATCAATGCTAAAAAAACGGCCTCAGTTTCGACGGCTTTTTCACCCTCGAGAAAAGGAACCTGTGCACTTTCTTTGTGCAGCCCTTCGCGGTCAATAACAGAAATTCTGCAAGTTTGTTTGCCGGACGGGGCAATGCCTAAGACATTCTTTCTTCCGATACCGGGACTCATCAGGACACGTGTTAAATTGTCTTTTATTTTTGGAAGCACACTTTTTTCGGCTTGTGCCCGTAGGCGGGAAGAGAGTTCTTTTGGGGCGCTAACTTCGAGCCCTTGAGTGTATTGCTCTGAAAATTTTACAATCCAATCGACAAGAGAGGCATCCAAAGTAGCACGAAGCTCGACCGGACAAAGGTGGCGAGATATCAAGTCGAGAACTTTTGCTTTATCAAATTCAAATTCGATCAGAAGGTCGCCTTGGCTAACGCCTCGTCTTAAATTGAGATATTTGATGGAAGATTCGGGTCTAATTAAGTTGCGGTAGCTTTCACTAAAATTATAGAGACCCTTAAACTTAGATTCATCTTTTTTGGTATCTGTACTTGGAGCTTTTTGGGCTTTAATTATGCAGGTGGTTTCGATGGTGTTCCAAACGCTGGATTGAAATTCTGCATTTTCGGAAAGGGCTTCGCTAACATAGCCTGCGATCAAAGATTCAACTTTGCTATTATTTGCAAGATCATTTTGTGACTCATCGACCAAGGCATCAAAAAATTGTGGGATTTTTATATCGGGCAAGTTGCCTTTTGAAAGGGCTTCTAGCAATTGCTTTGCTTTTTCCTCTAACCCTAAGTTCTTGCTGAGGGCTGCTTTTGATCGCTTCGACTTTTTAAGTTTTTTTGAAAAGGTACTTAGCTCGGAAGGGGATTTGAAAAAATTGAGTTTGTTGTCTGACAAATCTGGATAAAGCTTTTTTAGCTCATTCCTCATGTTGTTCATTTCTAAACATAGGGCGGCTTCGCTAAAATAATTTTTGATAACTTCTGTTGATGAAGTTAGCCCCAAGTCTTTTGCAAAAAGTAGAGTGGAATATAGTGGGCGGCCTGACTCAAAGACTTCTTTGAGCTTTGGGTCAGATGCGTTGGCTTTTTCGATTGAAAACATTAAATAGGATCTATCACACCGAAACAAAATTTTCCCAATAATCTTGCAGAGGAATTTTGACTTTCATGCTTTGAATCAGACGAAACAGGCCACTGAGTTTGCGGTGGAGAAACAATATGTCCTTTGGTGGGGGGGAAAATTGAATCAAACGCGTAAAATTCATGCTTTTTTGGTTCATTTCTTTGCTGTAATGGCTTGATCCAAAGTCAAAGGTCTTATATTGGGCATCAAAAGGAGCCACACTGAGTCGGAGCATATCGGCAAAGGCCGCTTGACACTCCTTTGATTCTCTTGAATCTAAAATACCCATTGCAACTGTGTAGGCGTATATTTCTTGGTCGCTGCCGTTTACGATTGTTTTTAGCAACCCGCGGTAGGATTCAATGAAAGATGGGTCGAAACTTTTCATGGCTCCAAAATCCAAAAGCACCAACGTTTTTTGATCGGGACGGATTAGAAAATTTCCAAAGTTGGGGTCCGTTTGCACAAATCCGAATTTGTAAAACTCGGCGACATAGAGGTCTAAAAATGCTTTGGCAAAAAATTCACGCTCTTCTGAGGAGGGGTTAGTGTCTAACCAATCGGAAGGGCGGAGCCCCGTCTCATAGCTCATGGCCAAAACTCGAGCGGACGTTAATTCTTCAAAAGCTGCGGGAATCACAAAACGTGGGTCTTGGGCAAGCATGTTTTTGTAGCGGATCATGTTTTCAGATTCCTTTAGGTAATCCACTTCTTGCTCCAAGATTAAAATAAATTCCTCGAAGAGTTCATCTAGTGAAATATTTTTGCCTTTGATTGTCACAAAGGCTTTCGCAATATTTTTTAAAAGCACAACATCAGAGCGCAGACTTTTGTCGACTCCAGGAAATTGAATTTTGAGGGCAATGTCGTGGTTTTGATAGCGTGCTCTATGAACTTGCCCAATCGAAGCTGATGCAATGGGCAATGTGCTTATATTTTCGATTTTGGAGAGGGATTCCGGGCTTAATTCTGCCTTCAAGATTTCTTCGACATTTTGGTAAGGCATGGTTTCGCTGCTGTCGTGGAGTTTGGTTAAGATTTTTATAACTTCTGGGGGAAGGTAATCTGCGGCTTCAATGCTAAGCATTTGGCCGGCTTTCATGGCAGCTCCTCGAAGGTGCGATAAAGATTCTACCAAAAGTTGCGCTTGAGAGAGCTGAGTTTGGAGTTTGTTTACGGAATGGGTCAAAGCTGGATTATTTGAGGCAAATTTAGATATTTTTGAGCTCAGCTCTTTTTGGCCAACTTTCGCGGCAAGACTTAAAAGTTCCTTGGACCGTCTGAATAGTCCAGACGGAGGGGCGGACGGGGGGGCGCTAGAGCTCTTTTTGGGTGGCATAAAGCTTTTTTATTACACAAGCTGGTCTCTTTAGCACCTTCCTTTTAAGATTGAATTATGGAAGATATTGAAGAAGGCCAAAGAAGTCGTTTTGATTGGCCCTTATTATTGGTTGTTTTTATTCTCATTGGCATGGGACTTGTAAATATCTATTCCGCCACTCATGGGCATGGCGGGGGAGATTTTCTGAGCAAACAGCTTGGCGCGTTCGCGTTGGCGTTAGTTATTTCGGCGGGGGTGATGATTCTTGATTACCGAATTTTTGATCGCCTTGCTTTCTTATTCTATGGATTCAATTTGTTGGCACTCGCATTGGTGCCCTTTCTTGGTGTCATTCGCTATGGTGCCAAGCGTTGGATCAATCTTGGCTTCTTTAACTGGCAGCCTAGTGAGACCATGAAAATTATGACGGTCTTAGCGTTGGCAAAGTATTTTCAAAAACGCAATCAAGTTAAAAAAATGGGAATCAAGGAATTGATCATTCCAGGGCTTATAGCCGGCGTTCCTGCCTTGATGACGATCGCCCAGCCAGATTTAGGAACAGGAGGGCACATCATCATTGTCGGGGCTGCGATGCTCCTATTTGTGGGAATTCGCCCCAAAATATTAATTGGAACGTGCATTATAGGAATCGTTAGTTTTCCAATTTTTTGGCAATACGGATTAAAGGAGTATCAAAAGGATCGCATTGTGACATTTATCAATCCCATGAGAGATCCTCGTGGTGAAGGATATAATGCCATTCAGTCGCTCATTGCGGTGGGCTCTGGTGAACTTGTTGGTAAGGGATATCAAAAAGGAACGCAAACTCAGCTTGAGTTTACTCCAGAAGGGCATACCGATTTTATTTTTACAGTGTTAGCTGAAGAGTGGGGTTTGATAGGGGCAATCTTGTTGTTTGTACTCTATTCCTTTCTCTTTTATCGAATGGTGGGGATTGCTTCTATGGCTAGTGATACTTTTGGTGCTTTGCTTGGAGTGGGGATTAGTGCGCTTCTGGCGTCCCAAATTTTTATTAATGTTGCAATGGTATGCGGCATGTTTCCCATTGTAGGAATTCCCCTTCCATTGTTGAGTTATGGAGGCACATCGCTGCTGACTTCGATGTTTGCACTCGCTTTGCTCATGAATGTTGGGTATCGACGAAGCATCTTCTAAGTGCTAAGGCTGGGACATGCCTCAAATTGCTTATACCCTCAAAGGGCTCAATAAATATCACGGGACCAAACAAGTATTAAAGAACGTCTATTTGTCCTTTTATGACGACGCTAAAATCGGAATCATCGGATACAACGGTGCGGGAAAGTCGACTCTATTGCGGATTATGGCGGGCATCGATACTGATTTTCAGGGTGAAGCTTTTGCCAAAGAAGGTTTGACCGTGGGGTATCTTGAACAAGAACCAAAGCTCAACGAAGAAAAAACAGTCAAAGAAAACGTTATGGAAGCCGTGGGTGAAATGGCTGGTTGGCTAAAAGATTTTGAAACGATTTCTGAAAAATTCAACGAAGAAATGACTCCAGAAGAAATGGAAAAGCTCCTTGCGCGTCAGGCCGATCTTCAAGATAAAATTGAAGCTGGCAACGGTTGGGAGATTGATACGACTCTTGAAATTGCAATGGAGGCTTTGCGGTGTCCTCCAGGGGACTCTCCCGTAACTAATTTGTCTGGAGGCGAGCGTCGGCGAGTTGCTTTGTGCAAATTGCTTTTAAGCAAGCCCGACATGCTGCTTTTGGACGAGCCCACAAACCATCTTGATGCTGAATCAGTAGCATGGCTCGAAAAACATTTAAAAGAATATCCAGGTCTTGTGATAACGGTCACACATGATCGTTACTTTTTGGACAATGTTGCGAGTTGGATTTTGGAAATCGACCGTGGGCAAACCATTCCTTTTGAACAAAACTATTCCGGATGGCTCGGAGAAAAATCTGAGCGACTTGCTGGCGAAGAAAAACAAGAAAGCAAGCGACAAAAAGCATTGGCTCGTGAATTGGAATGGATTCGAAAAGGCGCGAAGGGGCGTCAGGCCAAGGGCAAGGCTCGTATTCAATCTTATGAAAACATGTTAGCTGAGAGCACACCCGAGAAACTTGACGCTCTTGAGTTGTTTATTTCTCCGGGGCAGAGACTCGGAAATGTTGTGATAGAGGCTGATAAATTACAGAAAGCCTTTGGCGATAAACTTCTTTTTGAGGGGGTAGACTTTAAATTGCCTCCGGGTGGAATTGTCGGTGTCATTGGTGCAAACGGAGCGGGGAAAACGACTTTGTTTAAAATGATTATGGGCAAAGATTCTCCAGATAGTGGCGATTTAAAAGTTGGAGAAACTGTGAAACTTGCTTACGTGGATCAAGGTCGAAATTTAGATTCCGAAAAAACTATTTTTGATGAAATTTCGGGAGGCGAGCCTACAATTCAGTTGGGAAACCGTGAGGTGAATTCTCGCAATTATGTGGCACGATTTAATTTCTCCGGAAATGAGCAATCAAAAAAGGTGGGTGAACTTTCGGGTGGTGAGCGAAATCGCGTTCATTTGGCAAAAATGCTTCGTGAAGGCGGAAACGTTCTGCTTCTCGACGAACCTACTAACGATCTAGATGTGAATACTTTGCGCGCTCTTGAAGAAGCCTTGGATAATTTTGCAGGCTGTGCAGTCGTCATCAGTCACGATCGTTGGTTTTTGGATCGCGTGGCGACTCATATTCTTGCCTTTGAAGGTGATAGCAAGGTGGTATGGTTTGAGGGGAACTTTGAAGCCTATCAGGCCGATAAGCGCCGACGACTTGGAACCGATGCCGATGTGCCAAAGCGCATTCAGTATCGACGCCTTACGCGATAGAATTTGCTAAGAAAATCTACTGAGCTGCCGAGGCTTCCGTGGGTTTTGTAATATAGTTTATAGAGTCACTAACAAGCCTTCGGTGGTGGCGTCTTCGGTGGGCTTCCGCATCTGGCTCCGATAGTTCATGCAGGGCATCCAGGAGTTCAATTTCATTGCCGTTTAACTGTTCCCTTTTCATGATTTCAAAAATATCTACAGACATTGCAAGTGATCTTGAAAGGGTCGAGAGCGACTCAGAGCGAATTCCGTGAGGATATCCGTCTCCATTGTAGAGTTCATGATGGCTAAGGATGAGTTGCAAAATGTTTTCGGAAATACTTTTCATGCGATCACGCACGTTGATATGCGCAGCTTTCGGGTGAAGTTTTAATTTTCTATAAACAATAGGGTCCAGGCCTGTCCGATCTTTGTAGTACTGTTTGACGTCCTTATCTTGGAATTCCGATAGGGGGGAATCCATTAAAAGTGCCGCCATAGACAAGTCATGAAAGACCTTGCGGCTGCTAAAGCCATGTGACATGGCTATGAATACGGAGATTGAGGTGATGGCAGCCGCATCGTTCATTACGAGCAAATATTTTGAATTTTTGAGAAGAACGTCTCTTAGATTTTCAACCTCGGGTGCAACTTTCTCTAGAATGATTCCTGAAACCTTGGCTAGTGATTCTAATGTGGTTGTCGGGTCTTCGATTGAGGGATCTGCCATAAAACGGAAAAGCTCTTTGAGCTCTTTTGCGACAATTTCATTAAGGTCTTCCACGTCTGACTTTGATATAGGCTCCGCATCGGTTAAAAATTTAGCCTCCTGTCGAAGTTCTTTGCTTAGAGGTGCATCGCCTTTTATGATGAGCTTTTCATTGTTGAGCTCTATTGGGTCGGCGCTAATGACTTTTTTAGTTTTAGAGGGATTGGCTTCTGAGTGCTGATCAAGGTTTTCGATTTTTCTATATAGCCGTTGGTCTACATGCTTTTTGAGCATTTCCTGTTTTCTTTTATCCCAAGTTTCACCGCGCAGAATATATTTAATAAATCGATCCGATTTGGGTAGCCGGACAAACAAATCCTCTTTGGCATTTTCGCCAAGCTTTGGAATTTGAGATTCTTCTATGGCCTTGAAGTTTGGCGTTTCAGTTTCATTAGAATCCGACATCAAATTGATTCTAGTTGGAAATGTCGAGTCTTTCGAGTTCTTAAAGTAAGTCGCGTCGCTGTTTTGGGGATTTCTTTTGCTTTTTTAACGAGTTTTTGACGCTTGATGGGTCATCTTGCTCAGAATCAGCAGGAATCTCTGGAGCAGCAGTGGGAAAGCCTATTTTAGTTAACAGAAAATTTACCGGTCTCATAATTGGCGTTAAGACTTTTTGGAGGCCAGCACTTTCAATGGAGTTGTGAAGGTTAGCGCCTAGTCGGTTGCCTCGAATTTGAATTTGCCCGATGAGAACCCAGATGGCTCCATAAAAAAGGAGTTTGCTAACAAAGAGCGCTGCAGAATGCGTCGAAAATCTTGGGATAAATGCCGAGAGAACATTTAAATTAAACCAACTTAGCCCCTTGTTTTTGGGGTTTGAGGCCGATCTTAAGGCTGGAGTTGGCGGAGGAATATCGGGTCGATTGTGGCCGCTAATATTTACAGCGAAATCATCCGCATCCTCGATGGAAAGTTCGGGCTTGTCCCATGGACCTTCGGGAGCATTTTTTATGGGTGATTTTTTGCGGTTTTCGTTTGGGCGATTAGTTTTTTTAGAACTCATAGTTGAAACTCACAAGATAAAGACACCATTAAAATTAAACGTATCGGCCTTTTCTGATTTTATCTACAATAATTTTTTCTGGCATTTGGGGATCTCGAGGATCAACCGAGAAAAGTGCTTGTTGTTCACAACGTCGTTTTTCTTTTAAAAGCCAATTTAGAATTTGTGCGAGACCTTTGTTTTTCTTGTCCTTGAAAAACGGATCATTGTTTAGGACGTCCTTCGCTTTTTTGAGCGCACGCATTTCGCCAGCATCTTTTTCTTTCACAGGATAGTCGTTAAGATCATACTTTTTAATGTCTTCAGGAAGCACGCCTAAGAACTTAACATCTGGTGCGGAGTAGTCGGCATTCCGGATCAAACTTGCTGCAGATCCCGCCTTCAGGGTTCTGTAAATATTTTGCATGGTGTACGCGTCCAGATCTCCGAAGAAAAACATAGGAACTTTAAGTTGTTCTTGAATGAGCTTGGACCATGATCGTACGGCGTTTGATGGGACCCCCTGGGCGCCAATCACGATACAATTATAGCGTTTGGTAAAACCATTCGAAACCAAAGTGTTTGCCGTACCTTGGGATTCTACGATTAAGCAAAACTCAATTTTCTTTTTTGCTTTGAGCAAAAGATTTTGTGGTCTGTTTTTGGGTTGGTAGGGGGAGGTTCCAAGGGTGCTAAGGTCAATGGTGGCGACTTCACCGTTCGCCATGGTTTCTTTTACAATAAGATGCTGGCTGTAAGTTTGCCCGCCTCGGTCGTCGGCGAAGCAATTTAAGTCTTCACGGTAAACTTCTAACATCTCGGTAATGTAATCGAGCACTGAATCACTTTCGGGTTGATCTTGAAAATCAAGAGGCTTGAAAAAGGGATTGTGTTTGCACTCACCTTTGGCGATGTAATAAAGCTCACGCTTGGTGTTGATCGCTCCCGTTTGAATGTTTCTCAGTAAGATTTCCAGAAAAAATACAGACCGGGCCATTTTTTGAACGGACGATACATTGAGTTCTGACCGGACAACTTTATCTCCCGGAGTCAGGTATCCAACTTTTGGATTATAGAATGAATTGTCTAATGAACATTTTGTCGCTTCAAGTACTGGGCGACGTGCTTTTTCGAGATCTGAAAGCATGTCTAAGCAAAGCTCTTGAGCAACGTTTGTGATTTCTTTGGCTCCTGTCAGTCGCTTTTTGAGTTTTCTAACGGGAGAAGTGTGAACTGAGATTTTTGCGGTATCGCTATTTGCTGCCATTTTAATTCCTTAAGCTTTTACGGAAGAAGACTCTGACTTTTTCTTAGTTTTTTTTGTCGTTTTTATTTTCGTAGTCGGGGCAGCAATGGCGTCTATTTTGTCCACCATCGCTTGCTGTTTGTCTGTCGCAACTTGAAGGGCTTCTTCGGCTGCAATTTCGTCGCGGCCAAGAATTTTTGTAAGACCAATGCGGGCCTTATCGAGTCTCGATTTTGGAGCTTTGGTTATACGACCAATGCCTTCGATCAAAATAGGGCCAAATTGCTCAATATGAGCCCGTTTTTTCTCTAGATCGGCTTCGCGCATTTCTTTTTTAACAAATTTAGAAAGGCGCTGTCCTGCCTGGATCAGGGCATAGCGAAGTTCTGCCACCAATTCATCTGACGCATCAATGGTTTCTTTGGAAGCATTTTTGAATTTGATAAACGGAGAAACCATACTCACGGCGATGACGTAGGGCCCAGTTGGAATTGAGCGCTTAGGCTGGTTGAGGCCATAAGTCTTCCAGTTAACCGATTCAAGGGCCTTCACAATCGCGCAGGAGCCTTTGTCGAATTGCAGTGGGACTCTGTTTGCAAATCGAAGCACTTGTACGGGGTTGTCTTGATCGCCTTTAAAATTTTCAAGTCTAGCTATTGCGACTTCCACACAGACGGGTTTGGCATCACAAATGGTTGGTTTTCGCGAGAGTACGCTAAAGAAGTCGACGTCACCAAGGCGTCCAATGCTCTTCGCAAGAGCATCTTCGCCCACTGTAAGCACACTTCTTGTAGAGGGAGCTAAAAGCTTTGCCTCCTGAAGAGCCATGTAAACTTTTTTCATATCTGGCTGGGGAACGGATGTCGCAGACATGTTGTACCAAGCTTTTTTTACACCTAATTTAGTCAAATCATTGAGCGTTTGATCGGAGATTCTCGAAAAACCAGTTTTTAAAAACTTCGAAAGAGAAACTTTTCCGAAGAGACTGGCGTGCGCCAAAAATTCTCCCAATTTCATAGTATGTGGATGCGGAGCTACGGCAACGGGAATGTGAATGTTTTCATCTGAAACGCGCTCAATGACAATCGGTGCATCGTCATTGATTTTGTATGTCAGCTGCAAGTGAGGATTAACAAGACTAGTGCCTTGAAGATAAGTGTGGATGCCGGCATCTCCATTCAATTGAAGTCTGCCATCAAATGTAAATTCACAACTCACACCATGGGGTCTGTCCCATTTTAGAGTTTGTTTGTTCTTTAAAACGCCTACGTTTTTCTTGATATCCACTGAGATATTTGCAGAAACAGCTTCGCGCATTTTTTTTGTTTTTGTAACAATGTTTGCGCCTTTTGCATTCGTGACTTGCGCCCAGGTTGTCGCAGCAGAAATACCAATACCTTGTTGTCCTCGGGAACATCGACCGCGCCCAAATTTTGAAGAAGCTAAATATTCTCCAAAGACTCGGACGGCATCTTCGGGGGTTAAACCTGGGCCATTGTCAGTTACCTTCACTCGAATGAGGTCCATGTTTTTTCCGGCGCCAGCGCCAATTTTTTGGATCTCGATGTCAATATTCGGAAGAATATCAGCATCTTCGCAGGCATCTAGTGAGTTATCGACAGCTTCCTTGAGTGTCGTTAAAACGGCCTTTGTTCCTGATGAAAAGCCAACTTGTTGGAGGTTTTTCGAGAAATATTCTGCAGTTGAGCTTGAAGTAATGTTTGATGCCACGTCATGCCTTTTATAGGAAAATCCATAGCTTGCAAACTTTTGCTGCAAGATCGTGTCTTGACCCGAGGCGGCGAAAGAGCTTAAAACATGTGGATTGGTTGAGGACTAGGAGCGAAAATATGACTCAAAATAACATCTTAGCTGTCGATGCGACTAAACTGTCGCCCGGTCATTCGGGCTCTGAAAAAAAATTAGCATTGGAGCGAAGTCTTGCCATTAATGAGGTTTTTTACAGCATTCAGGGGGAATCTACACAAGCTGGAAGGCCAACAACCTTTGTGAGATTGATGGGATGCCCTCTTAGATGCTCTTATTGTGATACAGAATACGCCTTTTTTGAGGGTAAAAAGCATCGTTTTAGCCAACTTTTATTGCAAATAAAGTCGTTTCCAACACGCTTGATTGAAATCACAGGAGGTGAGCCCATGGCTCAGCCCAATGTGATTGGATTTATGGAATTGCTAGTTAACGAGGGATTTGAAGTGATGATTGAAACTTCAGGGGCCTATTCATTGGTTGATGTTCCTTCCGAGGTTCGGATCATCATGGATGTTAAAACGCCGGGCTCTAGTGAAGTAGGCCGTATGCACTGGGACAATTTTGCATATCTTAAGCCTGGCATTGATGAAGTGAAGTTTGTAATTTGCTCTAGGGAAGATTTTGATTTTGCCTTAGAAGTGGCTAAGACGCATGATTTGTTTTCTAAATATGCTGTTTTGATTTCACCTTCGTTTGGACAAGTTTCAAATTTAGATTTAGCTAATTGGGTGCTTGAGAGTGGCAAGCCGTGGAGAATGCAATTGCAAATGCACAAGTATATTTGGCATCCAGAAGAAAGGGGAGTCTAGTTACCTGGTTCTTTCACCTGCCTCTTTAACCTGGTACTTGATTATTATGAAAGCACGACTATCTGCAAAATTTCACTTCGAGGCCGCTCATTTCCAACCGGGTTATCCTGAGAATCATCCCAATCGAAGAATGCACGGTCATTCTTTTACGGGGGAAGTGATGGTTGAGAGCGATGTGAATCCCAAAGATGGCATGGTGATGGAGCATGAGACTTTGTCACGCGCTGTTCAAGAAATTGTGGCGCAATTAGATCATAATTTGCTCAACGATATTCCGGGACTCGAACTTCCTACGGGCGAATACATTTCAAAATGGATTTATGATCAGCTTAAGCCCATGATTCCCGATTTGCGCGAGGTTAGCGTGATGCGCGAGACCGTGGGCTTGAAAGTCACTTATTCTGAAGAATTTCAGTGAAAATTACACTGAAAATTGCTCTAAAAATTACACCGGGCTCTGGGGCTGCCGCGATATACAATTGACGCCTATGCCCCCTTCTGGCTAAAAGCCAGCTATGTCTAAGCGGCCTACTTTGGTGATTTTATCTGGGGGACAGGACTCTGCGACCTGCCTTTTTTGGGCAAAGCGCGAGTTTGGCGACGATGTGCACACGCTCACCTTTGACTATGGGCAAAGGCATGTCATTGAGCTTGAATGTGCTGAGAAGCTGTCTAAAAAATACGCTCGCACGCATCGTTTGCTGCCAGTGACTTCGCTCAAAGATTTGGCGAACAATGCCCTTACGGATGGAAATATAAAAATCAAAAAGGATGGCGGTTTTCAGGGTTTGCCTTCGACCTTTGTCCCGGGGCGCAACGCTTTGTTTTTGAATTTGGCAGCAGCCTACGCGGCTCCTAGGGGCATGCGAGATTTGGTGATTGGAACCTGCGAAACAGACTATTCAGGCTACCCTGATTGCCGTAAAGAATTCATTGATAGCATGCAGAAATCTTTGAGCCTCGCTATGGATTTTGATTTTCATATTCACACGCCTCTTATGTTTTTGAGCAAAGGGCAAACCTTTAAGCTTGCAGATGAGTTGGGAGCCTTGAAAGAGGTCGTCGAGAACACCCATACCTGTTATGAGGGAAATCACAAGGACCTCCATGCCTGGGGCTATGGTTGTGGTGAGTGCCCTGCCTGTGAATTGCGCCGGCGAGGCTTTGAAGATTTTGAACGCGGATTAAAGAACGAGTTGCGCTAAAAGCTAGCGCGATCGAGGAGAAAAAAATGGCTGAAGCTGAAGGATTAAAATTAGAATTTGTAGGACCAGAAAACGTTAAAGTGAATTTGCTTGAAACGTTTCCGTATGTGGGGCCCCGCCAGCGTATCGTTTATGAAACCGAAGAGTTTTCTGCCGTATGCCCGTTTTCTGGATTGCCAGATATTGCCTATATCAAATTAGAATATGTGCCTGCAAAAAAAATCATCGAGCTTAAGTCTTTGAAGTATTACTTCACTAGCTATCGCAACGTTGGGATTTATCAAGAACATGCGACGGCAAAAATCTATGAAGACCTTTCTAAGGTTTTGGAGCCTGCGTATTTATCTGTGACTATGCAGTACAACACTCGGGGCGGCATTGATGCCACCACGAATGTTTGCAGTGAAGATTCATAAGGCCGTATTTTAGATACTGAGAACGTTCTTACTTTTTATACTTCTCTATGATCGCGCGAATTTCGGCTTTCGCCTCGGTCGCTAGCTCTGGTTGAGTGCGAAGGGCGTTTGCGTATTTTTCTTCGACGGCAAACATAGCTGCAAAGCGAGGCATGCCGTCGATAGCTTTAACTTCGCTCCAGTCTTTGCCTTGGCCAAGGTATTCTTCCCAAGTATCCATAAGAACTTTCCAGTAGGCCATGTTGCCGAGGGCCCATTGTTTGGCTTCACTACAGGCTTCGTCATTCTGTTTCACGTACCAAATGCGGCCGTGCTCTTTTGCGAGAGGGGTTTGAGTGCCGTCTTGATAGATTGTTTTGATATTTTCTTGTCTTTCCACCCAAGAGTAATCATAGGCAATGACACGGCTTGTGCGGTCAAGTGTGTTGTAATCTTTGCGACCCATATCGCGTATTTCGCGACCAGGAATGGGGGCAAAAGTTGCACAGTTGAATTCGGGATGGTGAACGCTAAAATCCCAGTTGCCTTCGCATTGGTAACGTAGGCCATCGTCTAGGTTGGTTGTTTTTCGAACCCATGTTCCCGCAGGTGATGGTCCTACAGATTGCCACAGTCCAGGGGCCACAAATTGATAGTGATCATTGGCTTCGAAGGCCCAGTCTTCGGCGTGGTGTTTCATCAGGCCTTTGACTTCTCCTGTTTTTAAATCCTTCATAAACAATACGTGTTGCAGTCGGATTTCGTTTGCAGATTTTTGAATAGGGATGATGAGTTCGTAAGTCGTTTTGTTTCTGTTTGAATCGTAAACGCGACCGTCAATGGTGTAGCCATCTTTTAGGGATTCGGTTTCGGTGTAGCTGTAGTCCACAATGTGGCATCCCGCTAAGCTTAAGATGGCGTCTTGGCCTTGTTCGAATCCAGATAAGGCATGCGCCAGAGTTGGGAGTCCGGCGATTAGGATGCTAAGTGATAGCGAATGGAAATTGATTTTTTTCATATGATTCCTCCGAAAGGCTGCACTATTGGAGCAAAGCCAAATTCTTGAGAATGATTCTCAATTTAGGGAGAATAGTCAAATAATCCTCGGAATTTATTGTGAGGGGCGCAGGAGCTTGTTGTGGAGCATTAACCCCCTGATTTTCCTTTCAATTGGCAGCTATCAGAGAGCTGGGAATGAGTCTCAATCTCCTTGTAGAGTGCGGAAAAACCAGAGTTTTCCTCTTCGCTAAAACTTTTTGAATCAATAGCTTGCTGGAGGAGCACTAAGGCCTTTTGGGATCCGAGGGATTTGATGGCAATTTCTAGAGCCATTTGAACGCGTCGATCATGGTCTTTAAAGAGAATTTTTTCTAGCAAATCCCAGCGATTTTCGGGGCATAAACTAGAGATAACGCCAATGGCTGAAATTTTTACTCTTGTGTCCTCGGCGGCTGTGAATTTCTCAATATTTTTTTGCAGCCAGGGGGATCTGTAGGCAGCCATCTGTCTGATTGCAAAAGCGTGTAGTTGTTGCTGCTTGGGGTCTTTTAAAATTTCTAAAAAAATATTTTCTAACGGGGCAAATCCTGGATTGTTTTTGCTTATTCTTAGCAAAATGTCTGAGCGAATGGCGGAGGACTGAGATTTTTTAAAAATCTTTAGCATTTCGTGACTGGATTTATCCCTGGTGGCCGCGTCGGGAGAAATTCTGGTCATTGCTTCAAGCGCTAAAATCATTTCACGTTCGTTGAGGGAACTGGTATCGAGAATATTTTGAATAAGAGCAATCCGTTCTTTGCTTTGACGAAAGCCCAGTGCACGAAGGACGGCTGTTCTTGTTCCTTGCTTGGGGCTCTTGAGTCCTTCCGAAAGGATATTGTTAGCTTCTTCGTCGGTATAAAACCCTATGGCCTGATAAGCCGCTTCTTGAAGCGTGGAATTGGTGCTCGAAAGCAATTTTTCGGCCGTCACACGAGCTTTTGGGTCGAGATTTTGTGCGCGTCTCATGAGGGCGCCGTAAACTTTTTTGGGATCCTGAGAAATGTCGCTAATAATGTCTAGGTCATCATTTTTTATGTTTTGAATTCGGTCGGCATAGCTCTCTTTTGCTTTTTCAATCGGATCTTTTTTGTAAAACTCTTGCCCCAATAAGTAGCCTAATAAAATCAAACTACCGATCACAAAAACAAGCGGACCAAATCGTTTTTTTATAGCCTTCATTGGGACTATACTATACGCATTCTCTGAGCTTGGATATTAGCTCCCTGGGTGCTGTGCATAAAAGAGCGCTAGTTGCGATCTTTTATGCATGGATCGGATCGGCTGATTTCAGACCTTGCCGCATTGAGGGAGGCACTCAAGATATTGTTTTTGTCACTGGAGTCTTCCCTTGCCTCTATTGCCGTCAGTAGATTGTCTCTATCTTTTTGGCATCGGTAAACAGTGGCTCGTGCCAAGGCTGCTAAGTCTTGGGGAGGGAGTTCTGAAATGATTTGCGACATGGCTGCATTTTCGAGGCCGCGGTTTTTCATTTCCAAGAGGCGTAGCAATGAAACTCGTAGTTTGGGATCGGTGTTTTTTTGAAGAGCATTTTTCTGAGCAAGCAAAATGGCATTCTCTGAAGATTTGGTGTTGGTGATGAGAAGCTTGTAGGCACGGAGCAGAAGGGGACCTTCGATATTTTTCGACTTAGAGGTATCACCTATGATTTTAAAAAAATTATCTTGGATCTTGGTCTGGGATTTTGTTGTCCGGTAAATAGAAAGGGCAATTTCAAAATATTCATTGGAGTCGGGCCTCAAAGTTTTTAATTTTTGTTCTAAAAGTTCTAAGGTATCAGAAGGAGAAACACTGTGCCTTTGAATGAGGCGCAATCGCTCAAGTTCCGGATCTTTTAGAGGACCTATAACCTCGTCTAATAAGGTGAGTCCTGCTTGTTCGGATTCTGAGCCAGCTTCAAAGAGTTTAACAAGATATTGCTTTTTGGTTTCAGGAGAAGTTTCTGCAAGAATTTTTGTTGTCCAATCCGCAGCACTTTCATGCCCTGCAATCCAAAGCCGAACAGTGGCCGCTTGCTTGTCCAAGATAGAAAATTTTGAATCATTGAGTAGGTCGATGTCCTTTTGTGGGGTCCAAATAAGTTGTTCCGGGATTTTTGTTCCTGGAACCGGGCTTTGGGGGCCACGATTGAATAGATAGAAAATGATGCCAATTCCTAGGATGGCTAATAATCCCCATAAACCTTGGCGTCCCATAAATAGCTAACATAGTGGGAAATGGAATAATGTGCAATTCGTGGACGAATCAGGGCTGAGAAAATTTAACCAATTGGAGTTTGCCTGTTTTGCTGTTGATGACTTCCAGTTGATTATCGCTGGTGGTTCCAAGGGCTTCGGCGGCGGCTGAGATTCCAAATTTTGAGAGATCAAGATTGGATTCTACACTCAAAAGATTATCTGTTGAAATTACCAGGACTTTAGGAGAACTTTGGTCGGCGACAAAAAGTTTTTTCTTTGAAATGTGGACAGCAAGAGAAGCGGGGTGACGGACCTGATCGTTCGAAAGGTCAAGCTGCGCGATCGGTGCTTGTTGGAATTTAGGAATGCTTCCACTGTGCTTTGTTGCAAGTTGGTTCAATATTAAGACTTTTGAATTATCGGGAATACTCACAAAAAGTTTTTCGTTGACGGGGTCAATCGCGATGTCGGACGCATTTTGAATGGATTCGTGGTCGATCAAACGAATAGGGTCCTGAATGCCAGAGCTTCCAATGCTATAGACCAAGATTCTTCTTTGAGATCCACCTACGGAATCTAGAACGTAGATCTCTTCTCTAGCAGCATCGATTTTTACAGAGAGAATTTGATTGAGAGAGGGATTTTTTCCAACAATAAATTGTGTTTCTTCTCCCAAAGCAATGCCTTGTTTTTTTACAAAGATCATGTTGTCAGAAGTGAATACGGTAAAGCGACCGTCTTCGGAATGAATTAAATTTTTAGGATTTGCTTTGGATTGTACTCTGCTGAAACATTTGGCAGCGAACGCGGTGATTTCTTTTTGACTTTGTAGAGAATCTGCCTTGCGAATACAGTCATTTTTGAAGTCAATGTTATCGATTTGTGAAGAGGCAGGGGCACGACCTTTTAGGTATTCGTGATTAGAGGATCGCAGGCTTTGCGCCGTGGCAAAGCTGCTTATTCCCATGATGAATCCTGTAAAAAAGATTTGTTTCATATACGTTCCCCTAAGTTCTTTCCTATTTATCCCCTGATAAACTAAATGATGGTGTGTCTGTTGAATCGTCAATGCCAACGCTTCCTGTGAAGGATCCAGCATCAAGAGCAGCATCTCCGGCTCTAAATCTTACGGGCACCTGACAAGTAGCGCCTCCACTTAGAGTGCCGCCATTACAGGTGTCGCTTCCCGTGAGTTCGAAGGCAGGTGTGTTGCCTGAGGCTCCACCGTCATCATCAGTGGAGAAAGTTGTTGTAATGGGGCCACTTGTGATACAGCCTGAGTTTTCGAAGACGAAGTTTCTATCGACGTCTATGGATTGTGTTCCGTAGGCAGGTGTTCCTGTGTTTGTGACAAGTTTCGAGAACTCAACAGTTAGATTTACGTCGAGGGTTTGGCCTAGAGAGTCTGTAATTCTTACGACGTCAGTGCCTGAGCCGGCGACTTGAGCACATGTGTTACCCGCTGTATATGTGGTTGTAGTTGAATTGGTGTTGTTGATACCAGCTCCAGAGATGTCCGTTTGAAGTGCAAAAGTGTAGTTGCCTCCAGAGCTTTTACCGCCTGTAGGTGTGATGACCTCTGTGCCGCCATCGATGTTTGTGGCCGACGTGATATTGGCTCCGAGTGTTGTATAGATTTCAACATCAACCGTGTTGGCGCTTAAGCCCGCAGGTGTGTCGATGGCAATGGTTTTTGTTTCAGGGGTACTGGATGTGAAGTCACAAGTGATTTGTCCGCTACCATTTGTTGTTCCCGAACAGCTTATCCCGGCGATTGATTGCGCAGAACTGATGTTAACGGTTTCCCCGCTGATCGCATTTCCAGCAGCGTCCTGAAGAGTCACTTGAACTTGCGCTGTCGTTGTTCCGTTTGGCGAATCACTGTCGACTGCTTCTTGGACTAGGGCAATACTTGAATTAGTGGTGTCAGCTGTTCCTGGGATGACGGTTACGTTTTCATTATCACCTATAAGAGTTCCTGATCCCCAAGTTCCGTCGAAGGCCGTGAAGTTTGTCGCAGTGCCTGCAGTGTCTCCAGTAAAGACAGCCGTATATGTTCCGTCACCAACATTTGTCATGCTGATGGCTGCACCTGTGGTGAAAGTAGATGATCCGCCAGCATAGAAGGCCTCAAGAGATTCTCCACCAGTAGTAATATTGTTTCCAGCGGCATCAACAGCTTGAATGGTGACTGTTACTGTGGCGCCCGAAGCAATGCTAGCAGCCGATACACTCATTATTGAATTTGTTGCGTTGAAGGCTCCTGGATCTACAGTGACGGATGCTGTGTCGGTGATTAAAGTTCCACCGGCCCATGTTCCAATTTTTGCTTGGATTGTGGTGGCGCTACCAGAAGTGTCGCCTGTGAATGTCGCGGTGTAGGTTCCGTCGCCAACGTCAGTCGCGGGATCGGAGGCTGCCTCCACAAAAGTTGATCCTCCGCCAGAATGGAAGATGGCGACAGTTTCACCACCAGCTGTGATGTTGTTTCCGGAGGCATCAACGGCTTGAACCGTCACAGTTGTGGTGTTGCCAGAGTTTATAGTGGCATTGTTGACCGATACCGTAGATAGAATGGACATAGGGCCTGGAATTACTGTGATAGATTCAGTATCTGTAAATTGTGATCCTGCCCAGTTAGTAAGTTTTGCTCCAACAGTGGTTGCCGTGCCAGAGGTATCAGCGCTCATTGTTAAAGAATAAGTTCCGTCGTTATTGTCGGTTGCAAGGGCCGATACGACTGTGAAGTCAGAGGCGCCCGAAGCTAGGTTTCCGATGTGAATAGTTTCATTGGTATCGCCTGTTAAGTTTCCGGCAGCGTCTTTTGTTGTAAGTGTGAATGTGACGTTGTCGCCAGAAATCACGGTGCCGTCATCACTAGTTCCAGAGCTTTCAGTGAAGGCCATGGTTGAGGTTCCAAGGTCAACAGCACCTGGAATAACAGTGATAGCTTGAACATCTGTAAATTGTGATCCTGCCCAGTTTGTTAATTTCGCTGCAACATTTGTTGACGTGCCCGATGTATCAGCTGTCATTGTGAAAGAATAACTTCCATCATTGTTGTCTGTTGCAAGTCCTGAAAGAGCTGTGAAGTCAGATGTTCCAGACGCAAGGTTTCCGATGTGGATGGATTCATTGGTGTCGCCTGTTAAGTTACCTGCCGCGTCTTTAGTGGTGAGAATGAATGTAACGGTGTCGCCAGAAATCACAGTGCCATCATCGTTTGTGCCTGAACTTTCGGTGAAACTTAGAACAGATGTTCCAAGATTTACTGAGCCAGGAATAACTGTGATGGCTTGAACGTCTGTGAATTGCGAACCAGCCCAGCTTGTTAACTTTGCTGCGACGTTAGTTGAGGTTCCTGATGAATCGGCTGTCATTGTGAAGGAATAAGTTCCGTCATTATTGTCAGTTGCTGCACCGGAAGCCGCCGTGAAGTCAGATGTTCCGGAGGCAAGATTACCGATATGAATAGTTTCATTGGTATCGCCTGTTAAGTTTCCAGCAGCGTCTTTAGTGGTCAATGTAAATGTTACGGTGTCGCCTGAAATCACAGTGCCGTCATCATTTGTTCCAGAACTTTCGGTGAAGCTTAGAACAGAAGTTCCAAGATCAACGGCGCCTGGAATAACGGTGATGGCTTGAACGTCTGTGAATTGTGATCCGGCCCAGCTTGTAAATTTCGCTGCAACGTTTGTAGCTGTCCCAATCGTGTCAGCGGTCATGGTGAAAGAATAAGTTCCATCATTGTTGTCGGTTGCAAGTCCGGATACAGCTGTGAAATCTGATGTCCCGGAGGCAAGATTACCGATATGAATCGTTTCGTTGGAATCGCCCGTTAAATTTCCAGCAGCGTCTTTAGTGGTGAGTGTAAATGTGACTGTATCACCGGAAACCACGGTGCCATCATCGCTAGTGCCAGAGCTTTCAGTGAAGCTAAGAACAGATGTTCCAAGATCGACAGCGCCTGGAATTACGGTAATTGCTTGAACATCTGTGAATTGAGAACCAGCCCAATTTGTAAGTTTTGCTGCGACGTTTGTCGAAGTTCCAGAAGTGTCAGCTGTCATCGTGAAAGAATAAGTTCCGTCATTGTTATCTGTTGCAAGACCAGATACAGCCGTGAAATCCGAAGTTCCAGAGGCTAGGTTTCCGATATGAATGGTTTCGTTGGTATCGCCTGTTAAGTTTCCAGCAGCGTCTTTGGTTGTTAGGGTGAACGTTACGGTATCACCGGAAATCACTGTTCCATCATCGTTAGTTCCAGAACTTTCAGTGAAGCTAAGAACAGATGTTCCAAGATCAACGGCACCAGGAATAACTGTGATTGCTTGAACGTCAGTGAATTGCGAACCAGCCCATGAAGTCATTTTTGCGGCGACGTTTGTGGCTGTGCCCATGGTATCAGCCGTCATTGTGAAAGAATAAGTTCCGTCGTTGTTGTCGGTTGCTGCCCCAGAAACAGCGGTGAAGTCCGATGTTCCAGAAGCAAGATTTCCGATATGAATGGTTTCGTTGGTATCGCCTGTTAAGTTTCCAGCAGCGTCTTTTGTAGTCAATGTAAATGTAACGGTATCGCCTGAAATCACTGTTCCATCATCGTTAGTTCCAGAACTTTCGGTGAAGCTAAGAACAGAGGTTCCAAGATCAACGGCACCAGGAATAACTGTGATGGCTTGAACGTCTGTGAATTGCGAACCAGCCCAGTTTGTTAATTTTGCGGCAACGTTTGTAGCTGTCCCAATCGTGTCGGCTGTCATTGTGAAAGAATAAGTTCCGTCGTTGTTGTCTGTTGCAAGTCCTGAAACAGCTGTGAAGTCAGATGTTCCAGACGCAAGGTTTCCGATGTGGATGGTTTCATTGGTATCGCCTGTTAAGTTGCCTGCAGCGTCTTTAGTGGTGAGAATGAATGTAACGGTGTCGCCCGAAATGACAGTGCCGTCATCGTTGGTGCCTGAACTTTCGGTGAAGCTTAGAACGGATGTTCCAAGGTCAACGGCGCCAGGAATAACGGTGATCGCTTGAACGTCAGTGAATTGCGATCCAGCCCAGTTTGTTAATTTAGCTGCTACGTTCGTGGCTGTGCCGATGGTGTCGGCGGTCATTGTGAAAGAATAAGTTCCATCATTGTTATCTGTTGCAAGTCCAGAAACCGCTGTGAAATCCGAAGTTCCAGAGGCTAGGTTTCCGATATGAATGGTTTCGTTGGTATCGCCCGTTAAGTTTCCAGCGGCGTCTTTTGTTGTTAGGGTGAACGTTACGGTGTCGCCAGAAATCACGGTTCCATCATCGTTTGTTCCAGAACTTTCGGTGAAGCTAAGAACCGATGTTCCCAGATCAACAGCACCCGGAATAACAGTGATCGCTTGAACGTCAGTAAACTGTGAACCAGCCCAGCTTGTTAATTTTGCGGCAACGTTTGTAGCTGTCCCAATCGTGTCAGCGGTCATCGTGAAAGAATAAGTTCCATTATTGTTATCAGTTGCAAGTCCGGATACAGCTGTGAAATCCGATGTTCCAGAGGCAAGGTTTCCGATATGAATGGTTTCGTTGGTATCGCCCGTTAAATTTCCAGCAGCGTCTTTAGTCGTAAGTGTAAATGTAACAGTATCGCCAGAAAGAACAGTGCCGTCGTCGTTTGTGCCAGAGCTTTCTGTGAAGCTAAGAACAGATGTTCCAAGGTCAACAGCACCAGGAATAACTGTAATGGCTTGAACGTCGGTGAATTGCGAACCAGCCCAGTTTGTTAGTTTAGCAGCTACGTTTGTTGAAGTGCCCGATGAGTCACCTGTCATTGTGAAGGAATAAGTTCCATCGTTGTTGTCGGTTGCAAGACCAGATACAGCCGTGAAATCCGAAGTTCCAGAGGCAAGGTTTCCGATATGGATGGTTTCGTTGGTGTCGCCCGTTAAGTTTCCGGCGGCATCTTTGGTTGTAAGCGTGAATGTTACGGTGTCGCCTGAAATCACAGTGCCGTCATCGTTAGTTCCAGAACTTTCAGTGAAGCTAAGAACAGATGTTCCAAGATCAACGGCGCCTGGAATAACGGTGATGGATTCAGTATCAGTAAATTGAGATCCTGCCCAGTTTGTAAGTTTGGCTCCGATCGTAGTGGCGGTTCCTGAAGTGTCGGCCGTCATAGTTAAAGAATAGCTTCCGTTTCCGTTGTCTGTTGCGAGCGCATTCGAAGCTGTAAAGTCCGAGGCGCCGGACGCTAAATTTCCAATATAGATGCTTTCGCCACCTGTAGTGATGGTGTTTCCTGCAGCGTCAACAGCTTGAAGTGAAATGTCAACGGTGTCGCCCGAAATCACGGTGCCGTCATCGTTTATGCCAGAACTTTCGGTGAAACTCATGGTTGAATTGGCGATTGAAATGAGTCCTGGTGCGACGGTAATGGCTTGAACATCTGTGAATTGTGAACCCGCCCAGTTTGTAAGTTTGGCTGCGACGTTAGTTGAAGTCCCCGAAGTGTCGGCGGTCATAGTGAAGGAATAAGTTCCGTCGTTGTTATCTGTTGCTAGCCCAGAAACCGCTGTGAAGTCCGAAGTTCCAGAGGCAAGGTTTCCGATATGAATAGTCTCATTTGTGTCGCCCGTTAAATTTCCTGCGGCATCTTTTGTTGTTAATTTGAATGTAACAGTATCGCCAGAAAGAACAGTACCGTCATCATTAGTCCCAGAACTTTCCGTGAAGCTAAGAACAGATGTTCCAAGAGCCACCGCACCAGGAATGACAATGATGGCTTGAACGTCGGTGAATTGCGAACCAGCCCAGTTTGTTAGTTTAGCAGCTACGTTTGTTGAAGTGCCCGATGAGTCACCTGTCATTGTGAAGGAATAAGTTCCATCATTGTTATCGGTGGCAAGACCAGAAACAGCCGTGAAATCTGAAGTTCCGGAGGCAAGGTTACCGATGTGAATCGTTTCGTTGGTGTCGCCTGTTAGGTTTCCGGATGCATCGCGAGTTGTAAGGGTGAATGTGACGGTGTCACCTGAAATCACGGTGCCGTCATCATTGGTGCCAGAGCTTTCTGTAAAATCGAAATCAGATAGCATAAGATTTACGGGGCCAGGAATGACTGTGATGGATTCCGTGTCAGTAAACTGTGATCCAGCCCAGTTAGTCAGCTTAGCTGCAACGTTTGTGGCTGTTCCCGAAGAGTCAGCCGTCATTGTGAAGGAATAAGTTCCATCATTGTTATCTGTTGCAAGTCCAGATGCCGCGGTGAAGTCAGATGTTCCAGAGGCAAGATTTCCAATGTGAATGGTTTCGTTAGTGTCACCTGTTAAATTTCCGGCCGCATCTTTTGTCGTCAATGTAAATGTTACGGTGTCGCCAGAAATCACAGTTCCGTCATCGTTAGTGCCAGAACTTTCAGTGAAGCTAAGAACGGATGTTCCAAGATCAACAGCGCCTGGAATAACGGTGATGGCTTGAACATCGGTGAATTGCGAACCAGCCCAAGAAGTTAATTTAGCGGCTGCGTTGGTTGCGGTACCTATGGTGTCAGCCGTCATTGTGAAAGAATAAGTTCCATCATTGTTGTCGGTGGCCGCGCCTGAAACTGCTGTGAAGTCCGAAGTTCCAGAAGCAAGATTACCAATGTGAATGGTTTCGTTGGTATCGCCTGTTAAGTTTCCAGCGGCGTCTTTCGTTGTAAGTGTAAAAGTGACGGTGTCGCCTGAAATCACGGTGCCGTCATCATTGGTACCAGAGCTTTCGGTGAAGCTTAGAACAGATGTTCCAAGATCGACAGCACCTGGAATAACGGTGATCGCTTGAACGTCTGTGAATTGTGAACCTGCCCAGTTTGTTAATTTTGCTGCTACGTTTGTTGACGTGCCCGCTGTGTCGCCAGTCATTGTAAATGAATAAGTTCCATCGTTGTTATCTGTTGCAAGGCCTGAAACTGCTGTGAAGTCAGATGTTCCCGAGGCAAGATTACCAATGTGAATGGTTTCGTCGGTGTCGCCTGTTAAATTTCCTGCGGCATCTTTAGTGGTAAGGGTAAATGTAACGGTGTCGCCCGAAATCACAGTGCCGTCATCATTTGTTCCAGAACTTTCTGTGAAGCTAAGAACTGATGTTCCAAGATCAACGGCACCAGGAATAACTGTGATGGCTTGAACGTCAGTGAATTGCGATCCTGCCCATGAAGTCAATTTTGCCGCGACATTTGTAGCTGTCCCAATCGTGTCGGCTGTCATTGTGAAAGAATAAGTTCCGTCGTTGTTATCTGTCGCCGCGCCAGAAACTGCTGTGAAATCCGAAGTTCCAGAGGCAAGGTTTCCGATATGAATAGTTTCATTGGTATCGCCCGTTAAATTTCCTGCGGCGTCTTTAGTCGTTAATGTAAATGTAACGGTATCGCCAGAAAGCACGGTTCCATCATCATTAGTGCCAGAACTTTCAGTGAAACTTAAGACAGAACTTCCAAGATCAACGGCACCAGGAATAACTGTGATCGCTTGAACGTCTGTAAATTGTGAACCCGCCCAGTTTGTTAATTTTGCTGCGACATTTGTTGATGAGCCCGAACTGTCAGCCGTCATTGTTAAAGAATAAGTTCCATCGTTGTTATCTGTTGCAAGACCTGAAACCGCTGTAAAATCCGAAGTTCCAGAAGCTAGGTTCCCGATGTGGATAGTCTCGTTGGTATCGCCTGTTAAATTTCCTGCGGCATCTTTAGTGGTAAGTGTAAATGTAACGGTGTCGCCCGAAATCACAGTGCCGTCATCGTTCGTTCCAGAACTTTCTGTAAAGGCCATAACGGAGGTGCCAAGTGAAACAGCGCCAGGAATAACCGTGATGCTTTCTGTATCAGTGAATTGTGATCCCGACCAGTTGGTAAGTTTAGCCCCAATGGTTGTTGCTGTTCCAGAAGTGTCGGCGGTGAAAGTTAAAGAGTAAGTTCCGTTGCCATTGTCAGTGGCTTGCGCATTAGCAACTGTGAAGTCAGAGGCGCCCGACGCTAAATTGCCAAAGAATATGGTTTCGCCACCTGCCGTGATGGTGTTTCCGGCGGCGTCAATAGCTTGAAGTGAGATGTCAACAGTATCCCCGGAAATCACAGTTCCGTCATCGTTTGTGCCAGAGCTCTCTGTGAAGCTCATAGTTGAATTGGCAAGTGAAATGAGTCCGGGGGAAACAGTGATGGCCTGAACGTCTGTAAATTGCGAGCCTGCCCAGTTCGTTAATTTAGCAGCTACGTTTGTTGAGGTGCCCGATGTGTCAGCCGTCATTGTTAAAGAATAAGTTCCGTTGTTGTTATCTGTTGCAAGTCCAGATACAGCTGTGAAATCCGAAGTTCCTGAAGCAAGATTGCCGATGTGAATGGTTTCGTTGGTGTCACCCGTTAAATTTCCAGCGGCGTCTTTTGTTGTAAGAGTAAAAGTAACGGTATCGCCAGAAAGAACGCTTCCATCGTCAATTGTTCCAGAACTTTCGGTGAAGCTAAGGACGGATGTTCCAAGATCAACAGCACCTGGGTTGACGGTGACAGAAGCGGTGTCAGTAACTTGAGTGCCTCCTGCCCAGGTTGCACCAATTTTTGCAATAATAGTGGTCGGGCTACCAGATGTATCTCCCGTAAATATGGCTGTGTATGTTCCATCGCCATTGTCAGTTGCGTTGTTATCGATTGGGGAAGCTTGGGTGAAGTCTGAAGTTCCGCCGGAATGGAATATGCTAACGTCTTCACCACCAATTGTAATGTTGTTTCCATCGGCGTCAACGGCTTGAACCGTCACGGTAACATTGGAACCGGAATTGATAGTTCCGCTATCAACATCAACCACAGAAAGTATGGACATGGCTCCAGGTTCGAAGGTAACGCCAACTCCCGCTTCGCCTGTTAATTCTGCGGGTGCCGTAAGAGTTACAGTTTTCGCCTCAGCTTTTGTAGAGACATAAGTACACGTCGAAACTCCTGATGCATTTGAAGCGTTACAGCCAAGACTAGTATTTCCAGTTCCTGTGGATGCAATGGTTGGAGTCACTCCAGGAACAGGGTTTGAATTGCTATCTAGAATTGTGACGGTTAAAGAAACGGTGTCAACGCCATCCGCCGTTGCAGTGTCATCGGCCGCAACAAAAGTTGAAGTTGCGGGGTCCGGTGCTCCTGGCAACGCCGTCGCAGAGAAATCAACAAATGATGTTGTTCCACACCCCGCACATGTAGCTTTGAGTTCGTGTGTTTCACTTGTGACCGTTCCGAGGGTCCAACTAGTAACGTTTGCCGTGCCATCAACCGCGGTTGAAGTTCCACCGGTTTGATTAACGCTTGCGCCAGTTTCATCGGTGCTCCAAGAAATGGTTTCGGCATCAACATTATTTCCGTAAGCATCCACAACACGAATGTCTGGGGCAATGGAAACATTAGTTCCGTTTTCTGCACTTTGTCCGTCGCCGGCTACAATGCTTATAACTTCGGCATCGGTGTGATCAACAGTTTGTGATGCCGTTGTGTCGCTAACGCCACCATCGGTGACTGTGATAGTTTGTGAGCCCATAGTGAGAAGCTTGACGTTGAAAGATTTAACACCGGCATCACCACCTATAAATGGATAATCATTTGGAAGCTCATCGCCTTTGTTAATATTGCCGTGAGGATCGCTTGTAGAAAAGGCAACCGTTCCTGTGTAATCAGTTTTAACGTTGTTATTTGAATCGCGAGCCGTGACTTCAACGGCCCATGTGTCGCCGGCCTTGTTACCAACAGGAGGCGTTACTGAGAATGTGAAGTCTGTTAAAGCGCCGGCGGTTGCTGTGGCGCTAAAATCAACAAATGAAGTTGTGCCGCAAGCCGCGCATGTCGCTCTGAGCTCTTGAGTTTCTAAAATATCTGTTCCTAAAGTCCAGCTTGTTACGTTTGCTGTTCCATCAACCGCAGTACTTAAACCCCCAGTTTGGTTGACGCTAGCGCCAGTTTCATCGGTGCTCCAAGAAATGGTTTCGGCGTCAACATTATTTCCGTAAGCATCCACGACTCGAATGTCTGGAGCAATCGAAACATTGCTGCCGTTTTCTGCACTTTGTCCATCACCAGCTACAATGCTAATAACATCGGCATCGGTGTGATCAACCGTCAGAGAAGAAGTAGTATCATTCACTCCGCCGTCAGTCACCGTGATGGTTTGTGATCCCATCGTGAGTAGCTTGACGTTAAAAGATTTCACACCGGCATCGCCAACTATAAATGGGTAATCATTGGGGAGCTCATCGCCTTTGTTGATATCGCCATGAGGATCGCTGGTAGAAAACGCAACCGTTCCTGTATAATTTGTTTTTACGTTGTTGTTAATATCGCGAGCTGTGACTTCAACCGCCCAGGTATCTCCTGCTTTGTTGCCAACTGGTGGAGTTACTGAGAAGGTAAAATCTGTGAGGGCTCCTGGTATAGTTGCGGCATCAAAGTCCACGCATTCTTGAGCTGGACTACAGTCGCCGCCATCAATGCTCGCGGAGACCGTATTAGCTCCAACCACGGTTCCGGTAGTCCAATCAGCCGCAGCTAATGTAACACGTCCAGAAGCGTTGGTATTGCGAGTTGCTCCACTCGAAATGGAACCACCACCTGCAGTTACCGAGTATGTTACGGTTTCACCTGCTGCGACTAAGTTTCCATTAGAATCTTTGACGTCTGCTACAATTGCAGCGCCTACAACTTGTCCGGCTACGATACCTGATTGATTGTCACCACTTACAATTTCTATACTCGCCGGAGAACCTGCAGTTGCGGTAGCACTAAAGTCAACAAAAGTAGTTGTTCCACAGGCGGCACATGTGGCTCTGAGTTCTTGGGTTTCTAAAATATCAGTTCCCAATGTCCAGCTCGTCACATTAGCGGTTCCATCAACAGCAGTTGAAGTTCCGCCAGTTTGATTGACGCTTGCGCCTGTTTCATTGGTGCTCCAAGAAATAGTTTCGGCATCAACATTATTTCCATACGCATCCACAACGCGAATGTCTGGCGCAATGGAAACATTTGTGCCATTCTCTGCACTTTGTCCATCACCCGCGACTATGCTGATAGCTTCTGGATCTGTGTGATCGACGGTGATTGAGGTTGTTGTGTCGTCTACAACGGCAACAGCATCGGTGGCCGTAACGGTCCAACTTCCCATTGTAAGAAGTTTAATATTAAATGATTTTACACCCGCATCACCACCAACAAACGGATAGTCGTTAGGTAGTTCATCGCCTTTATTAATGTTTCCGTGAGGGTCTGTAGTAGAAAAGGCAACGGTCCCGGTATAGTCGGTTTTTACGTTACCCAAGGTATCTTTAGCGGTGACCTCTATCGCCCATGTGTCGCCAGCTTTGTTTCCGATGGGAGGAGTCACGGCAAATTCAAAAGATCCAAGATTCGCAGGAATGATGTCGAAAGCATTCGAATCATCCGTAGCTAAAACACCAGAACTCACTTGTAAAGTGTAGCCATCGCCTGTTTTGTTGATGTCTAAATCATTAAAGGCAGCGGTTCCTGCTGAAGCAGCTTTGCTAAGTGTTCCGCCTAGAGAAGCATCCGTTAATGCCGAAGCATCATTCAATATCGCAATGGCAACAGAGTCGGTAAAGCTGTTGACTCCACTGTCGGCTAAGTTGGCGTAACGATCGTAAGCCTCAACATTGACAGTTGTGAGGGTGCTACCTGCATTGAAGTCAGCATTGGTCGCGGGGCCCGACGCAATCGATAGATATGTGGCAGGAGACGGATCAACCACATAGGGATTTGTACTTTGGATGCCAGTTAAGCCTGGAGCGCTTGCGCAGAGGTAGGCGCTTTCATCGGTCGTGGTCATCGTAATATTTTGAGAACTAAAATTGGCGACACCATTGCTGGCAGCAACTATTGAAGTTTTACCGTTTTCGTTTCCGCTGCCGTCTACAACAATGTCACTATCCGCAGAACTTCCAGAGCAGCTCACAAGTTTTGCAGCAAGTGTTACGTTCTCACTAAGTTTTGCATCCGGAGTTAAACCATAAGAAGTCGCAGTTGCTGAACTCAAAATATTATTGTCATAGGAGTCTCGAATTTGAACCACAGGTTGTGTTGCAAAGGCAGCACCTGCAATCGTTCCCGTTGTAGGAAGTGCTTCAGTTGATAAAAACAATTTATTCGCAGCTGCAGGGGCAATTCGCAGATTGGTCGAAGGAGTTGTGGTACCCGAATGCCAAGTAAACGAAGAAGTTCCTTCATCGATTTGTAATGTGCGCAGTCCTGCAACATCGTCCCAAACTTTACAGGTGCTTATTCCGGAAGAGTCTGACAAGCTACAGGCAGCTTTTGAAACCGATGTCCCCGCGGTCACGACATAGTCTGGCGTTTCATTGGGAACTGGGTTGTTGAATAAATCTTTTAATGTGATTTGCACATTGGTCGATCCCGGTGCAGAATTTCTGGCAAGGTGGACGGGATTCGGTCCGGCGACATCAATGTTATTTGTAATTGCAATGATGGAGTTATCTTTGTTGGGGGCAAGTCCGTTGACAGTGATGGGAGTGGTGCTTCCATTCGAACCTAGACATGCTGAATCGTTAGGAACGCCCGCCGAATCCGCTTTGAGATAAATATTTTCGGCAACGCGATAGTTAATGTTCGCGAATGTCGCAATGGCAGTTGCTGAGGAAGCTGCAAGACTTGCTCCGGAAACGCCACTTGTGAAGATGGCATTACCAGTTGGAGTAATACAAGTATTATCGCTATAAGCAACAAGATTAATGGTGGCTGCTCTATTCGCATCAGGGCTGGGTGAGCCGTCAACTTCTACCGTATTTCCATACTGGTCGTTGATTTTCACAACAGGTTGAGCTGTGAAATTATTTCCCGCACTGACAGAGCTATCAAAATTGCCCTGTGTAAATGCTAAGGCATCCGCAACATCTGCAAGGAAACGTGTTGTTGTAGAAAGCGATCCTAGCCCCGCTGGTGCGGTGATTCCCAGCGTTTTAGTCTCAGCAGTTCGTGAAGCGTATTCGCATGTCGCAACGCCAATTGAATTGGTATTTCCACAGCTGATGCTACTGCTAGTGCCTGTTGCTCCAGAATCGTAGTTGTTTGTTCCTGTGATGCTAATGGTTGGCGCCGATAGGCTGAGGGGCGCCACACCAGTTGTTACAAAGTTGTCGAATTGATCTTTCAGGGTGACCGTGATTTGAGCACGGCGACCGGCATTGGTGCCATCTTCATAGACGACAATATTTGTTGTAGATCCCAGTGTAGATCTGGTTCCTGCAACAACAACGGGGTTTCCAGATGTGACTTTCAACGTTGTGTTTGATACGGGGTAATCTGTGGCATTGTAAGCAGAGCCCGTACAATCCGTTAAGATTCCTCCAACTTCGTCGACAGAGGCCTTGAAATAAATATTATCAGCACGTCTTACGACTCGGGTCGTAGAGAATGAAGCAATGGAATCACTACCAATGTCCATGTAATCGGCACCGTCTCCGGACACCATTGAAGTTGTCGCTCCATCTGGTGCGGTTGCTGGAAGTGCTGTTGTGCAAGATGCATCAGTAAAGGCGGTAAGCCTTGCGGTTAAAGCTGTTCCGTCTGCCAAGTTATCAAAGCGGTCAAGCAAATGTGTTCTAGGTGCCGTAGTAAGGGGGGCATCGGCGTGAGCAAGATTAACCGGCATTCTGCTGAAGACAATTCTGTAGGGTTCAGTTGTGACATTGATGGGTGAGGTCAAACATTCGCTTGTAAGCGCAGGCCAGTTTCCTGCATCGGCTGAAGCTTTTAGATAGACATTTCCAGTCGCATTGATTTTAAAATTGCTCGCGACCAAAGTTCCGCCCAAACCTCCACTGGCTGTTTTTGTGGGCCAAGTGGTGACAAAATCGCCATCTGTGAGAGTCGGATCACCAGAAGGGGTTAGTGGAATGGCATCACCGGCACCACATCCGGCAGTATCAAAGGCTTCAATTTTTATTGAAGCAGCACCTGGAGGAGAATAGTTTGCTCCAAAGGCTTCGTTGCCAAAGACATCCCGAGCATAGAGATTAAAATTTGCTAAAGAATCACCAGCAAGTGAAGAACTCTGTGGAAGAGTTCCGGCTGATCCAGGTACTCCAAAAGTTATTTGTGTTGGCGCTGCAGGTATGATTGTTATCGCATTGGTAGTACAGGCACTGCCGAGTTCGGGTCGACTGGGTGATGATGCTTTAAAATAGACATCAGTAGCAGCAGTAATCACATTCAAATTATTAAAATTTGCTCGGTAAGTATCAAAAGGGCCATCGGCGACATTGATTGTAATACTGTCAGTAGCAACTGTTTTGGTTGATCCATAAGAGGCATCAAGGCGAAGAGCGCCCGAATGTGCAGGAACTTTAGGCGGAAGGGCAAGTTCGCTGCCGCCAGTACATCCAGCTGCGGTATAAGCTTCAATGAGGAGGCTTGTGTTTTTATCACCCACCGTTGCTGTTCTGTCATCAATTTCGTTGCCGAACTGATCGTACAATCCGACGGTTAAAATGTTTCCAATGTTAACACCGGCGGTTACAGTTTCAGAGCCATTTGGTTCGACTGCAAATCGAATGCCTCCGTTGCCGTCTGTGTCGGCAACATCTGATCTTGCATATAAATCAGACCAAGTATCAGAGACAAGTTGAGGGCGAGTGCTTCTTAAGTTCGACCAAACCGTCGCGTCGTAATCTGTAAAGGATGTTGGGCTCAGTAAGGTTCCCGCCAGCTCATTTGGATTTCCACTTCCATTAATCAGTTGTGCAACTCTCCATCCGCTAGCAAGAGCTGCGACACTCGCAAGGCCTAGTGTTGCCCCTGGAGTTGTAACCACGTTGACCGTTGCTGTAGAAGATCCATTGATCGAAGCATTGCTTCCTCCAGCAGTAACATCGTATCTAACTTGCGCTGCCGCCGTTGGATTGACGGGGTTATCGTAGACGTCGAATACTTTGAAAGAAGGCTGAGCGTTGTTCGCAAAATTATTTACGACAATATTTCCAGATTGTGGATCACCTGTTTTTGTTTCTAAAGCTAACGTGAATGGATCACCACTCTCAATGCTAACATTCGGAGAGTTAAACCACGCACCAGCCAAAACGCCGGGGTCGCGCACACGCACGCTGCGAGTGCCCGTATGGGCCCCGCTATCTGTTCTGCGGAAAATGACTGATGTTGCTAGCGTCCCCGCACCAAAACCTTTGTCTGCAACTGGAAGGAAATCATGCTGACCTTCGTCGGTTCCCGGGATAAAAGTATAATCAGATGGGACACGAGTCGCAAAGTCTCCTGTCCATGTGGATTTGTCAGACGATTCAAAAGTTGTTGTTCCATTGTAAGCAATAACACGGTTATTGAATTGATCTTCTGCTCTAAGTCTTAAAACCGATAAAGGTTCGCCCACAACGCTAGAAGAAGTAGCTGTTCTAGCGGCAACACTGGTTGTTTCATTCCATCGCATATGAAAATGAGCCAAGGCATCGTTTGTGATTTGGATGCCAGTCACTGTATCGCTCATTGTTCCAAGGGCGTCACCCGTGGGGCCTTCTACAGTTACGGTCAATGGAGTGGCACCCGTATAGTTGGTTGCAGCTGTTAGTCGCAACTGATTTGAAAGTGTAAGATTTCCGGAAACACCATTAAAGGCAGTGTCTGCAGGAAGAGTAGGGGCTGCAATTTCAACATATTCTGCTTCTGTATTCTGATTTGTTGAAAAAGTAACAGTTCCAGCGTAGTCCAACGCCGCATTTCCATAATCATCAAAAACCGTGACGATGGGAGTGTGAAGTTGTGTTGCTGAAACTCCAGAAACAACACCCGCAAGAACAATCGATGTCGCCGGTGAGTTGCTTGTTTGAAAGGCATTTGAATTTCCAGCAACGACACCAGTTCCAGCTGGAATGTATTGAGTTGCAGCTCCAGCGGTGGTCGATTTCGTTGCCGTCATTCTATAGCTACCAACTTTTTTGAAGTTCAAACCTTCTGTGGTGTCATCATAGAGAGTGGCTCCACCTGCAGCCACTTTGGCTAACGATCCTGGTGCTGCACACGATGGTCCTGTGTTATCGCAATAAGCTCCGCCCACAGGATTTGCTGCAAGGCTTAGCGTTAGAGTAGCCGTAGCATCGGGACCAATGGTTACTAAATTGCTCCATTGGTCACGTATCTCGACAGGAATATCAAAGGGAGTTCCGGCATATTGTGTAGGAAAATTTTGAATGACTCCTGCATTTGCAAAAACTATTTGAGTGGCTGGGCCGTTGTTGATTTTGTAGGTCGTGGCTGATTGAGCAACAAGGGCGCCGGCTACGGCAGATATGGTGCGTGAAGCGCCTGATTTGTAGTTTTTGGCCAATCCATCTAGGCGACCGCTTGTAAAACTAAAATTACCACTAGGAAAATAGCTTGAACCCGCATTAAAACTGAACTCAGCGGAGGGATCAAGTCCATCCGATGCGACCGCAACTGATGTTCCTGACGCTGTCACTCGGTTAAAGAATTGGTCGACTAAAAATATTTCAAAAGAGAATGGATTTCCAGCATAAGATAATCCATTGACGTCAACCGTACCTGTTAAGGCAGATGCTATGTCACCCGATGCCTGACCGGGATTGTAAGATTGGCCGGGGAGAACAACTAAAGTTCTAGCTGCCGATCCAGCTTTTACTAAAATATCGTTTGAAGCTTGATCATTTAGAGCTGTTGATCCTACAAAGTTTTGTGTGTAGCCACTGTTGTCGTATGTAGGACTGGCACCAGTTGCAAGCAATGGAGCAGGGTTAAACGCCGCAACTCCGCTGCTAAATGTTCCCGCATAATTTGGAATGCTATCTTGGGGCGAATTAAGTGTAACGGCTCCGCTTTGTGAAGTTGCCACGTTAGAGAACTGGTCAACTGCTATCAAGTGAACGGGGTCGGCTAATCCTGCTTCTCGGCAAAAATTTCCAGGACAAGAAGGTACGCCAGTCGGACTCAAAGCCGACGCGTAGTTTAATGAATTTTGTCCAGGCGAAAAGCTTTGCTCAGATAGCTTCGTCAAAGTAGCTGTTGCAACATCTGGTCTGGTATTAAAGATTTCCGATGTGTGTTGATTAGCCAATGGAATGATTGCGGTAGAAACGGTTGTTGAATTAACTGCAAGTGCTGCATCTGCAATGGCAGCACCTATTGAAGCGTTGCTGTATGGCATGGCACGTTTGAAACTCATTGAGAAAGTTGCTTGTCCTGTGGAGAGCGTTTGAGTATCAGTTGTTGCAACACGATCGTTAGTAATTAAAGTGACGGTTTCGCCGTCCACACCTGGATAAACGTTAACGGGGTTATAGTATTCATCAGTCAAACTAACCATGGGGTTATAACTAGTCCCAACGGTCCAATTGCTGGCGGTGCCAGTAACTGCTGTCGTCAATGCAGTTGAATTGTTGGGTTGCCCAGATGCAATGCTTTGCCCGGGAAGAGTTGTGACTAGGCGAAGTTTTGAACCTGCAGCATTGGTGGGGGTTCGTGCAGCTACACTGTATTGATCAGATAAAAACACTCCAGTTAAAGTGGCTCTAACTTTGTAGCTTGAACCAAAAGTCGGAGCAGGTGGCCATGCCGAATAACTTCCCGCTTTTTTGGGAGTTACTAAAAAGCTGATAGCGCCTTGATCGCCCGCTTGAAACTGAATCGGCATACCAGCTGTATAGTTACATGGAGTCACTCCGCAATTTGTTCCACTCAGATTTCCACCATAGGCGACAATGCTTGCGTTGGTATCCGCAGGAGTTGTTCCATCTATAGCGCTCACTAGTGAAAGTGTCGCGAAGGCGGTTGCATTTGTTGCCCTATTGTAAGAAAGGTCTGTCGCTACAACTGTCACGCGGAAGGTGCTTCCCGCAACTTTTGTATTAATGACTCCACCGATAGCATCATTAATACTGTTGACGCCTCCAATATAACTTTGTTCTCCACCTTGAGTAGCTTCGCTCCACGGTGTCGTATTATCAGGCCCAGAGAATAGCGCTAAAACTTCAGAAGTTGGGCCTGCTTTGACTTGTACTAGGGCAATAGCAGTGTCTACCGAAATGCTACCACCATCAGTATAAGTTGCCACCAACTCTACAGGAGTTGCGTGAACTCTCGGGTAGGTGATTCCTGTCCAGGTAAAGTACCCATTGATCGCGGTCGATTGAAATGTTCCAGTTGCAATATCTTGCATAAGTGAATCATCTCCAGGTCCGCTGGGCATGGAGACGGTTGCAACTGCCGAATTTTCTGAGAAAATAAAATTTCCGTAGCGATCATATATCTTGGCTCTGAATCCAGTGGGGTTACTCATTCCGATGGTGCTACTTGCAACATAACTTCTATCTGGAGTGTCAGCTGTTCCTGGTAGACGTGTCGGATCCCAGGCAATTGTTGGAGGATCGCCTGCAGTGTGATCGCTATCGTTTACAGGGAGAGGAACATAACGAGTCGTTTCTATTCTGTGATTTTGGCACGAAGGTGGCGCTCCTCCACAGGGTCTTGCAGGAGCTGGCGATTGAATAGCGAATGCTAAGTCTAAACCTGGGGAAGCGTTTCCAGATTCACGATAGGTAAATGTCGAAGTTCCAACTCCGCTATTTAAAAGTGAATTGATTTGCCCCTGCAAGGTGTAGGTATCTGCTGAGATTGTAGGCAATGTTGTGGGCGTTAAATTTCCACTTCCTAAAAATGAACCACCGCATCTTGCCATGTTCACACAACTTGCTGATGGTGTTGTTGGTATCTGGAGAACAACATTCGTGTTTGAGGGAAGTCCGGTACTAGTATAGAGCACAATGTTTCCATAACGATCTCTTGGAATAATACTGGCCGATGTATTTTTCCCAACGGTGACTTGGTTTGTAGTCGTCACGTGCATGTGGTCAAAACTTTCGTTATAGACAATTAAATAATTGCTTCCGGCTGTTCCAGTTGTACTACTTAGGGAAGAAGTTTGATCGGTGACTCGAATCCTTTGATTGCTTCCGGATGCGAAAAATCTAAACCATATATCTCCTTGGGCAATTCCTCCAATGGTATTTAAGTAGGTTGTACTCTTGCCTTCGACAAATCTTACGGGAACTGGAACGGCTGCACTATATTGCGTGGGCGCTAGCGCTGACGTGATATTGGAATAATAAGTGTTGTAATAGCTAGTCATAGCAATCATGCCTTCGGCGTTGAAAAGCAAATTTCTATCTTCATTGAGAGTTGTCACCGTGTTACAATCATTGTCTTGAAACTCCATCAAAACATTGAAGCGCTCGCCGGCAAGCATCGGCTGATCTAAGAATCCTGAAGCGTCGTTTTCCCAACTAACTTTTAAGCGAGTAGCTGCGGCAGGAAGAACTTTAAAATCTGCACTGGCTTGATTCACATAGCTAGGTTCTTTATCTGCCGCTACTGGGTCATAGATAGCCCGTAGGACTCGAGTTTCACCAGTCGGCGTGGTCCTAAATGGCTCTAGGGTGATTTGTGCCACTGGACCGACAGGTGTGAGCGGACCATAGCTTGAACTACCACTTTGTCCTGGGCAAAAAGGTTGCACCACTCCTAAGTTATTGATGTCAGCTACCAAGTGGATTCCATTAACAGGAGTCGAAGAGGTCGCACCAGAATTTACTCCCGGATCCCATTGAGCGCCGACATCTGTTTTCCAGTTGCCTTCTAGGTCATAGGTAGCGGCGAAGTAGGCGTAGGTATTTCCAGATGTTATATTTGTTGTTAGGCCTTGAATTTCTTGACTCGCTCCACCAATGCCGTTTGAAGTTTTTCTAATTCGCAACGTTGCAGCAGCTCCCGGGTCTATCGTGGGACTTACCGAGTTACTTGCTTTACCACCCGAGATTAAAGATACTGTCACCAGAGTACTGTCTGCAGTATTGGGAAGTCGCAAGCCGGTTATAGTTGCTCGTCCATTTAAGATGGGAACGTTCGTAACTGTGACGGTTGTCGTTCCTGGCGTACAACCCGTCATATTACAGGGGGTCCAGTTTGTTAACCCGCCATTTTGCGGAGTCTCAATTGTCAGATCGACATTGATACTTCCAGAGAGTGAGACCAAGTTATCAACGTTGTCGCGTGCTTCCAACTTAATGGAGCCCGACTTGGTGGCCATGATTCTGTTTTGTAAACTTCGACTATCTGTAACCGAAATTTCCCAATGATCAAGATTTCCAGTTGATATATTGTAGCTATAGGCATTGTTTCGAACGAGTGTCGTGCCTGGAATCGTGGGATGATCCGGAATGGTTGCGGTTAAACTTAAACTTCCTATTCCAGGCGCGAGCGGGTCAAAACGACCTCTATTTCTTCTGTCAGGAAGGGGCCGCGTTCCTGGAACCGGGGTTCCATTGTCCTCCAGAGGGTAAATACTTCCCGCAACAGCGCCTGAGGGTGTCCATTGGGTGTCGGGCGGATTGATATCGTAATGAATATTACCAGCGGTATCTGTAACTAAAATAAAATAATCTTCTGACGGATCACCGGCAGTGACATTGATACACTGAAGTTGCCCTCCCAGGTTATTACATTTTATATTTTCGTCTCCAAGAAAAAGTGGATTGACCCCAAAGCCATCTCCATAGGCTCCATCTACTACTTTGGGAGTGATAAGGGGGTCCCACTGGAACAAAGTTAAAGTTGAAGGTGCGCCAAGGTCAATTCTTAAAGGCAAACTTGTTCCACTTAAGCTTGAAAAAATTCCACTTACTGCTGTTGAAGTTGTCAAAGTAAAAAGAGTGTTTGAAATATCCGTGAGATCTGTGGGAGGGCCAATTACAAAATTTGGATTTCCATTGGGTATCGCACCTAGGAATGTTTGAGAATAGCTTAAATTGTTACAGGCATAAATATCAGAGGTTGGGCCTGAGCGAAATCTATAATAGGGGCAGGCAGAAATATCCCATTGCTGGCGTTGTCCAGCAGGAGGTGTCGAACCGTATGTGATGCCAGGTAATTGTTTCCACTGCAAATCGAAATCAATGTCAGTGGTGAAGGCACCGGTGTAGGGCAAATAAGTTAAAGGATCACCGATACCGATAGTTGAAGTTTGTATGATTAAATTTTCTTTGGCATCTCGTGCAGATACGTTTGTATCATACTGTTGTCCGGCGGTAATTTTTTGTCTTTTGAGCTCGGGATCAATTGTGGGATCCGCAAAATCTACAGCCGTTTCGTCTAATGCAGCTCCAGCAACTCTTACCCTTAGGTGATCTGGAAGGCCTCTATTTATAGTAATGGTTCTTGAGGCGTCTGAGTAACTGCCTGACGATGCGGTCACCAACACCTTTCCGGATCTCGCTGGAATAAAGCTAATAGGGTAAGGGGCTGGCGAGCCCCCGGGAGTGTGAGGAATATAATTTGTTAAAGTGGACGCAACGGGGGCATCAGCATCAAAGCGAGAGATTTCGCTGACTGTTACAACAGTGACATCATCTTCTAAATCTTCAACCCAATTGCCTGCAGCATCAATGACAACTGGATAAGCAGTGATTGCCGCTGCATCGGCTGTATATGTGGCGGCAAATGGATTTGAAACGGTATCCCATGAGTGCGTTGCAGAATCGTTGACCAAGGTTCCGGGGTTGATTCCCCAAAGACCATCTAGCCCAATGTCGCCTCCAGCTTTGTTTGCGAACGTAATTAATGTTGGTGTGCCTTTATCGACAGTAATAGGGTCAGCAAAAACGGCGGCGATATCACCCAAGGCATCACCCACCGAAAGTAAAGTTGGATTTGCAGGATTGTTTCTAGCATCGGTGAGTACGAATAGATCACCTGTATTGCAATAGCCAGCTACAAATGTGCAGGTGATTGTATAAGGAATTGAATCTAAAGGAGCCGGAGCTCCGCCGTTTGATGGATCGTATATGATTGCAAAACTTCCACCGAGTGGATTCCCAGAGAGCCATTGACTTCCATTGTTAATCCAGCTGTCAGGAGCGCTCCAATAAACAGTGATGTCGTAGGGGCCCACGAGTTCTGCAGAGTTGTTTCCTTGCGCGTCTTTACACTGAACATCCAAAGAAAAAATTTCACCTGCAACAGGATTAGCAGGTGATGTGCTGGGAGCGGCCTCAAAGGTGGAACATATTCCGCTCGAATTAGTATAAATTGTAAAGTCGGCGCTTACATTGGTTCCCTCAACAGTCGCCCGAATTGTCATTGGAATATTGAATTTCTGAGGAGATCTAACTCTAATCGATGCAATTCCGCTATCGTCGGTAAGGTCTGAAGAATCTAAGACTTCTCCGCCTTTCACATCCCCCTCTGTGATATTTGTAAATCGTACAACGACATCACGGATGGGGGTGCCTATAATTTCATCTCGCACTTGTACCGTTAGGGGCACTGGAAAAACACTATTCGGCTCACCTGTTTGTTCGTTCCCGTCGACAATTACGAGTGCGGTTCCGAATGAGCCAGAAAGTATCGCTTCGTTTCCTGCGCGGCTACAAGCTTGAGATAAAAAACTAATTACAAACAGCAAGGCAAAACTCGTCAGAGTTTTTTTCAATAGAAGACCTCGCTGTGCAAATTTTTGTAACAAGTCTGTATTCCCTTCAGTAAACGTTCTCGTCTGTAGAGACTTTTAAATTTTTATAGTGCCTACATTCATTGTATGAAAACCTTGGCGCACCGTTGGAATAAGATTGAGTTAAGAACATGACTATTTATCGGAATTTCATGCGGAATTCTTAATTTCTAATGTGGGTAAAATGACACGCGTGTGTCGAAAGAATAGACAGCAAACTAAGCGAAACTTAACATACGTTCGGCTAACGTGGTTTCATGACAACCTGAAGGCAGAATGTTTCTTGAGAACCCCAAATTTTTGACATTTCCGCAATTTTTCAACATTAATATTCGATTAAATACTTTCTTCTAAAATTCTTCTGACGTAAATCACTACGCGGCGATTTTTGGCCAAATTTTCGCGAATATATTCGCCATTTTGATCATAGTTAGGGACCAATGGCTTCGTGGCACCATGGCCAATTGCCTTGAGTCTATCTGGATTGAATCCGTGGCTTTCGAACATTCTTATGACAGAAGTCGCTCTGGACGCAGATAGTTCCCAATTCGATGGAAAGCGGCCCGACGTCATTGGTATTGCGTCGGTATAGCCTTCGACATCAATACTATATTCTTCTTTGTTGTCTGAAATAATTTTAATAAAAGCATTGAGTATTTGTTCTGCATCTTTTTCAAGATCCGCGTAGCCCGATTTAAAAAGTGCGGTACTAGAAAAAGTAACTTCAAGACCTTCAGGTGTCACTTTTACGACTAAGTCTTTTAGACTTTCTTTGAGGCCTTCTGAAATTCCAGAGGCATTTGCAATGGCATCTTTAAACTTTTCGCCAGTGCTTTCGAGAGGGTTGATATATTTTCCACCAAAAAATTGTGCTAGCTCAGCTCGCATGGACACGGTTCCGGCATTATTTTTTGCCGCAGCAAAGGAATACATAAGTACAAAAAATCCAAAAAGAAGTGTCATTAAATCTGCATAAGAGACAAGCCAAGGTTCATCATGCCCGCCACCATGTTCTTCTTCATGATGGGGAGCTTCGAAATCGTCTTCTTCTTCGTCGTGACTCATTTTCGATTTTTTCCTTAGCTAGCCTGAGATTTCCAGTCCACACGTTCGGACGGGAGTAGGTAGGCATTGAGTTCTTCCGCGAGCTCAATGGCGTTCGCTTTTGTTGAAATGATTCTTACCCCTTCCGCAATGATTAAATTTTTAGTTTTAATGGCTCTTGCGACTTCTTCTAAATTTTGTCCAATTGGAATGATAAATAAATTCGCTACAGCAATACCATATAATGTTGCAACGAGGGCCACAGACATAGCTGGTCCAATGTTTTTTTCTGCTCCGGGTTTGCCTAACGTTGCAAGCAATGCAATCATTCCTAAAACGGCTCCCATAAGGCCCATGGCTGGTGGAAATTTTCCGCAGGCCGTGAACATACGCGCTTCATCCATATATCTTTGATAAACAGTTTGAGCTCTGGCCAGGACAACTCTGTAAAGTTTTTTGTCCGAAAATATCTGATCTGTTAATGTGATCATGGCATCCTTTAAAAAGGGATCTTGTATATCATTGACCATGCCTTCAAGCTGAGGAGAGTTGTTTTTGTAGGCTTCACCAAGTTTCATCATTTCCTGAATTAACAAGTTGTGCTCAATCAAACGGGTCTTAAACATACCCATAAAAAAGATCTTTACCATTTTTGCGGCCCGATCAATCCTAAAGGATAAGCCAATGGCAGCAGCGGTTCCGCCAAGCACAATGAGCATCCCGTGAAAGTCTATAAGTTTTAGAGGATCGTCGTTTCCAAAAACAAACGAGACAACAAGGACCCCAATGGCTAATAAAATGCCTATCAAGTTTAAAATATTCATAACTAGGGACTTTACGGTGTGGGCCAATAAAATCTTAACGATGCTGTTTGCTTAAATGTGGTGAGCTGCATTATTTAACTAGTCTCTGAACATGTTGCATAGTTTGATGAAATTGACCAAATTAAATTGAAGTATTGAGCTACCTAGATATTGAAATGCTGCAAGGTGCCAGGACGGGATTAAATATTTTTGTAACTTTGGTCGATCAATATACATGAGCACTGTCCGTTCTGCCCTATTTAGGTTTGGAGAAGTATTGTCCATGACAATTGTCATGGGTGCATGCTCGTCTACCACTTTAAGTCTGAACACTGTTCCCGAACAAGCAAGAGTTATTGTTAAACCTCTGGGATCTGGATCTGTAAAAGAACTGGGACAAACACCTTTAAATATATCGGCGGGTGACATCGAAAAAGACTATGGCGGATCAGGGCCACTGCTTGTTGAGTTTTTTAAAGAAGGTTACTTGCAAAAATCAGTTCTTATAACTGACATGTCGTCAAAGAATATAAATTTAAAAGTGACTCTTGATGCACTAACCGGCTTAGACGATCCGGCTGAAATGAATTCACAAATCGAAACATTATTTGAAGCGCAAAGACTTGTTCGTGTCCGAAGATACGAAGAGGCATTAAAGCTTGTTGAAAAAATCAAAGCTAAGATTCCAACATTATCATCGCCGTACGAGCTTGAGGGCGGCATCTACTATATCTCGAGGCGTTTTCCAGAATCCTTAGATGCCTATCGAAAAGCGGTTAAATTAAATCCAAGAAGTGTTGAGGCCGTTAGAATGAGAGACATGTTGGAGCGCACCCTAGGTGGAGGAAACAATTCTTCGATGAGAATGCCAGCTTCAGAGCCTATTTTGGGTAGTGCGACCGCGCAAGAGGGGTTGGAATCATCTCCTAGCATAGCTCAACCAGAAAGCGGCGCATCCACCGATGCTGGAGATGCATCATCAGAAGGCGCAGCTACATCTGAGGGGGGCCAATAAAAATGAAATCTATTTTTAAGCTACTCGCTCTTGTTGTCGCTTTGATTAGTTTTGAATCTCACTCTCAAATGAGTCTTTTTGGAAATATGGATCAGGCGCCGCAAGCCGCTAATGGGTCAAAACCAAAACCCTTAATGTGGCAAAAAATTGAATTTGAAGAAAAATTAACTAAGTCACTTAAAAACGATTTGTCAGTGATATTGCCGGCAGATCAATTTCTTATTCAAGTTGAACTTCGTTTGAAAGATGATGATGACAAGAAAAAATCAAAATCTACTGGACGCGAGACGGCCTCCGAAGGACCTTCATCAGTGCTTGAGGGAAATGATTTGATTTCAAAATTAGGTGTCGATAATCAAATTGCAACACCAGACGAACTTTCTAAACAAGATAGTTTATTTGATAACATTTCTTCTTTTAGTGTCACACTCTTAATTGATGAAAGTGTCGATAAAGATCGAGAAGCGACGGCTCAAACATTATTAAAGAAAATTGTTCCAAAGCTTAAGGAAACTCGTCCAAAAATTAAAATAGAAAGATTAGCCTTGGTTGATTCGAAGGCCGCGGAAGACGCAGCTGCACTTAAAGCTGGTGAAAATTCATCCTTTATGAGCACACTCAAGGAATTCAAAGAGCCATTTGGCAGAATCGCGGCATTGGCACTTTTTGGTTTGATGTTGTTTCTGGTTGCTTTTTTTGTTGTCGGGAAATTGATTTCGTTGGGTGAGTCAGCAGTTGGTACCTATAAAGAATGGGTGTCAGCTCAACAAGCAGCGGAGCAAGCTTCAGCGACGTCACTTGAAATTTCTGGCAATGTTGATTCCGCAGGCGGAGTTGGCTCTGTCGCAAGTGCTGAAGACGATGCCGAAGATGAAGCAGCTTCAAGGATCATTTCATCAAGCGCTGATAAAAATTTAGCGGGAATTGATAAATTTAGGGATCTTGTTGCAAAAGATGCGAAAACAGCAGCTCTTTTTGTGAGGCAGTGGCTAAAATTTATGCCTCATGGAGCGGTGGATGCTTTGGTAGTTTTGACGAGATTCTTACACCCAAATGATTTGGTTCAACTTTTTGGCCTTATGAGTCCTAAGGAACGAAAAGACATGAGTAAAATGTTAAACGCTCCTCTTTCTAGAGATGCGCTAGGCCGCGCTGATATGTTTTTAAATAATCAATTGATTTTGGACTTGATCGTTCCGAAGCCTGAATTGGCTCCCGACATTCAAGAACTTATTTTTGCGGTTACCGCTGAAGAAGTTGTTGCCGTATTTAAGGACAATCCAACTCTTGCATCAGAAGTAATGTCGTTGCTACCAAGCGCTCAGATATCGTCAATCGCCACTCAACTAGACGATGAAATTTGCCAAGAATTGTATCCATTGCTTGCCAAATGCAAAACCGAAGATGCTGTAAAAAACATCGAAACTATAAAGAAGACATTAAATGGACTTCGTGGTGACGAAGACTTCTCTGACAATCCTTTTATCGAGAGCATTCCAGATCTCATGCCCGATGCTTCAATTGGAAAAGAACGCTTGCTCTACAATGTGCTTGTTGATTCCAAACAATGGAAAATGATCAAAGATTTAAGTGAAGAATCATTCCCTTCGAGTTTGATTAGTGATTTGCCGGTTGAGTTGGTAAAATTGGCGTTCCTCAAACTTAGCAATCCCAAAAGAGCAGAGCTTATCATGTCTCGCGGCGAAGGCGAAAGACAAACATTTTATTCCGCCGTCGGAGAGCCAGGTAAAAAGCTTCGGGACATGCTCGATTTGGAAATCAAACAAATTGAATCTGATGAAGATTCCAAAGCTCAAATCGAAGAAAACAAAGACGCGATTTGGACGGGGTTCGTAAAAATAGTTCGTAGTCTCATTAAAACAGATTCGTCCTTTTCTAAGGCCTCAGGCAAAGTTTTATCTGAGTGGGTCGAGAAACTCAAATCAGGAGAAGCTTCGGATGGCATTAAAGAAGCTGCATAAATCAATTCTGATATTGATCGGGATTTTATCTATAAATGCCTATGCAGATGGCCGACAGTTTCATTTGCGATCAGGGCTCATCAAGGGAAGCTACTCGGGGCCCGTAAATTCTTCCTTCAGCACATTCCCATCTATAGAACTTGAGGCCGAACTATTTTTCAGCTCTAAAGTTTCGACGATCATCAAAAGTATCTTTGCTATGGATTTTGGTAAGGCTAAGGTTTTCTATAGTGGGGTAGCGGGTGGACAGCGCTTCTATTTCTCTGGACCTTCCCTATATTTTAGTCGAAGTGAGGGGGACTTTGAGATTCAGTCCTATAGCCCGCACCGCTTTTTTGGTGGCTATGAAGTAGGCGTTTCTCAAGTTTTGGTGCAAGAGTTTACAAGCGCTTTTAGCGTCGTCGGATCAGTTGCCGAATTTACTGGCACCTTCGGCTATAACTATCAATTAAATGAAACTCTCGGTCTCGAGCTCGTCACCTCCTTCGGCTACGGCTTCGGCTTCACCACCGTGGCTGTCAACGGCTTCAACATGCGCTTCACCGGCGGCGTATCTTACTATTTTTAACTGTGAGCAGGGAAGAGTTGCTGAGCAAGAAGCGTCAGTAGAGTAATGGCACCTATCGTGCAATGGCCCTTAGGATGCATGAAAGATTCTACTGTCCAAAATGTAAAAGTACCGACTTCAAGAAATATGGATTTTCCAAACCAATTCAAAGTTTTAGAGGATTGCTTCGGCAGAGATTCCGTTGCCTCAATTGCAAAAATTGCTTTTGCGATAATTCTCTTAAATTTTCTTTTCGTTTAAAGAAGAGCGATCCGGCATTAAATTCAAAAATATTCCTCAATTTTGTCTACGGCCTATCCAATAGAC
>JBGSZX010000039.1:0-19725 GCA_041750195.1 Bdellovibrionota bacterium | reverse complement strand
AGCATACGGAATACTGTCTTTAAATGGTGGTCGGGGGCGGAATCGAACCGCCGACACGTGGATTTTCAGTCCACTGCTCTACCGACTGAGCTACCCGACCAACCTAGTTTTCGGTAGCCCACAGAGCTAATCGCAGGGGCGGGCTGCGTCAACCGGCCCTACAAATTTTTCATTAATATCGATGGTGAAGGCTATTTCTGACCTGTTAGGACCTTTAAGAGTCCTGGACATCGGCTGCCGGCCCCATGTGTTTGGGCCAAATTATTTAGCTCGATTGCAGATCTTCCAGCTACAGCCTCTACTCCTGCTTCCATCAGATGGGTTGGGCCTTCGCCTCGTACGTAGTCAAACATGGCTTTGAATTGTGGGATCCTTGAATCCCAAGAATTTTCGATTTTCATACCGGCCGTTTGGATCTTTTTAAATTGATTGGGATCATTATGATAGTCATTGAGAGCCCTTTTAAGGCCGCTCACGACATTTTTTTGAGTGTCGTCATAATGAACGCTAGATCCGTCGTGAGTCATTGCTAAATCTAGCAAATATCCTGTTTTTCCATCTTGCACTGAATCTTTGAGTCCTCCAACGGCCGAAACAACTGGGGGCGTTCCATTCATTTGGGCAAACATTTGGTTAAGACCGCTCGGTTCCCATAGGGGAGAATTGTTAAAAAGATCGGCATAAGCAGTCAGTCTGTGTTCAAGATTTTTATCAAATTTATGGTGCTTAAACTTTTCTGGGTAACGCCTCGAAAGATCCTCGAGCATCGAGCCATACTTTTGCTGATCATAGTCGCCTGCAATTATGACTTGGACATCTTCTGTCTTGAGTATCTCATCAAGGGCAGGGAGAAGGTAATCAAATCCTTTTTGTTCGCTAATCCTTGAAGTCAGCGCAAGGATCGGAGTTTTTTCTTTTTGCGGCAATCCAAATTCTTTTTGAAGATCCCGTTTGCCTAAAGCTTTTCCGCTCATATCCTTGACGCTAAAAGAATGCTCAATCAGTCCACCATGTGCGGTCGCCGGGTTCCATTCAGAGGCATCGATGCCATTCATTACGCCTAGTAGCCGATGGTGCTCACGTTTTTTTCGCGCAAGGCCTGCAAGATCTTTTGAAAATCGTTCTTGCTCAACTTCGCCGGCGTATGTTTTTGAAACCGCATAAGCAACATCTGAATATTCAAAACCTGCTTTGAAGGGACTAAGTTGGCCGTGGTACTCAAGTCCGTCAGCCGTAAAGTATTTATGGTTGATGCCAAGGAAGTCGAGCATCGATCCAGGCATTGGTTCGGTGTAGCCCATATTGTGAACTGCAAAAATCATTTTTGGAGTGGGGCGCCCTTGAAGTCTTGCGTCTTGAATGAAGGGAGCAACAAAACCCGTGTGCCATTCATTAAGAACCACAAGATCGTAATCTGAATTTAGAATATGATCAGCAACAGCTTTCCCCCACGCTCCGAAGGCTTCGCCTTTTATTTGCGGAGGACCATAAAACTTCTTCCCAGAGCCATCTACGTTTCCAAAATAGTCTAGAGCGCTTCCATGTTGATGAGAAAAGAGTAGCGTTTTGGCTTTTGATTTTGGACTCGTGTATTCCCATAGCAAAAACTCACTCTGCTTTTGCGCGTGTCCATTTTGAAAATTTAGCGGGACCGAAATAGTTTGTTTCGTATTGCGGAGGTTCTTTTGAATCTCTTTATTTTTTAAGGCGCTTTCATAGCCAGGCGTGATGAAAGTTAAGTCAATATCTGCTTGAGCATTTAATGACTCGCCAGCGCCTTTGACGGCGTGGCCAAGTCCGCCCGTAAATAAAAAGTCAGAATGCTCGGCTGATACCATCGCAATTTTAAGTTTTTGGGTAGCTGGAGTGTCTGGGGCAGCGTGAACATCATTTTCTGCGTACAAAAATCCCAACACAAGCAACAAGATTTTGCTTAGTGTCTTTTTAAAGCTGCAATATTCCATAGTTAATCTTTTCGGCGTCAGAGGCCCGAAACCTAAGGGGAGGGGTGACGCGTTGCGTTTGTGATGGCGGGCCGAAGTCGCTTGTGCATTTTGAAGGCCGCTAGTGTAGAAGCGAGGCTGCCATGGCAGAAATGAAGCGCAAAAACCCTCTAAAAAAGTTTAGAATTGAAAAAATCAAAAGCGAACACCAGCTCCCAGGTCCACATAGTTGCATTTTGGTTCTTGATGGGTTGAAGCCTAATTTTAACGTGGCAAAGATTTTTAGGAGTGCGCAGGCACTAGGCTGCCAAGAGGTATTCTTGGTGAATATTCCTTTTTTTGATCCTTACCCAGCAAAGGGCGCCTTTAAGCAAACCAAATCTAGAAGTTTCAAGACTTTTGCAGAGGCCTATGAGGTTTTATTTTCCGAGGGCTTCGAGGTGTTTGTGATGGACCCCAATGCCGACCAGAGTCTTGGGGTTTTAGCTTTGCCCAAAAAATCTGCTTTTGTCGTTGGCCATGAAGAATTTGGCCTCAGTTTTGATTCTGGTGAATTTAAGGGGCTACAAAGACTTAAAATTGCGCAATTTGGACAGGTTCAGAGCATGAACGTGTCGATCGCGGCATCTTTAGCTGCTTTTGAATACAACAGGCAACACGTCTTGAGTGCTCTAAAATCTGCTGAATTAGCTTCTTCGGAAGTTGAATCATTGGGCGCATCGTTATAAGAAATTAGAGTCTATGAAAAATTACCTACTGCTAATCACATTTGCCTTATCGTCGTTTTCTCTTTCTGCTCTAGAGCCAGATAATTTAATGGGCCGAGGATTGTATGAGCAAAAGGGCGGAAATTCCTGCATGTTTTGTCATGGTATTGATGGCACGGGCGGCAGTGTTGCAGAGGCGGCAAAGCTCGATAATCCTAAAAATTGGAAAGTATGGAAGGCTCTTGGCGGTGATGCGGCTTATTCCAAAGATCCAAAAGCGTTTATTGCAAAAATGAAAGATGCTACGGTCAATTTGATTTTAACGGGAGCCATCAGGCACAATGCTTCTTACAAGGCTGACGGCTTTGATTGGAATAAAATTGTAAAATACAACGGTCAGATGATGGGTGTCACCGGCGCAGCTAGTGTTGCTTGGATTAAAAAATATAAAAATCGTGGAGTGACTCCTGAAATTGCTGCTCAGGCAGCATGGATACACTTACAAGAATTAGATAAACAAAGCGTTATTAAATAATTGAAAGCATCATTAAAATTTCTTGGGGCTGCAGGAACTGTCACTGGCAGCCGAACTGTATTTGACTATCATCACAGTCCTTACCTTATTGATTGTGGTCTTTTTCAGGGGCATCGAGATTTAAGGGCAAAGAATTGGGAACCGTTCGATTACGATCCGGCCCTTTTAAAGGGTGTCTTGCTAACTCATGCTCATTTGGATCACTCAGGATATTTGCCTCGTTTGGTGAAAGGCGGATATCGCGCGCCGATACATTGTTCAAAGGGAACGGCTGATCTTTTGAAATTTATGCTCCTTGATTCTGCAAAAATCCAAGAGGAAGATGCAAGTTTTGCAAATCGGACGGGGCATTCTCATCATAAGCCGGCTCTTCCTCTTTACAACAAAGCAGATGCCGAAAAAACAATTGAACTCATTCAAACTTGGGAAGATGACGAATGGCTAAATCTTGAAACGGGTCTTTCAATGAAAGCCTATCGAGCTGGACACATCATTGGTGCGAGGTCATTACTTTTTTCTTTTCAAACCTCAAGTGGGCCCGAGCGAATATGTTTTTCCGGAGATTTGGGACACGATAGGGCGAAAACTCTTCGAGGGCCTTCGGGTCCAAGTGAGGCGGAGCATATAGTTTTGGAATCCACCTATGGTGATCGATTGCATCCTAAAGTTGATCCTATGGAACTCTTTGCACAAGTGGTGAACGAGACCACCAAAAAAAACGGTGTTCTTGTGATTCCAGCTTTTGCTGTGGGCCGAGCGCAAGAACTTTTGTATATGCTCAGGCTAATAGAAGACAGTGGTGCTATTGATAAGTATCCCGTCGTTCTTGATAGCCCGATGTCTTCTCGGGCAACATCAACTTTCTTGAATCACCCCGAAGATCATAGGTTGGGGGAGGATTTTAGCGTTAAAAGCGAGCAAAACTTTTTGCCACATAATTTTCACGCAACCGAGGGGCCAGACGATTCCATGATTGCATGTGTCCAGAATGGTCCTTTGATTGTGATATCGGCTGCTGGAATGCTGAGTGGTGGTAGGATATTGCATCATTTAAAAAGTCGATTGCCTATCAAAGAAAACACGGTGCTTTTTGTGGGCTACCAAGCAGAGGGTAGCAAGGGGCGATATTTGCAGGATATTGGCATCAAAGCCGGTTCCATGCGAATCCATCACGAAGAAATTGAAGTCAAAGCACAAGTTAAAACGCTTCCTGCACTTTCTGCCCATGGAGACGCTGACGACATGCTCGAATGGCTAAGAAATTTTAAGCAAGAACCCAAAAATGTTTTTTTGAATCATGGAAATCGAGAAACGGCCGAAGCTTGGGGCCATACCATCAAGAACAGACTTGGCTGGAAGAACATTCGAGTGGTAAGCGAAGGTCAAGAGTTTGTGCTTGCAAAGCTATAGTGAATTCTGGAATAGCTTGATTCCTGCCCTTCGTACGTTTAAGTTTCTCAATAGGAATATTTGGAGGCTCGATGACTGACATGGCAACTTCTACGACAGGTAAAACAAACAAAAGTAGCTCCCCGCGTAAGGCCCCCGAAGGCTTTTCTGACTATAAAGTCAAAGACATTTCTCTTGCGGAGTTTGGCCGAAAAGAAATTGTCATTGCAGAGTCCGAAATGCCTGGCCTTATGGCATTGCGAGAAGAGTATGCCGGAAAGTTTCCGCTCAAAGGGGCGCGCATTGCCGGTTGTTTGCACATGACCATTCAAACGGCAGTTCTGATGGAGACACTTGTTGAACTAGGTGCTGAAGTTCGATGGAGTTCTTGTAATATTTTTTCCACTCAAGATCATGCGGCTGCTGCCATGGCTGCGGCTGGAATTCCGGTTTTTGCCTGGAAGGGCATGAGTGCTCAAGAATTTGATTGGTGCATTGAGAAAACTTTGAAATGGGCCGACGGCAGTCCGCTAAATCTTATTCTCGACGATGGTGGCGATTTAACAAATATGGTTCACGATCAAAATCCAGAATTGATTGAGCACATTTATGGGCTATCAGAAGAAACAACAACTGGAGTGCACAGACTTTCTCAGCGTGAAAAAAATGGAACGCTAAAAATGCCTGCGATCAACGTCAATGATTCATGCACAAAATCTAAATTTGATAATCTTTATGGTTGTCGGGAATCATTTGTGGATGCAGTTAAACGTGCAACGGATGTCATGTTTGCAGGTAAAGTTGTCGTTGTTGCTGGCTATGGAGACGTTGGTAAAGGCTGTTCACAGGCAGCGCTAGGTCTTGGAGCACGTGTTGTTGTTACCGAAATTGATCCCATTTGTGCGTTACAGGCTGCCATGGAAGGTTTTGAAGTCGTCACTATGGATGAGGCGGCTACCTATGGCGATATTTTTGTAACATGCACAGGGAATGAAGACGTCATCACCCGTGCCCACATGGATGCTATGAAAAACCAAGCTATTGTTTGTAATATTGGACATTTCGATTCAGAAATTCAAGTTGCGAGTGTTTTTAATGACAAAAAATTGGAGCGAATCACTATCAAGCCTCAGGTTGATCAGGTGAAGTGGCCTAGCGGAAAAGTGATTACCATTCTTGCCGAGGGTCGTTTGGTAAACCTTGGATGCGCCACTGGCCATCCTAGTTTTGTAATGAGTGCTTCATTTACTAATCAGGTAATGGCTCAGATTGAATTGTGGGAAAATAGAAAGTCTGGAAAATACGAGAACAAATTATATGTTCTCCCTAAAAAACTAGATGAAAAAGTTGCGGCTCTTCACTTGGGAAAAATTGGAGCGAAGCTTACTAGGCTTACCGAAAAACAATCCAAGTACATTGATGTCCCGTTGGATGGGCCTTTTAAGCCAGAGGGATATCGCTATTAGGCGGTGTTCGTCGAGGCGAAAATTTTGAATATAGACGTCGAAAATTCTTTTTTCCAGACACTGCTCGAGGTTTGGCAGTTTGTTATATTAACGGTCGATGGAAACGCCATTACTGTAGGAACTTTAACAATCGGCTTGTTTCTATTTGTGCTTGGTGTTGCGTTCTCAAGAAGTCTGAGCCACAAAGTAACGGATCGATTGTTTTCGAAGTGGATTCACGAACGAAGTTCACTTCATAGTGTCGAATCACTTTCATTTTATTTCTTCTTAGTTTTCTTCACCCTTTTTGCACTTAAAATCGCAAATATTCCTCTGACAATTTTTACGGTTTTAGGTGGGGCACTCGCCATTGGCTTTGGTTTTGGATCACAAAATATTGTTAACAATCTTATAAGCGGACTTATTTTGATGATCGAAAAACCTATTAAGGTTGGAGATTTTATTGATGTAGATGGCATTTTTGGTGAGGTCCAAGACATTGGTATGCGCAGCACTCGGATCCGGGCCTTTGGCAATAGACATATGATTGTTCCCAATAGTTCCTTCCTTGATAAAAATGTTTTGAATTGGACTCACTCCGATAATCAAGTGCGAGCCAATGTTAGAGTTGGCGCGGCTTATGGGTCGGATGCCAGGCAAATTGAGCAGCTACTTATTGAGAGCGTAGAGACTTGCAAGGTCCATAGCGCTTCCAAACCTGATCCAAAAACTATGGTTTTGTTTCATGACTTTGGAGACGATTCATTGATTTTTGATGTCTATTTTTGGATCGATCTTTTTCATCTCAACGATATGAGAACCATGGAATCAAATCTTCGATATGCCATTTACTCCAAATTCAAAGCAGCTGGAATTACGATTGCCTTCCCTCAAAGAGATGTGCACTTGGATTCGTCAGAACCCTTAAGGATTCGAATCGATCAATCTAACGATCCATCCTAATGATCATTCCAGCAATCCGTAGGATTTGTTCAATAAAATTTTCTCAAAAAAATTTGCTCAAAACAAGCTCATTTGATCTTTGTCTGACTCTTTTATGCTGATGTCTTTTTTGCTTTTTCCGCCGAGTAAAATTTCTTCTCTAACAATTTTACCGCCATGGGTGTTGAAGGCAAAAAAAGCATTTTCAGGAAATTCAGTCTTTAAATCCCTCATGGCTTCAACGATCAGTGCTACATTGTGAGGATCGTCATCGCTCATTCCAAATCTGTGATAGGGATTTTCACCGTAGCACGCAAATGCGTCTGTAACCGCAGACTTGATGGCAATTTTTTTTAGTTCAGCGGTGCTTAATTTAAAATCAGAGTCACCAAGTTCACGGCGAGTGTCTGGATGAGAAACCGGATAAACCGACAAGTAGTTTGGATGGGCATCAAGGTCGCCCGATAAAACCATTAGATCCACGGCACGTTTGATGGTGTGTGGGTGATGTCCTCGTGCCGTGATGACGGCAACAGGGCGGTTGTTGTTTACTGCGTGTGCAAAAAAATTCCACGAAGGGCCTCGCCATTCTAGATTAGGATTTTGCATAGCCTCTAGCATGTCGTGAACAAGCGGTTGAGGTCGTCCATCAAGTTGATCCTTAGGCATCTCTCTGAAATTTCTGAAAGATCCGTTGCTGGGAATGTCACGTACTTCATAAAGTTCCCATTCGCTACCTTGGGCCCCCATTTCCTTCAGGACAATTGGAAAGTCAGTAGTTGAAACCTCGACTTCCGCACCCGTTCGTTTATGAAACACAACGATTTTTGTTTGAAGGTGAGCGACGTTATCGTCAAAATCAAAAAAGTAGAAACTCCTGCCACCCTGTTTGAAATTTCTATCCCTCTCACGTTCTGAGGGGATGGCTAAAGATACTTGGCCAGCTGAGGGACTAGGTTTGAGGGTGCTCATGGTTGTGGCAGCACTCCAGTTCTTTCGCTCTTCTAGATTTTAAATGTTGGTATAAAACCAAACTAAATTGATAAATGGCCATGGAAATTAAAACTCCATGCATAAGCTCTTCCTGGTCCATAGAGTAAGCCACAAGGCCTGGTAAGGCTATAAGCGCAAAAAGCCCTCGAAGCCTAGGGCTAACAGACGCATGCTTTAAAGTGTAGAGACCAAGAAGCAGAGCCATGGTCCAGAAGGCTAATTCTAGATGGTGAAACGATTCCAAGTTTAGCTTGTGGTAAAAGCCCGGCGCCACAAGCAAAATAGCTGAAAGCAAAAAGCAATGAACTAGGCAGGCCATGCTTGCGCAAGGACCAATCAAGGTATGAAGTTTCGATTTAGTAGCTTTGTGTGGGGTGGTTTTTACGAGTTTTAACGCCATGCAATGTCTACACTTATTCTAAACAGCTCGGGCTTTCAAGGCTTAGGCGTGTTATGTCTATTCAGGCGAAAAATATTTTTTTTAGGAGTTCATTTCTATGACAAATCCATTGCTTCAAAAATACTCAGGTCCTCATGCTTGCATCCCCTATAACTCATTGAAAGTAGAGCATTTTTTGCCTGCAATTGATGAGGGGATTCGCCTGGCTAAAGAGAAACTTCAGGCCCTAAAGTCGGTGGCGGAAACTCCTGATTTTGAGAACACTTGTTTGGCATTGGAAGCCCTAAGTGAGACTTTGGACATGTCCTCAAGCGTTTATTTTAATTTGTTTTCAGCAGAAGCGGGGCCGGAACACCAAGCTCTTGCCAAAGAAATTTCTCCCAAGTTGGCATCATTCTCAAATGACGTCGCCTTAGATTCGGAAGTCTTTGCAAAATTGAAATCGGTTTACGATCGCAGAGAAACTTTGGGATTGAATCAAGAGCAAAAAATGCTTCTTGAAAATCAATACAAAGGATTTGTTCGAAATGGTGCGTTGCTTGATAGCTCGGAAAAAGAGCGACTTCGAAAAGTTGATGAAGATCTTTCCAAGCTGGGTCCACAGTTTAGTGAGAACTTACTCAATGCTAGTAATAGTTATATTCTTGAGCTTAATGACGAAGCGGATATCGCCGGACTTCCAGAGTCTGCTGTTGAGGCTCTAGCACAGGCAGCAAAAGAACGTAAAGTTTCGTCGCGATGGGCTGTTACCTTAGACTATCCTGTCTTTGGTCCTTTTATAAAATATTCATCTCGCGCCGACTTGCGTGAAAAGGTCTACATGGCTTTTGCAACTCGCGGAGTGGGTGGAGAGTTTGATAACAGTGAAAATGCTATGGCAATCGCAAGACTTCGATTCGCAAGAGCCAAAATTCTAGGGTTTTCGACTCATGCTGATTATGTTTTGGAAGAACGTATGGCGGGTAGCAAAGAAGCCGTCTCAAAGTTTACAAATAAAATATTAAAGATTGCCCACCCAAAGGCACTCGCCGAAGTCGAGGAAGTAAGAAAATTTAAAGAAAAAATGGGTGATGGAAATACTTTAGACCCTTGGGATTTTTCGTATTACTCTGAAAAGCTACGAGAAGAAAAATTTGATCTCGATGAAGAACTTGTTCGCCCTTATTTTAAGGTCGAAAATGTTGTTAATGGCGCCTTTAAGCTTGCGACCAAACTTTTTCATATTGAATTCAAAAAGGTTAATAACATAGATAAATATCATCCCGATGTTTCAACTTATGAAGTGGTTGACTCCAAGTCCGGTGATTTTGTTGGGCTATTTTATACAGACTTTTTTCCTCGTAAAACTAAGAAATCTGGAGCGTGGATGACTCCCCTTCGTGAACAAGGAATGTTTGAGGGGCAAGTGCTGCGCCCGCATATTTCGATTGTTTGTAACTTTTCCAAACCAACCGACACAAAGCCATCTCTTTTAACTTTTGATGAAGTGACAACATTGTTCCACGAATTTGGGCATGCACTTCATGGGTTGTTATCGCAATGCACTTACCGAAGCGTTGCTGGCACCAACGTGTTTTGGGATTTTGTTGAGTTGCCCTCTCAGTTTATGGAGAATTGGTTGCTCGAAAAAGAAGTTCTCGACATGTTTGCGGTTCATTTTGAATCTGGTGAAAAAATTCCTGAGGATTTCATCGTGAAACTTCAAAGGGCTCGAAAATTTCAGGCTGCTTATATGAATTTAAGACAGGTGAGCTTTGGGCTTTTGGACATGGCTTGGCATGCTGACGACCCAACTGGAATCATCGATGTTTTTGAATTTGAGGACAAGGTTCTAAAAGAAACAAGAGTCTTGCCTAAGGTAGACGGGACTGCGTCGAGTCCCGCATTCTCGCATATTTTTGCTGGCGGCTATTCCGCCGGATATTACAGCTATAAGTGGGCCGAAGTTTTGGACGCCGATGCCTTTGCTTATTTTAAAGAAAAAGGATTGTTTAGCCAAGAGGTTGCTGATTCCTTTAAGGAGCATGTGCTCTCGAGAGGCGGAACGGAACACCCCATGGAGCTATACAAGCGCTTCAGAGGGCGTGAGCCAGATGCCGATGCACTTCTTAAGAGGGACGGGTTACTGTAACCAGGTACCTTCACCTGGCACTTTAATCTGGCACTTAATATGGAAGAAAAAGTTTATCGTCTACTCGTAAAAGACGCCTACCAAAAAGTTGAAGATGCTTTCGAGTCTATTGATCCGGATATTGCGGAAGTTGAACTTGGACAAGGCACTCTTAGTATCTTGTCCGATAAGGGTAAAATTATTTTGAGCACTCAGCCTTCGGTGCGGCAGCTTTGGCTTGCAGTCGCGGCAAAGGGCAGGGCGCTTCATTTTAATTGGGATGAATCTCGTTCTATTTGGGTCGACGATAAAGATGGGACAGTAGAATTGTATTCATTTTTAGAATCTACCCTCAAAGACTTGGTTCCTGGAATAAGAACTTTGCAATTTTAAAATCGTTTTGTGATGGCTCGGATTCAGAAAATATTTATACTTCTATTTGTGGGAATGAATTCTTATGCTCAGATTTCTTGGGGGAAAGTCGGAATGACAAACAACAGTATTGCTTCGGATCTCAAAAAAACAAAACCGACAAACGAAAAGTTTAAATCTTTGGTTCTCATTGGCCATGGCCTTAACAACCCTCCAGAAGTCATGACGGAAATTGGTGAAGCATTAAGTGCGCAGGGGCACGAAGTTGTTTACTTGCGCTTGCGGGGGCATGACTTAGCCTCTCCAGATACCGATATTCGAACAGTCACAAAGGAAGATTGGCTTAAAAACATGGACGAGGCCCTAGACTACGCGTCTCAGAAAGCTAAAAGCCTCAATATCCCACTTCAATATTTAGGTTTTTCTCTAGGGTGTTTGGTTTTTGAAACTTTTCAAAATCTAAATCCAGGGAAATATGAAGTTAAGCGGAGAGTCTATTTGGCGCCCGCATTGGGAATCAATGGCTATTCATATTTGGTGAAGCACCTGCCTTTTGGTCAGAGTTGGATTATGCCTACGAGTAACCGTAAAGACGCGATCGCAAATTCGGGCGCCTCTATTCAATCGTATCAAGTTTTGTTCAGGCTTCTTGATGATTTAACTGAAAGCAAAATGCTTGAATCAAAAATGCCAACATTGGTGTTTTTGAGCATGGGTGATGAGCTGATTAGCGTTAAAAAGACTCATGGCCTAATAAAGCGATTTGGCTTGGTCCCAGCTTGGAAGATCGAAATGGTTAACAAAAGCGCGGAGGCTCGTGAATATTCGTTCAATCACTACTTTCTTACTCGCCTTGCTTTAGGGGAAGCTGAGTTTGACAGAATGATGTTGGAGATTCAAAAGTTTTTGGATTGATTGTAGGTCCAACTTACCTTTTGGGGCTGCCATGACATTGTGAATTTAGCATCTTCGCTGACAAAGCTCTCGCCTCCGCAACTCGTATTCCATAGTTTTGAAAGTTCAAGAGCTTGATCATCATTAAAGGTGGCTGAAATACTCTCGTTTGAAGGATCTATGGTTATTTGTTCCGAAGCCAGGAGTCGGAGGCTACATGTGAAAAAATTAAATTGTCGAACATTTTCACAGGTCACACTTATTTGATCATTGTTGAAACTACGGACAACTGAGTCAGTTCCCAATTCGGGCCTGATGACTAAGGAGTCAAAAATTTTAAGTGCGTCCGGTCCCGAGCAAAGGGGTTCATCTCCCCAGCTAGACACATGGCTATAAATGACAATGGTGGCAGATTTTCCGCTGGGATGAAAAACAGCACCCGTGCGTGCCAAGGCACTGCTTATGAATAAAATGAAATAGCTGCTTGTGAGGGCGAGGCTTCTAAAAAAGATTTTCACCTGATCAATGATAGCCAGATCTGGGCAAAAACTCAACGAGGCAGATTCGATCCGTAGACACACTCCTTAACCAAAGATTAATAAATCTATTATAACTAGGTGGTAAAATACCTGGATGATTGCTGAAACACGGCTATATTTAGGCGTTCTTTTTTTGGGAATCTTTTCTTTCCAGCTTCATGCTGATGAACTGGCAGCACTTGAGGTTGTGGAGACTCCTGCGCCAGCATGCTTTGGAAAAAATGTTGAATCCTTGGAAATTCCTCAATTTTCAGATGAAAATGCTGAGCAATATTCAGGAACTTGCTATTCGTGGGCAAGTGCAGCTGCGGTGGAGTCGGCGTATTTTAGAAAATCGGGTGAAAAAATTATTATTCCCAAATTATTGCCAGCTGCAGCCGAATGTTCGCTGGGGAACGATAGCGTGGAACGAATGAAATCAAGATTAGCTGATACGACTTCTGAAATGACTGATAACCTGAAAGTCTATAGTCAATCAACGCCTCTTAGCGGAGGATTCGGAAAGACGTCGATAGAAAGAATTTTGGCCTTGGGGCAGATCTCAAAAAATAACGAAACCACTCGTTTGCAAACTCAAGCTTTTTTATCAAAGCTTGAGGATATTACGTTAGATTATGGAAAGGAGTTTCTAACGGTTAAGGCGCAAATTCAAAAAATAGATAGAGAAGACGATGAGCTGAGAAGAGCAGCTGAAGCATTAGAGCTAAAAATTGCCCTTATTGATAAAAAATTTGAAGATTCTCTAAAAGATAACCCACCGCCTGACATCAGGCGAAACTTAGTGGATACGCACAATAGAGAATCTGCACTCGGGCTCAAAAATGCAGATGAAATTGCAGCTAAGATCAATGCTAGTTTTGACAAAATTATTGCCTTAAGAAACAAAGCAAAGCTAATTGCTGAGGAAAAGGCAACACTGGCTTGTGATACGGGTAAATGCTTTATCGAGGATGTTAAAAAAATTGCGAACGATGATCCGTCACAAAAAATAAGTTTTTCAGGTATGAGGGCTCGTGAATTGCCATTCGCAGAGTACGCAAAGGACAAAAAGGAAAGCACTCCTTGTAATCAAAAAGCTAATGAAAGGGCAGTGGAGGAAATCATGAGAAGCCTTTGTCTCGGGATGCCTCTTGAGCTGGAGATTGATATAAAACATTTTTATTACATGGAAGGCAATAAAACATTGCAGGCGAGCAGCCGAAATGGGGCACATGCTGTCGTGCTAGCTGGTCTTGAAAATTTTGATGGTAAAGTCTTTTTTAAACTGAGGGATTCGGGCACAAGTCCAACAGTTTCCTATTTGCCAATCGAAAATGCCTGTAAGGCGACTTCCGCCATGCAGGTCTATAACACCCAAAAACTTGAGGGAGAAAATGTCTCCGAGGGGATGGCATATCTGTCTTCTGTTACAAGACTGCCAGAGACTGAAGAAGAGCGCGATGCTGCGAGACTTATGGAGCTTCGCCGTTCCAAAAAATGGTTAAACATCAAATTTAGTGAAGGCGAAAAGAAAGTTAATGAAGAAAACTTGGATCATTTGACCCCAGAAGCGAATGAATCATCAAGTCATGAATTATAGAATCCTCAAGTTACGATCCCTAAATTTATTTTAATTTAATGTCCCTCTTTAGCGGCATTTCGGTTCCAGGATGGAATCTCGACAACAATATCCATTTCTCCGCTTGGGACTGTCTGGCAGGCAAGCCTTGATTCAAATGTCGTCTTTGGAGCATTATCCAGCTGGTCGAGTTCTTCGTCGATGGCTTCATTGCAGGAGCCTAGTCCCTTGCTGACAATGACATGGCATGTGCTGCAGGCACAAACGCCTCCGCAGGCATGATCGATCTCAATTCCGTGGGCGAGAGCAATTTCTAAAATAGAACCATCCAAACCATGGTCATCATAGGGAACTTTAGCTGGGTCGACTTCAATCGTTTTGTTCATAGGCATAAAAGTAATTTTATAGGCCTTTTTTGGCTTCTCAGAATTGTTTTCGATGTAAGGATTTTGTCCGCCCATGGCCCAGAGTTATAGGGCCACGCCTTCATGGCCGCAAGCAATTCTTAGGTAAAAGTAGCAAGTTCAAAGCGAAATAATGGCTAATGACCTTTGATTGATCTGCGAATAGGTTTTATGACAGATCTCGAGGATTTTTGAGTTCTCAGGGAAGCATTTTGAAATGGAACCATCAATCGTAATAGACAAAAGAATATCGGCAGAGGCCTCAAAGCGGCGCACTTTTGCCATCATCTCCCATCCAGATGCTGGTAAGACCACCCTGACCGAAAAAACCTTGTTATATTGTGGGGCCATTCACGAGGCTGGTGAGGTCACTGCCAAGGCCAACAGGCGTAAAACCGTATCCGATTGGATGGAATTAGAAAAACAACGTGGAATTTCCGTGTCATCGAGCGTTTTACAATTTGAGTATAAGGGACTTCACGTCAACCTTTTAGATACGCCCGGTCACCAAGATTTTAGTGAGGATACTTATCGAACACTTATGGCGGCCGATAGCGCCGTGATGGTTATCGACGTCGCTAAAGGAGTCGAGGCACAGACCATAAAACTTTTTGAAGTTTGTCGCATGCGCCGCATTCCAGTTTTTACCTTTATCAACAAGCTTGATCGAGAAGGAAGAGATGCCTTTGAGCTGATGGAAGAAATTGAAGGTGTTCTAGGGATGGGATGCAATCCGCTTACCTGGCCCATTGGCATGGGGCCGTCATTTCGCGGCGTTTATCACAGACTCAATCGTGAATTTGTTTTTTATGATCCTCCAGAAAAGGCGGGATTTCAGGCTCAAGCGCGGAGCATTGCTTGTGAACCAACAGATCCTATACTCCTTCAATATATTTCAAAAGAAGAGCAGGACAAACTTGTCGAAGAAATCGAACTTATTGAAGGCGGCATTGGTCCCTTAGATGTTGTTGCTTTCAATGAAGGTCGGATGTCACCGGTAGTTTTTGCCAGCGCCAAAAGTGGTTTTGGTCTTTCGACTTTTTTAGATATTTTTCATCGCTTTGCTCCAAAGCCTCGAGAGAAACAGGCGGCTCCTCATGCGATTCAGCCGGAAGATCCTAGATTCTCAGCGTTTGTTTTTAAAATCCAGGCCAATATGGATAAAAAACACAGAGACAGGCTGGCCTTTCTAAGAATTTGTTCGGGGGAATTTAGACGAGACATGGACGTCAAACATTCCCGGTTAGATAAAGAAGTTCGCCTTACACATTCAAAACAATTTATGGCGCAAGACAGAGAAACCGTTGATGTCGCTTATGCGGGAGACATCATAGGTATTCATGATCCAGGTCATTTTCAAATTGGTGACACGCTTTACACAGGCTCCGAAAAAATTGAATTTGAGGGCATCCCTCAGTTTTCTCCAGAAAATTTTGGAAGGCTGATTTTGCGAGACCCCATGAAGCGAAAACAACTTCAAAAGGGAATTTCACAACTTTGTGAAGAAGGCATGATTCAGATGTTTGTCGATCCTAGGGTGGGAATTCAAGACCCATACTTAGGTGTGGTGGGGCCATTGCAGTTTGATGTGATGATGTACCGCCTGAAAAGTGAGTACGGTGTTGATGCAAGGCTTGAGCGTTTACCTTATCAAAGTGCGGAATGGATTGTTCCTAAAAATTCGTTATTAGATATGTCGAATCAAGATTTGCGCGTGGCCATAGTCAAAGACTCTAACGATAATTGGGTTGCGCTTTTTAAGAGCACTTGGGAGGCAGATTACACCAAGAAAAACGCTCCCGAAGGTTTGGATTGGTTTCCTAATAGTTTTGAGGCGTCCAAGGCACAGTTTCTTAAGAAAATTAAAAAGGACAATTGAGTTAATGGAGGCTCAAAAAGCTAGTGAAAATTTATTTAGATAACACAGCTTGGCTTCGTGGCCCGTTAAGCAGTATTGGGTTGAGTTCATTTTGGCTTTCAAAAGCCTTACATAAGTTGCATCAAGCAAATTCAGATTGGTCCGTTGCGGACATTGCGCGGATTCCAGTAAAGAAAACTCCATTTATTTTGGAACGTGGGCCCATTCACAAGATGGATTTTTCGAAAAGACTTATGGGCGAAAAAAATTCGATTTACCATAGCCTCGATACCATATTGCCACCCTTTATGAAGGGGCACCGAGTGGCAACTCTGCATGACTGTTGGACCTTGGCCGAAAATAATTGGCAGGAATCTAAATTTCAAAAAATGAAAAAACTGAAGCTCGAAAAGGCTTTGCTGAGAGCTGATCTTATCGTGGTGAGCACCGAGCACGTCAAGTCACAAATCAACCAATTGCGACCCGATCTAAAATCTAAAATTAGAAAAGTTCCCCTGGGGCCCATGCTCAATTTTGGTGATTCTCAGGGATCCAACAATCGAGACAATATAGACAAAGATGCTCCGGTTGCAAAATATCTGGCAAAAGATCGCGGTTATTTTTTGTGCGTTGGCAATTTTGAAAATCGAAAAAACCATTCCATATTATTCGAGGCGATGCGTTCTCTAAAAAATATTGATTTGGTCTTGGTGGGCGCAAAAGGATTTGGCTGGGAAAAAACGGCACGGGAATTCGAAGATCTTTCAAAAGCTGTTGCCTGTTTTCACTTTGAGGGGCTTTCTTCGGGGGCGATGAGCGCTCTTTATAAAAATTGTGTGGCTGTTGTGCAGCCGTCTTTAGATGAGGGCTTTGGATTGCCTGCTTGTGAGGCATTGTATTTTGACAAACCACTTGTCCTTTCTCAAATCGATCCGTTTTATGAAATTGCCGGTGAAGCAGCTTTGTATTTTGACCCCATTACTGGTGTGGAAGACTTAAAAAGTTATTTACAAGAAATTTCTCAAAACGCTGAGTTTGCAAAAAATCTTGCCATGAAATGCGAGAGCCGTAAGCATTTGTTTGCCTGGGACTTTATCGCTAAGTCTTATTTAAAGATTTATCGAGAGTTTTCTTAGTCCCTACCCTTGAGAAATTAGGATTAGCCTCTTAACATAGTAATTATCCTTAGGGGGGATAAAACTTATGGGCAGTAGTTTTAAACGCAGTGGTTTTAGATGGATTTCCGGGTGTTCATTTTTATTGGTTCTTGTTTTGATTGCGAATGGGCAAACTGCCTTTGCGTTCGGGCCTAGGGCACCGAAGGAAAAGTCGCCCTCACAAACTCCACTATCGATGGCTACTCTCGGTGATAGTATCACGGCAGGCGCCTTTGCGAATTATAAACTTGATTCTTGGAAGAACCCCCTAGAGTTTATGTTGATTTTAAGAAAAGTATTAGGGGCATATACCTCTGGCGATTTACAAAAAATTGAAGCACGTGATTTGGTGTGGGGAACAGGAGATAATTCTCGTTCTATCGTAAACAGTCACGCTAAGCGTTTAGCAGCGCTCAATAGAAGCTCAAAAAAGTTTATGGCTTATAATGGAGCTCAGTCTACAAAAACTTCGGCCGATGTTTTGGAGGAGCAACTGGAACCCATGTTCAGTTGGAGTCGAGAAAATTTAGGTCAAGGGGCGCCTGACTACGTCGCTATACTCGTGGGGGCTAACGATCTTTGTTCACCTCTAGATGAATCTCCAGTAACTGTTGCCGACTATGAATCAAACGTCGAAAAAATTGTTACACAAATTTTTGAGGCGAATCCTCAGAGCGAAGTGTTGATTTCTGAGATTCCGAATATCAGTCAGCTTTGGGACCGGCACCGCGATTATAAGATTAGCAATTTTCGAGGAGCACGGACCTGCTCAGAGCTTTGGAATCAAACCAAATTTTGCGACAACTTTTTACGAGGAAACGAAGAAAATCGTGCGGTGGCCTCAAGAACTCTTCAGCAATACAATGTTGTCCTTTCACGCGTAGTAGCCCGCCGCTCGGCAGAGGGACAAAAAATTAGGTTTGCTCCAGGAGTTTATGATTCGCCTATAGACGCTAAAGACATTAGCGTTGATTGTTTTCATCCTTCACAAGAAGGACAAAAACAAATTGCAGACGTGACTTGGCAGAGCACGGCCTGGGCGCATTTGAGTCCTTAATCATTCGCCATTAAAAATCGACTATTTGTGCTTCGCAAACCATATCAACAACTTCTGTGACTTGTTGAAAGGCGAGGGGATAAGGGCGGAATCCACCGCTATAGCCCTTGATCAAAATAGTGTCGAAACTAAACAAAGTTTCAGGTTCCATTCCGATTCCAGGTATCAGTAGGCTGTAAAACAAGCTAGGGGCATCCGCTATATGGCGACGAGTGACGAGGGCTGTTGCAAAATTTCCCATCGGAGTTTGGTCGCTAGAAAGACTCAACAAGTTATCGCCGGTTCCTGGGACTTCATTAGTTTCACCGTCTTGGATGGAAAACGTCGGCTTTCCTGTCAGTGACGTTGTTGTGTAGTTAACCACATAATTTGCGTCGTTTTTGGCAAAACAATGAAACAAATTTGGCTGTTCTGCGAAAGCTAGGGGAGCTGTAACTAAGGTGATGGCTAGGCTTAATTTTTTCATTTTGAATCTCCGTTCGAATCTAAATAGTTCTAATGAGGCCATATCTAGCTAAATTATTGGATTAGTAAAAATGATTTGTTTTAATGGCTTTGCATTATTTAAAATTATGCAAAAAAAACACATGCAAAAACTAAGGCGCAGTTAATCCCAGAGTCCGTGGCGTTTTGCCCAGCCCCTAAAGTCTTTGCCAAGCTTTTCCCAGGAAGGAATGACGAAGACTTCTTCTTGGAGGTGCCAAATGTCATATTCCTTTTGAGAGATGACATCGACATCAAAGGGAAGACGGGTGCACTTATCGCTCACGCAAAATTTAATTTCTTCAGGCGAAGAAACCGAGCCAGCTCCGTAAGCTCTTGGGCCGCTCCCTTGGTCTATCAATCCAAATTCGACATTGTACCAATATAGGCGTGGAAGCATCATGTTGACTTCGTGATCTTCTGGATATTTTTGAAGGGCGCGGACGCCAACTTTTCCAAAGGCTTCAAAAAATTCGGTAAATTCTTTATTGGTTAACAGAGGTGTGTGTCCAAATAGATCATGGAACATGTCAGGCTCAGGTGTGTAGTCTACTTCTGATCGTTTTCTTATGAAGTCAGTTGATGGAAAAATATTTTTTTCAAGCAATGCAAAAAATTCTTTGGGATGAACAAGGCCATCGACTCTGAGGAGCCTCCAGCCTGTATGTTTTTCGATGTTGTTTGAAACTTCTAGGAGCGAAGGGATTCGATCGCGTGGAAAGTCCACGAGTTCGAGGCCTTCAATAAACTCATCGCAGGCTCGCCCTTTCACAAGCTCTAATTGTTTTTCAATGAGCAGCTTCCATGTGCCGTGTTCTTCGTCCGTATAACTGGGGACGGAAACTTCCGAAAGCGGTCGATCCACAACTTTGCAATATTCAGCTTCGGTGGGAGGAGGCGTGTTTGTTTTTCCGGTGCTCATGGTTATTGAGGCGAGAA
>JBGSZX010000038.1:0-306232 GCA_041750195.1 Bdellovibrionota bacterium | reverse complement strand
GCGTTGTCGTTGGTTTTCCATGAGAGACCTAGCCGGGCTCGAAAATCCATTTTTAATGAAAAATACAGAATTACATTTAGGGCAATGAGAAATCGTCATCCCTTGCCCATAGCAAAGTTGGTACCAAGACTGTGGCGTCGCCATGCGACGCCACCTTTTTCCCGCGCACAGTTAATTATGCGTTAGTCTTCGCTCATTCCTTTTCTTAAAAAAGCTGGGATGTCTAAATCATCGGAGCTTGAGGGCTTTAACCCCAGTTCCTGCGCAATTTTCTTTGCCTGAAGCAAACTCAAGCTCAGTTGCTCTCCGTTTGAAGGAATGCTTTCTTTTGAATCTGCTTCGATGGTTTCTGAAACCGCATTTTTTTGAAAAGAAACTTCTTGAGTTTCAACAGAACCGTCTTGGTAATTTGAGCCCTCTGATTCGACTTCGCGTCTTGACTGCATGGCTTGGTGAGCAAAGGGAGCCTGCGCAGCAGTAAGCAAACCTTCTGAGACTTGCGAATCTCCAAGTGAATCGATTGGCTTCTCAAACAATCCGCGTATTTCTTTTTTCTTTTCGGTAGGAAAGCCAGTAGCAATGACAGTCACTTTTACTGCGTCGCCAAGATTTTCATTTAGCACGCTACCAAAGATAACTTCAGCATCTGGATCAGCCTCTTCTGTAACCAAAGAAACAGCTTCATGAATTTCATGAAGCGTTAGACTGTCTGGACCCGTAATATTAATAATAATTCCAGTCGCGCCTTTGATTGAAACATCTTCTAGCAAGGGACTAGAAATCGCCATATGCGCCGCTGTCACAGCCCTGTTTTCACCATCAGCAACACCAGTGCCCATAAGAGCAAGGCCCTTATCGGTCATAACTGTTCTTACGTCAGCAAAATCTAGGTTGATGTGTCCCGAGATGTTAATCAAATCCGAAATACTTTGAACTGCATTCAATAGGACTTCATCTGCTTTCGTGAAGGCCTCTAGCATGGTGGTTTTTTTGTCAACAATCGAAAGCAATCTCTGATTTGGAATTTGAATAAGAGTGTCAACATTCTCTTTTAAGCTAGCAATACCCGCTTTCGCATGACGAGTTCGTTTTGGAGCTTCAAAAATAAAGGGTTTAGTAACAACTGCCACCGTTAAGGCACCTAGCTCTCGAGCAATCTCGGCAATAACTGGCGCTGCGCCAGTCCCGGTTCCTCCGCCCATACCTGCCGTTACGAAGACCATGTCAGCGCCTTTAAGTGCTTCAATGATTTCTTCACGACTCTCTTCGGCAGAATTTTTTCCGACTGTTGGATTAGCACCTGCACCAAGTCCCTTTGTCAAAGCTTCACCTAGTTGAATCTTTACGGTTGCAAGGCTTTTACGCAGAGCTTGCCTGTCAGTATTTGCAGCAATGAACTCCACACCGGTAAGACCCGATCGAACCATAGCGTTGAGAGCATTACAGCCGCCGCCACCGACACCAACAACTTTTATTTTAGCTCCGAGCAAGTCTTCTTCTTCGTCTAGCCGCTGTTCTTTTTCTGCTAGCGTTTCCTCAAGAATTTCATCTTCATTTTTTTCAATTATTGGTTCAAAAGCCATAGATCCCTCCCAGGTGATTTTGCTAATTTAAATGCCGTTAAAAAATATCGGCAAATAAGTTTTTAATTTGGTTTCTTACTTTTCCGAAACTCGCCCCCGAAGCCGAATTTCGTCTTTGAATGCCTACCTTTGCATCGATTCCCCACTGACAAAGTCCCACCGCAGTTGAAAACGCAGGGCTTCTGACCATGTCCGAAAACCCTTCGAGATGCTCAGGGTAGGCTCGCTTGACGGGCAAATCAAAAACAAATTCTGCAAGTTCTGTGATGCCTTCTAGCTGAGTGGTTCCTCCAGTAAAGACAACACCGCCGCCCAAAATCTCAGCACATCCGCTAGCAATAATTTCACGATTCACAAGCTGAAGAAGTTCTTCAAGTCTTGGCTCAATGATTTCGCCAAGCATTTTTCGGTTCACAATTCGCGGAGGTCTTCCTCCGACACTATGCACTTCAACCGTTTCGTTAGCAGCAATCATTTGTTTGAGAGCACATCCAGATAATATTTTTAATTTTTCGGCTTCGGTCTGCGGAGTCCTCAAACCAATGGCAAGATCTTGAGAGATATGTGATCCCCCAATTGGAATCACGGCAGTGTGCACGATGCTTCCGCCGTGAAAAATCGCAATATCTGTTGTTCCACCGCCAATATCCACAAGAGCAACGCCAAGTTCTTTTTCGTCTTTCGACAAAATCGCGCGCGCTGATGCCAATGGCTGAAGAACGAGTGACTCCACATGAAGTCCTGTTTTCTGACAACATCTAATGATGTTTTGCGTTGCAGACTGAGCAGCCGTAACAATATGAACGCTGGCCTCAAGCCTTACGCCCATCATTCCCAAAGGATCGCGGATGCCATCCTGGTCATCAACTTTGTATTCTTGGGCCAAAACATGAAGAGGAATGCGATCTGGAGGAATAGCCACCGCTCTCGCGGCATCGATGACTCTTTCGATATCACCATTCTCAATTTCCTTGCCCTTGATTCCAACGACACCAGTAGAATTTAGACCCTTGATATGCGATCCACCAACTCCAACCAACGCTTTCGTAATCTCTACGCCAGCCATTAGTTCAGCCTCTTGAATAGCACGACGAATGCCCTCAACTGTTTCTTCAATATTTACAACAACGCCTTTTTTAATGCCCGATGAAGGAGCATTGCCAACAGCAAGAATTTTAAATTTGCGGTCAAAGCTTTCTGCGTCTGAGTTATCTGACAATTGTCCGACAACAGCGCAGATTTTTGTCGTTCCTAAATCGAGCCCTACGACAAACTCATCTGCTTTCATACGTCCCCTCCCCTGGGATCATTTTCAAACTTAAACCCCCTAAGGAAAAAGCTCCGAAAAATGATTGTGGCGCCCATGGTCAAATGTATAGACTATAAATCTATCTAACCTGAGGCTTTTCACCTCGAGTGCGGCGCACCAACTCTTTTAAATTTATACCACTTTCAGATTTCTGCAACTCGCGTGAGTCATAAATAAAAACCCTGCCGGAGCTTCCAACGCCCATTCGAATCGCTAATAATCCGCGTGCGCGCAAACCGTGATACGCCAAAACAATACGATTCCAATTTTTTGACAGGTCTCGATTTATAAGCAATGTCACTTCCAAATCGAGTTCACTAAAAATCAAACTTATGGCGCCTTCTTTCTTTAGATAGGTCAAAGTAGTCAAATCCCAAATGCCCATTTCTAAATTGGATTGAATTTCTGAATCTTCTTCCCCTTGAAGCCAAGAAAGTATTTGTGCACGCGTGCTCTGATCAACGTTTAAAAAATTCCTTAAAAGCGGTCGAGACAAGGGCTTAGTCACCGGAGAAATTCGCGAGCCATCTGGCCCTAGAAAGTAGAGATTATTGTCAGCAAACTCGAGTGCTGTTGTTTCTTTTTCTTTGACCTCTACTCTTAGTCGATCGGGCCATATTCGCATCAATCTTACAGAATCCACCTCCGGATTTCGCATGATGCCCTCCCGAAGTTCGCTCAACGACATCGAAAACATGGGTCGCCCATACAAGGGCAAAAGGTCTTTTTCAATTTTGTTATGTAACTCTGGGCTTAGGTTTTCGATTTCAACACTTGCGAGCCGAAAGAGATTTTCCCTTGTATACAGAAAGCCCAATAGGGACAGAAATATCGCTGTGCCAAAGAAGATAAATAGATACTGCTTTTTCAAGTGCATTTACCATGACTTTGCCTGGTGAAAGAGGCACACACAAGTTTTTCAACAAACGTGCCGTAATCCATGCCAGCAACCTTTGCTGACTTTGGAACCAGAGAAGTTTCTGTCATCCCGGGCAAAGTATTCATTTCCAAAACTACGGGGCCATCTGGTGAAATCATGAGGTCGACGCGACCATAGTCGGCACACTTCAGGGCATGAAAACTACGTACCGATATCTCTCCTATTTCTCTCAAAAGATTTTCGTTTAACTCCGCGGGGCAAATGTAATCTGTTTCACCCACGGTATATTTACTTTTATAGTCAAAAAAATGGCTCTTGGGCCTCACCTCAACTGCGGGCAATGCCCGCCCGTCAAAGACAGGAACGGTGACCTCGGGTCCTTCTATCCACTCTTCAACCAAAATATCCGAACAATATTCCAAGGAATTTTTTAACAAATCAAAAAAGACTTCCTGTCTCCTAGAACCTTCAATACGCGTAGGATCGTATCGCTCAATTCCAATAGTAGAGCCTTCTTGAGCAGGCTTTATAAACCATTTTTTTTGATAAAAGTCTGAGGGCAGCGTTTGACGTCGAGACTCACGAAGAAAATGTTCTTCGCCTTCAAAGTCATAGGACTTGGGCACAGGAATACCTGCTTCTCTGAGTATGTGTTTAGAAAACCCCTTGTGAAAACTAATGGCAGACGACATGACGCCGCTTCCGACGTAGAACACTCCCTGCGCCTCAAGAAATCCCTGGATGGCACCATCTTCGCCAAAGTGTCCATGAAGCCCGATGAATACAATATCTGGTTTTTGCTCCTTCCAAGGAAGCTCAGAAAGTTCTCCAGGTCGAACATCAAATCCTTGCGCAGAAAATCCTTTTTCGGCAAGAGCGTTTAAAATCCCCTTGCCAGTTCTCAAGCTAACTTCTCGCTCACTCGAATTTCCACCGTAAAGCACCCATACATTCTTAGGCCTAAGTTCATTCATATGTTTCTATTTTATTTTCAAAGCCAAAGAACCGCCATGACCTAGGGACGATTTTTAAGGTGAATATAGCTATGACGCAAAGAATATTTTGACGCCCTACTTCGCCCCAACAAGCTGTTTCAAAGCTTCGCGACTCGCCTTAGAATGTCCAAGAACCTTTTGTCGATTGTTAGCACGTAGGAGTAGCTGTTTATGTTCTCAAACAAATTCACAACTAAGAAAAATCTAAACCTTCGCTTCATGACCTTGATAGTGTGCTTTTTTCTAACCAGTTCCACTTGGGCCCAGTCCCAAGAAACTTTTAGCGAAAAATGGCTCATTGAAAATATCAACAAAAATGGTCTCGCTCCACTGAGCGCAGAACAAATGGATTTGAGTGGAGAAGAAATTGCCCTTAGTTCACAGGTTCCCTATTCCTATCAAATGGGAGGAAGCGGACAGATCTTTCGATCTAACTCTGACGCCAGCAATAGCTTTCAACCTGCAGTACGAAATTCACATGGCTGGGATGTCTATGCCTCGAAAGCATGGACGATTGGTATGACTTCAAAACTTGGGATTAAAAACGACTACTCGAAATTAAAATCAAGTTCTGGCGACATTCTTTCACATTCGCCAACATACTATTTGCAGATTCAAGCCAGCTTGTTCCAGAATCTCTTTGGAAAGCTTGATCGAGCCCTACAGGAGCAATCACAATTTGCAAAAACGACCTACAAATTAAAGGCACAAATGGCAGAGCATCAATCCATTACCGCAGCTCGCACTTTGTACTGGTCTATCATGGCCAACAACATATCCATCAGCCTGTCGAAATCACTCATTGAAACAAGCAAACAGCAACTCAAAGAAATGAATAGAAGGTACAAAAGTGGCGCGGCGGAAAAGGCAGACGTTTACCTGAGCGAAGCCCAAGTATCGCAAAGGGAAGCTGCCCTATTGGGGCTCCAACTTAAAGAACAAGGTTATTTGCGCGAACTCAGGCTTATTGTTCCAGCGATTGGCAATATTGGGCGTGAGAATTTTCCCACTATAAATATCGAAAATGTAATTGCGAATGTTTCGGAGTGCATCGTCCAGATTTCTAGTCACAAAGAAACGCCACGACAGTATACAAGCTATGCCGCACTCTTTGAGATTTACAAAAAAATATCGGCGGCTGAGTCCTCACTGGCACGCAAAGGTCTAGGGCCTGAAGTTAGCCTTGGGCTGCAAGTCGCGTCCAAAGGCGTCGACCCTACATTTAATGATGCCTTTTCTGAGGCCTCAGATCTTAACAAGGGAAGCTGGGGAGCCTCTCTTGGAGTAACGGTTCCACTCGACGGAAGTTCTTCAAAACTCATTCGAACAAAAAAACGACTGGCTGAAATAAATGAGCTTAAGCAGCACCGCGAACTAGAGCTTTTACTTAATGGAACTCACGAATCAGCCCTCACGAGCATTCAATATTTATTGGGAAGCATTCGCACACTTGATAGCAGCTCTAAAGCTCTTGGAAATAGAGTGGAAGCCGTACAGAAAAAATATCGCCAAGGTCGGGTAGATTTTTTAAGCCTGGTCCAAGAACAAGATCAATTGTTCAACGCCGATATCGGTCTCACCGAAAGCCGCCTTCTATTTTTACGTGAACTTTTTAATTACTTTTCAATATTCAACAAAACACCCTGTGATTTCAACCTGGAATACGCAAAAATAGCTATCTAACGGAGCAAACAAATGGGACCCTTTATTCGCTTTTTTGTCGGCAACCCAAAACTAACAATCACACTTTCATTCATGATTTTCTTAAGCGGAATCATGGGACTCTTCACCCTTAATCGTGAAGAAAATCCCCCCGTTGACTTTGCAACAGCCACCATTGTGAGTATCTATCCCGGGGCATCTCCAGATGAGGTCGAAGAACAAATCACAAACAAAATTGAAGAGGAAATTAGAAGCGTTGAAGGCATACGCGACGTTAGATCTTATTCAAAATCTGGGAGAAGCTCCATTGTCATACGTGTCGAGATGGACGGTTATAACACGGACAAAGTCATGGATGACCTGCAGCGCTCCCTACAAAAAGCACGAATTACTGCAAAACTTCGCGACCCCCCAATATTTACCAGGATTAACGCCAAAGAGATTGCCGTTTATGAGTTTGGAATTGTTGGATCCAACGAAAATCGTAAGAGAGATTTATTCGCGGAAGACCTTCAAGATATCGTCGAAAACATGAAGGGCGTCGCAAAAGTTGAGCTCACCGGTCACAATGATCGTGAATTTAAAATATTGCTAGATCGAAAAAAAATGAACCTACTCCAGGTTGGAGTAGAAGAAGTTTTTAGTGCGGTTCAAAGACGCAATCAGGACAGCCCTGCAGGTTATATTGAAACCGATAACGAACGGTATCTGGTTCGAGTGCGGGGGCGAGTTAAAAGCATTGATGAAATGGCAGACATCGTTGTTCGTTCTAATTTTAATGGCCAAAGCATATTGATTAAAGATATTGCCGAAACCGTTGATGGCATGCGAGATCCCGAAGTCATTGCAAAAGTTAATGGCCAAGAAGCAACTATTTTGTCTATAAAAAAAATGGCAAATGCAGACTCAATTCAAGTTGTTGAAGAACTTCAGGAACCCATTAAAAACTTTTCAAAAACGTTGCCTGAAGGCTACACCATCGTCGCCTATAACAATGAAGCTGAAAGAGTGGATTACAGACTGAATATTGTTTCAAATAATGCGCTCACAGGACTTGTTTTGGTTATCGTTACACTCCTTAGTTTTTTACCGGGCTGGGCAGGAATCATGTCAGCCATCACTATGCCTCTGGCGATTTGTGCAACGCTTGGCTTGATGCCCATCATTGGCGCTAACTTCAATGTGATTACGATGATGGCAATCGTCATTGTTCTAGGAATGCTTGTCGATAATTCAATTGTCATTACCGAAAACTATGCCAGGCACCGAGCCCTTGGCAGCTCGCCAAAAGAGGCTGCCTTCATTGCTGCCCATGAGTTTTGGATGCCCATCTCAGCGACAGCCCTGACAACTGTCGCGGCCTTCCTCCCCATGCTCGTTACAAAAGGCGTCATGGGCGAATTCATTAAATGGATTCCCATCGTTGTGACGTTAACCCTTTTGGTAAGCCTCTTCGAGAGCTTCATTCTCTTACCCGCACGACTTCAATTCACAATCAAAAAAGACCTGCTCGCCGGAGAAAAGCAAAAAGCAAATTGGTTTGATCCTTTTGTGCTTAAATTCGAAAAACTTGTGCGCAAAGCTCTCCACCATCGTTATGTCGTCTCTTTGGGGATATTCGGCTTACTCATTGCTTCGCTACTCCTCACTGCTTTTGGAAATCGCTTTGAGCTTTTTCCTAAAGACAGCGTTGAGTACTATGCCACACGCTTTGAAGCGCCGGTTTACACTCCCATAGATTCTGTGAACCGCCTTGCTCAAGGCTTAGAGGAAAAAATCAAACAAGCAATTGGAGCAGAGCATGTCAAAGCTCAAACCATGAAAGTTGGAACGTCACAATTTGCCATTGGTGACCCTCAGGCAAAAACTGCGAATTATGTTGGAATGGTTTTTACCGTTATCAAAAAAGATTCGGCTCAAGATCTTGACGTCGCTGAGGTCCTCAAAAAAATGCAATCGATTCCTGTTGAACCATTTAAAATAATGACTCATGAAGCAGTGGCGGGAGGCCCTCCAGTGGGGAAACCTCTCAACGTCGTCTTTCGCTCATCAAGTGATTCAGAGCTTAAAAACATGGTAGACGAAATAAAAAAAGAACTTCAATCTTTGGATGGCGTCTTTAACATTGAAGATGACATCGTCATTTCTGGAACCGAATACGAAATTGACCTAGACCATAAGATGATGGCAAGACTCGGCATTTCAACTTCTTCAGTAGGTGCCGTGCTAAGAACGGCACTTCAAGGAGAAATTGCATCGGAGTTGCAAATTGATGGAGACAACTTTTATTTGATGGTTCGCTATGAGCCAGAAGATAGATCCTCTCTTGATTCTCTAAGCAATACGACTGTCATGGACCCAAGAGGCAATCATATTCCCTTAAGGAATTTTGCCAATATCCGGAAATCGGAAGGGCCCTCAGACATCAAGCACTTCGATTATCTTAGAGCCGTAACCGTAAGCGCCGACATCAAGCCCGAAATCATAAGTTCGTCTCAGATAAATGCAAAAGTGGCCGCCATGCACAAAAAACTTCGGGATAAATACTCAAAGGTGGCCTTAGAATTTGGAGGCGAGGAGGAAAACACAAAGGAATCCATGGAGTCCTTGGCCAATGCCATGGGAATAGCCATTATGGGAATCTTCGCCATTCTCGTTTTCTTATATAGAGGATTCATCCGGCCATTTTTGGTGTTTTCGACATTCTTCTTGGGTTTTATTGGCGTCAGTGTTGCGTTTTTTCTTCACAATCGACCCCTTAGTTTTTTGGCTCTCATTGGGGTGGTGGGCTTAGCCGGTGTGGTTATCAATGCGGCGATTGTTCTGGTGAGCTTTCTTGATGACAGCGTCACCAAGGACGCGGCGACAGAAGAATATTTGGACCAGGTTGCGAATGCAACCTCGCTGCGTTTGCGCGCCATTGCCGTGACCACTATCACGACTGTTATTGGTTTGATGCCTACAGCCTACGGCCTCGGGGGTTCGGACCAGTTATTAGTGCCAATGACGCTGGCGCTTTCATGGGGACTAGTAAGCGGAACACTTTTAACACTCATTTGGGTGCCCTGTATTTATGCAATCTTGAATGATATCTTTAGAAAAGCAAAGCAGCCTGGTTTTTAAAGATTCGGCTGCTCATGAAGGAGCCATATTTTGATGTCCAATAAAAAGCCTTTGCTTCAAACAATCCTAGTTCTAATTCTTTTGGGAATGGGCGTGTCGTCCTATTCTCTTTGGCACCATATCGCAATAAATTCAAACTCCCTTTCCTCCTCTTCATTTTGCAACGTCTCTAGCTATATCAATTGTGATGCTGTTGCCTTGTCTAAATGGAGTACTTTTTTTGGATATCCCGTTGCGGCACTCGCATTGGTTTTTTATGCGGCACTTTTTTCAACGACATTAGCTCTATACTTTTTACCAAAAGAAGAAAGTGATCGCCGGAATCCTCTGAGAGGACATTTATTTGCTTTAACTAGTATCGGACTCGTGCCAACTTTTTTGTTAGCTGGCGTTTCTGTTTTTGGATTGAGCTTACTATGCTTGATGTGTCTCACTAGTTACCTCATAAATCTTGGACTCTGGATACTTAGCCTTCGTCTCAACAAGGGAAATTCGATTCCGTTCGTGCAATCTATATTGCCGCCTAAAAGTTCGTGGCCTGTTTATTTTTCGATGTGCGCTGTGTTTGCCCTATCGCCCGTTGTTATGAAAGGCCTCGTAGGAGCAAGAAGCATAGACAGCAGCCTTCTCAAAACTATTCTTTACAAACATTTTACTGAGACTCCAAAAAGTATTGTTAATGAGGGGGCTCCCTCTCTAGGAAATAAAGACGCGAAAATAGTTATAGTAGAATATTCCGACTTTCAGTGTCCCTACTGCGCAAGAGCAGCTACTGTCATTCCACAAATTGTCTTGGCCCATTCAAAGAATGTCCGCCTAGTGTCTAAACAATACCCTCTTGACCCAAATTGCAATTCAGGGATTACCGGACGTGGACACCCTCATTCTTGCGGAGCAGCCAAAGCAGCCTATTGCGTTTTTAAGACCAAGGGAAATGATGCCTACTATTCGATTGAGAAAAAATTGTTTGCCAATCAAAGCTCACTTAACACCAATAACATTCGCGAATATGCTTTGCAGGAAGGCCTCACCGAAGCAGAGCTAGACTCATGCTACAATGATCCCGCCACTCATAGCGCCATCGTCACTCAAGTTGAAGAAGGGGTAGCTGTCGGAGTCGAGGGCACACCCTCCATTTTTATAAATGGACGCAAGCTTGAAAATGGTGCGTCAGCAGAAGTCTTAAAGGCCGCTCTAGATAAATATTTAAATTCAACCTTGTAATACGAGATTAATAAAATGCATGAACCTCAGGATGAATTAGCAAATAAAGAGCTTAGCAAAGATGAGCTCATAAAAGAATTTGCTGAGTTGCATCCAGCGTCGTGCGCCGACATCTTAGAACATCGCGATGACGAACTCATTCGCGACGTATTGTTAGAAATTGATGAATCTCTAGCTTCTGAAATTTTCGGACACTTTCACGAAGAACGACAGCTGTCATTAAGTCAACTCTTCACACCTCGTCAGCTAACAACGCTCGTCACGAATATGTCCAACGATGAGCGCGTAGACTTTTTCCAGGCACTACCCGAGGATAGACAAGAAGCTTTGTTTCGGCGGCTCGCACAAAGTGAACGCGAAGATATTATTAGGTTAGGGGCCTACGAAGAAGGCACGGCGGGTGCCGCCATGACATCGGAGTATGTTACGCTTCCGCTTCATTTAAGCGCCGTTGAAGCCATAAACAAACTACGACGACAGGCGCCCGAAAAAGAGACCATTTACGAATCCTATATTGTTGATGAGGACAGAAAACTTATCGGAGTCGTTTCGCTAAAGGATCTTATTCTTGCTCCGATGAATATGCCGCTTTCAAAAATCATGAAAACAGACGTGGCGTTTGCATATTCACATGAAGACCAAGAAGACGCCGCAAAAATATTAGCAAAATACGACTTACTCGCAATTCCAGTCGTCAATGATCAAGAAGCGCTAGTGGGAATCATCACTCACGATGACGTCTTGGACATTATTCATGAAGAGCACACCGAAGACGTAGAAAAACTAATGGCGATCACAAGCTCTGCCGGTGGACAGTATTTAGAAACCTCAGCCTTTGAACATTTTAGGCGAAGAGTCTGGTGGGTCGTGGGCCTTGCCGGAATGGGATTGATATCGGGTCTGGTGATAGAGACTCACCAAGATGTTTTATCTAGTTTTATTATATTGGCTGTCTATATGCCTATGATGGCCTCGACAGGTGGAAACACAGGATCTCAATCAACCACGGTTGTCATCAGAGCCTTAGGCCTGCAGCAGATTGAACTATCCGATGCCTACAAAGTTCTATGGAAAGAATTCAGCGTCGCAGTTTTGATTTCAACTGTGCTGATTGGCCTAACTTTTTTTAAAGTTCATTTTTTTTCACAAAATGCCATTCTTCCCTCAGGACATTCATTGAACCAAATTGCATGGGTGATATCCGTAGCACTGGGCCTTCAAGTCATTACCTCAACATTAGCCGGAGCTGTTTTGCCACTGCTTGCTTTTCGTCTCAACTTTGATCCGGCCGTTGTCGCCGCCCCTGCCCTTACGACGGTCGTTGATATCTCGGGGCTACTGATTTACTTCACTATCGCGCATTCATTGCTATTTTAACGATCCGCTTATGGATATAAAATAACAATCATCTAGGTCCCGGCTGAGCATGAACCTCAACTATCCAGGTTTTTGCCAAGCCATTTCCACCTTGATTCTCACCAATGTAAATTCCGGGGTCAGACGGTGCGCGTTTTAATGAATCGGGCAAATGCCGCTCCATTTGTTGCCGCAATGTTGCCCAAGGATTTTTTGTAGCGGGCCACAGCATGCACCAAACAAATTCCTGCGCGAGCTCCATCATGTTCCAATCACCGGTGCTATCGCCGGCCACCAAAAAGATTTCTTTATGATTATTTTCTTCCAATATTTGTCGTTTGGCTTCGGCCCAAATAACCCCGAGGTGTCCATATTCATCTCTAAAAATGCCGTCAACAACGTTTAATTCTGTCGCAAAAATTCGGCCAGCTTCAATTCCAAAATGTCGCCCAATTGCTTCAACCCCTGTGATAGGCGAACCGCTTACAATCAAAGAATGAGCGGCATATTTTCGAGCCAAGATTCCAATAGGATCCAAAAAACGAATGCTTCCCGCTTTGACTCCAACTGAAACAGCATCAGCTACGATGGCCTTTGCCTTATCTACCGGAAATCCCGAAAGCAGCATGGTCTCCATTTCAAAGACATCTGTAAAAGAAGTGGCCATCGCTAAATCATTTCGCATTTCTTCAAAATCTTGAAAATTACAGTCCTTTAAATGATTGGCATCCCAGACCGTTGGAATTTTAGTAGGATCAACCAAACCAGAACCGAGCAAGCCCCAGGCCCCTAAGATCCCCACGTCACCCCTAAGGAGGGTGTTGTCACAATCAAAAACAAGTGGCTGCTTTTTTCCGCTTGCCTCGTACCTGTCGCTAATAATTTTTAAAACTTCTTCAGAACTTATTTTGTTCCAGCCACTAGACATCATTCAAGGCTCCTTCTTTTGAACATAAAACCGGAATCAACTTCCAAGAATTTTTTGGAGGCTCCAATTTTAAAAATAGTTTTCGTTTTTCTTCGTCATCAAAGAACACAAGCAGACAACCACCGCCGCCCGCCCCACAAGCTTTAAAAGCAGTTGCCCCCTGCTTTTGCGCCCATTTTTGAGCTTCTTTAAGGACAGGAGCATTCACCTTTGGCCCAAGTTTTTGCCTATGCTTCCATTCTTCGTTGATATTTCTACCAAGTGCCGTAATGTTGCCGGAGACCAATGAATCGAGCATCTTTAAAGACACGTAGTGAATATTTTCAATAGCGGTGCAAACTGATTTTTTTTTATCGATATAAGCTTTGTAAACCGACCAGTTGTTAATACCTGAGTGATGTGGCTCTCCAGTATAAATAAGAGCCATATGTTTCGACATCTGCTTGGCAAATGAATACGGATGCCTTCGAACTTCACTCAAAGCGGGCCCCATATGAAAAGTAATGAGACCCCCAAAAAGAGCCGGCACGTAATCCTGATCACCAGCGGGATGCGCGATCTCAACGCTTTCTAAATCACGCAATATTTTTTGAAGAAGCCAAGGATTTTTCTTTATAAAATCTTCTTTGCCAACGGCTTTTGCCCAGGCAACACCGAGAGCCACCCCCAAAGTTGACGAGCCGCCTAAACCCGATCCAGGAGGAACCTCACTGGATGTCTCAAGTTCAAAGTGTCCCTGATCCCAGCCAGAATTTAGAAGAAAGTAGTACGACACTCTTGCGACCCACCTTAGCGGATTTTGATCGGTGGATTCGGAAAGTGAATCGCGGAGTTCATCAAGGCTTTTAAATGTTCTTGAACTGCCATAATCTTTAGACGTAATTTTTAATTTAAAGCTGCTAGCATGAGAAACTTTTATGGTCGCGTAGGCATAGAGGCGCAAGGCCATGTGATTCAAAACCAAACCTTGTTCAAAGTTTAAATAAATTGGCCATAGGTCTAGCGTTCCACCCGACAAATCGATTCGACAGGGCGCCTTGCCCTCATACACAACACTGCTCACTTTATAAGTTTATCCCTAGAACCTGGCCCAAGTACAGTGCCGTTGCCTCAGCAACTAAAACCATGACACAAGCTGCATACAAAATACCTGTAGCGGATTGTGTTGATCGCATGTTCACAGTCTTTCGAATCATCAACGCCAAAATCCAGGGCGCCAACAAACCCCAGATGACTCGCATGCTAAGCAAAATTAACCCGTAACTCCCCAGCCCCAACCAAAGATCCCCTTCAAATGAAAAAACGGAGTGACTAGGATTGAGTTGAAGCAAAAATTCAGTGTTTGATACATCATCCCCCAGAGGCCGCCCCATGGCATCAATTCCCATGGCGATTCCCTCACCCAAGTACCGACGTACCAAAGTCACAACGACTTCTATTGTTTTGAAGGACAAGCCAACAAATAGAAAGGTGATGATTCGCTTGAGCTCAACAATGTGCATTCCCGGCACATTGAGATACCAATGACCCAAAAATTGCCCGGCAAAAAATCCGCCCAGTAGGAGGCCGGAACTATAGAGATTGAAGATTCCCTCGAACATGTTGGACTCGTAAATGGCACCAGAGGCTATCAAAAATAGGGGGGCTAGCACGATCAATAGAAACCCAAGCATTCTTCCCCAAATTGCCATGATACTTGCGTACATTTGAAAGCCCAAAACCACAGCAGCGAGTGACAAAAGAATGGGTAGTTTTTCTGCGCTTTCTCCCGTTGCCGTAAGTGGAAGATCCGCCACATAAAGCAGGCCAGCCGAAACAATTCCAATGCCCCAAGAAAAACGTGCCGCTATTTTGACGAATTTTTCGGAAGATTCTGTCCGGCGAACAAAAATAACGCCTACTAATAATCCCCAAAGCAAACGAAAGAGCAATTCAAATCCAAGCAGTGCCATGTTACCTTATAGTTATAGCAGGAGGATGCACCTTGGAACACACCTTTGATCTTAGATTCTTCTTTGTCCTAACTTGTATTGTCGTTCTCGGCACATGGGCCGCACGACGATACCTCAGACTTTGGCGAATTTTAAAACTTAGCAAACCGGAATCTCAATGGACCGACATTCCTAAAAGAATCTATTTAGTCGTGCGAAACGTGTTTCTTCACGGAAAGTTGCTGAAGGACCCGTTACCAGGCATCGCCCACGCCATGATCTTCTTCGGCTTTATACTGTTAACAACGGGGACATCAGAACATATCATAGAGGGCCTTTTTCATGGATTTAGTCTTAGGTTTTTAGGCCCTCTTTACAATTATCTGAGTTATGCACAAGATTTTGCACAATGGATTGTTGTTACGGCCGTTGTCTATTTTTTAGTGAGACGACTGATCACCAAACCTTCGCGAATGTCCAAGAACCCGTTGCATCAAAAAGATGGTCTCATAATTTTGGCCTACACTGGCGGTCACATGTTAGCGGATATTCTTACCTTTGCGTTTTTGGTTCACGCAGGAGATTCGCATGCGATGGGCACATGGAGACCTCTTTCAACAGCTCTCTCTGATCAACTCGCGTTTCTTGCGCTGACTCCGGATGGCGCCATGCAAATTGGTTGGTTTTTTTGGGGCATACATATTTTAACCGTTTTCTTTTTCTTAGCGTATATTCCCACTTCAAAGCATCTTCATATTTTTACAGCGGGACCAAATATTTTTCTTTCGCGCTTAGAACCTCGCGGCGCCCTTTCAACAATAAATTTTGAAGATGAAACTCAAACAACCTTTGGAGTCGGAAAAATTAATGAGTTTACTTGGAAAGACATTTTAGATGTTTACACTTGTACGGCTTGTGGACGTTGCGAAGAGTTTTGCCCTACGGCTACCACCGGAAAACCACTGCGACCCATGAAGCTTATACTTGATATTAAAGAGTACTCATTAAAATATTCCGAGCTGATTGGATCTGTTCCTGAGGGGCAGGAAGCTTCTGTTCCCAAAATGATTTCGGAAGAAACAGGAATTTCAACCGATACGGTTTGGGCGTGCACCACTTGCGCCGCCTGCGTTGAGGCGTGTCCGGTCATGATCGAGCATGTCGATAAAATTGTTGATATGCGTCGCTCGCTTGTTTTGATGGAAGGAGCCATGCCGGCAGAACTTCAAACCTCTTTTACCAACTGGGAACGACAAAGCAATCCTTGGGGCATGCCTCAAGATTCTCGAGACGCCTGGGCGCAAGACCTTAAGGTTCCTCGTTTGGCTGAGAATCCAAAGGCTGAATATTTGTTTTATGTAGGTTGTGCCGGAAGTTTTAACGACCGCAATAAGAAGATTTCTACAGCCTTTGTAAAAATCTTGCAGAAGGCGGGCGTGGATTTTGCCATTCTTGGAAAAGAGGAATTGTGCAACGGTGAAACGGCTAGACGCGCTGGAAATGAATATCTTGCAAAGACAATGATCGATGCGAATATTGGAGTGCTGAAACAGTATGATGTGAAAAAAATTCTCACAACATGTCCACATTGCTTCAACACTTTAAAAAATGAATACCCCGATTTTGGATTCAAAGCCGAAAGCGTCCGACATCATACTGACTTTATAAATGACCTGCTTAAGGATGGGAAAATAACTGTTACACAGGAAGCCGAGAGTACCCGCATAGCGTTTCATGATTCCTGTTATTTGGGTCGCTACAATGAAATTTACGAACAACCTCGTGAAGCTCTTCGAGCTATTGGCAATGTTGAGATTGTTGAAATGCCAAGGAATCGAAGCAAAGGTCTTTGCTGTGGAGCTGGTGGCGCGAGAATGTGGATGGAAGAAACCATTGGCAAACGCATCAACGTCGAGCGTGTGGAAGAAGCTCTCGCGCAGAAACCGGATGTGATTGCAGCAGGCTGTCCGTTTTGCCAGGTGATGTTGAGCGACGGAGTGACCGAGAAAAAACAAGAAGCCACTGTAGCGGTAAAAGATATCGCAGAACTAATTGCAGATAAATTATGTTAAAAAACCGGGGGGTGTAGCATTGCTATACCCCCCGGTTTTTATTCTATAAGTTAGCTTTCCAGGACAACCGCGAAACGACTAAAGGACTGGTTTTAGATTACCCTCGGCACCATCGTCGATAGTGGGGACAATTTCCGAATTAGTGATTGTTTTCATAAAACTAACTTTACACCTTTTTTTTAGTAGCGTCTTGAATACTGGACTTCGCAATTCGAAGGAAAAGTAGCTTCTTCAACACAAGCGTTCATGGCAAGTGCACGAGCTTCAATCAAAGTTGGGGCTTCGGCAAAATAAGAAACTTGGCTGCTTGAAGTGTTTTTTACAACAGCTTCTGCACCGTTCGAGGCTCCACGAAGACTTACCTTGATCATGTTTCCTTCTCTTCGACTGATGACATCAACAGAAACACTGCCTCCGTTAATGGGGTCACGCTCACACTGAGCACTTGCGCAGTTGCTTGCAAAAGTAGCTTCTTCAACACACTTATTTGAGGAAAGCGTTTGAGCTTCAAGCTGACTGGAGGATCGAGCAATATATGAATACATAGAAAAATTGGACGTGTTTTGAGTAACACAGGCGAAATCGCTTCGGCCGCTGCCACGATTATAATCACCGGGAATGGGGGCTTTGCTGCCAGCTGCAAAAGCCTGAGAAACGAACAAGAACGACATAACGACTAGTAAATTTTTTAACATGATAAATCCTCCTGATTGATCTTCTGAGCCCTGCATACCGCAGCGCGTCAGACATGTAAAGATCTTTTTGCTATGCGTCATTATTGTACCCCGCCGGACTTCAAACCCTCAAAAAATAACTGTGCGCGGGGAAGAGGTGGTGCGCAAGAAAGTCTCAGCAAAAACTCAATAAACTTAATCGCTTGAATCGTATACTTTTAAAGTGGGGCCAGAAGATTTGATCTTCCCATAAGTTGTTCTGAATAAAGGGCCTTTTCGACTTCCGCCACCTGTTCCCCGCGCACAGTGAAAAAAGAGCGAACTAGCGGCTTAGGGCCTCGAAAACCATGCGGCCTTCGGGGGTTTCTTTGTTAATAGAGGCCAAAAGGGCCTCCTCGGCCTTCAATATTTCAGGTGAATTGAGTTTTTGGGCCGCATCGTGGGCAGAGGCCAGGAGCTGTTTGAAATCATCGACGCTTCTGACGTCGAGTTTGCGAATATTAGTGATGTCGAACATTTCTTTTAAGACAGGGCTGGCCGAATTATCGCCGACTGAAGCCAACGCCACAGCCGTGTTCCAACGCACTTCAATATTTGGGTCGTCTAACAAAGCTTTGATTTTTTCGATGGGAGGATTTTGCTTCTTCTGGGCGAGAAAAGTCGCTGAAATTTTTCTAAAAGACGGGTCTTTATGGTCAAGCCAAGATTCCACAAGGGCATACGCCTCGACAATTGCCGGAGAATTGCTAGCTTGATCAGAATTTTTATCCGCACGACCCAACAATTCCAAGTAGGCCCAAGCCGCAAAAAATTGAATCTCTTCATTAGAATCATCCAATGATTTTTTTATATGAGGAAGCAATGAGGCATCGGCGAATTGCCCCAGGGTGAGCAATGCATATTTTTTAAATCTAAAATCGCTCTCATGTTCTTTTTGCAATTCCACAAGTGACAAAAAGAGACCCTCTTTCTGCTGAGGCGTCACTACGGTCTCCCACTCACCCCTGGTTTTCATGCGCTGAAGTTCCTGCGACAAAGCGTAAACCGCCTGCCAACGATCTCCGGAAGACCGGGCATTTTTTACTTCAAGGATTCTTGCAGGAATATCTTTTGGTTTTTCGTCGAACAGTGACGAAACGAGACTCCATGAGGCCCAGCCAATGAAACCGAGACATGGCAGGACAAAAAACATCAGCATATGAGACACAGCTTGGGGCTTTTGAGGATTGGACATGGGTACTTTATCTTTGGCTTTCGATTCACTGTCAACAAATTGTCACTGACCCTAAATTTCAGGCTCTTAGCGAGTTTTATCGTTAATTCAAATAAAGAATTAACCCCGCCGATCCGAACAGATGTCAATGAGAGTGAGGAGAGCAAACATGGAAGCTGTCAAAGAATTGACTCGCTTGGGCCTCACGCTTTTTTTACTACTTAGTACCAACATACAAGCAAGCCTAGCCAATCAAAATATAAACTCTGGAAAATGGATCATCAAACTTCGCAACCACGAGGGATCTTCTGCAGGCTATCAAGTACAAAGCCTAGATGAAAAAAATAATTTTAGATTTAATAGCCGGAAAACAGCCGCCAAACTTCGCAAGAAATATTTGCGCTCAAAAAAAAATCAGCTTGTAGAAAACATGGGATTTCTAATTGCAGATAATTTGAGCGAAGACGATTTAAAAGAGATGGCAATCGATCCCGATGTGGCTTTTGTTGAAAAGGATATTATTTGGAAGACGCAGTCGGGTGACGCTGGTGACTCGAGCAGCTTACCCACAGACAATTCTCAAAACCCATGGCTTCAAGATGTCTTGGGCTTTGAAAATGATAGTGCCGATCCCTATGTTGAAAGCACGCAAAATAACAATGTGATCGTGGCTGTTATTGATTCGGGGGCACGCATCGACCATCCTTTTTTAACGCCTGCCCTACAAGGAAACGCGGCAGAGATTAATGGCAGTCCGGGCGTTGACGATGATAACAATGGATTTATTGACGACACCTACGGCGCCAACGCTATCACCAGAAATGGTAACGCCAATGAAACCGAGTCGTCACATGGGACACATGTCTCGGGAATTATAAAAACAATTCGCGATCACGCCATTCGAACTTACTCTCAAGCACGCAATGTTAGCATTCTGCCAATTCGATTTATTGGCGATAATGGACAAGGTTCGACGGCGGCCGCCATTCTTGCGCTCGAATACGCAGCCTCGAGAGGAGCTAAAGTTGTCAACGCCTCATGGGGCGCCAAAGGTTTTGAGAACTATTCGCAATCCCTCTATGAGGCATTCGCTAGATTATATTCTTTAGACATTGTTTTTACGGTAGCCGCCGGAAACGCCGACGCATCTGGGCCAAACAACAACGACAACATTCCAACGTTTCCTGCAAACTACAACATCCCTAGTTTGATTTCGGTGGCCTCGGTCACTCCTTATTATTCTTATGGATCAACAGGAGCTTATGGGCTTCAAGCAAATGCAATCTCACTGTTTTCTAATTACGGAACTCAAAGTGTCGACATTGCAGCTCCAGGAGATTTTATTCAGACTAATGGAGGCAATGGCTCGGGAATTTTAAGTGCCTACTCTGCCTGGGGTCCTTGGGGAAATGCTTATATACGAAAACAAGGCACATCAATGGCGTCACCAGTGGTGGCAGGTATTGCAGGCGTGATACGCGCCCTGAATCCAAAGCTAAACGCCTATGAAACGAAGCAATTGGTTATTAGTTCTGCCAAACGCAACGGCGCCTTAGATGGTTACATAAAAAACCCTTCAGTGGTCAATGCGGCAGGAGCTTTTCGAAATGCCTTTGCAGCAGGTGGCGGAGCCAACCCAAAACTTCCTAAAAATACCGTTATATCTGGTGGCGCTGATGCCTCTAGCAGTGGTGGTGGCGGCGGAGGCTGCGCAAGCGTGTCGGCTTCCGGCGGCGGCAGTAGCGGAGGTCCCTTTTCTGGCAATTCAATAGGGCTGTTAACGTCTCTATACTTAATCTTCGTTGGCTATAAGAGCTACCGCAAAAAAGACAAAAATCGGGTTTAAAATTAGTTTATGCGCTATAAGATTTTTCATGACAAATCTTTTAGTGCTTACAATCCTCTTAGTTGTGGGTTGTTCTAAGACTGACGAACCTACAACTGGAGGATCCATTGAGCTCATCACTTATTCGTCAATGGTGGGCGACAATTCCCTAGGCTCGATCATTGTAAATGAATACAAATCGCTTTGCGAAAAAGAAGTGCAGAGCGATCCTACGCTCAAACATTTGCGCTGCACACTTGTGCTCAAACCTGAAGACGGTGACTCTAGCCTAGTCGCAAGCTTTGAAAGAAAGTCTTGGAACGCCGGTGGAGTTTTGGGGCTTAGTGATTTGCAAGAAAAACAACTTCGAAGTCATCCTAAATTTTTGCGGTCGACAGAGTTTTCCGAGAGTCCCTATGCCTTTATTGTTAACACCAAACTTTTTCCGCAAGAAAAGTGGCCCGTCTCTTGGAAAGAAATTCCCAAAGCGTTTGCAAACAAAGTATTTATTCAAGATCCAAGAATTAGCTCAGCAGGCGTGGGCCTGCTAAAGGCCATTCATGTTCATAATTTAATAAGTTCGGATAACTTAAAAAAGATATCAAAGAAGATTTTCCCATCATGGAGCCTTTCTTATAGTGCCTTTAAAAAAGGAGAAGCGCCTGTTGTTTGGAGCTATCAAAGCAGTGAAGCCTATCATCTCTGCGAAGAGAATGACGACACCTATAAAGCTCTTCCGCTTGAGGAGGGTTACCCCGTTCAGCAAGAGTGGCTATGGCTAAGCAAAAATGTTTCCGCGAAAGAAGCTGAGATGTTGGTGAATGCCGTGTCTTCGCTGCCAGTTCAAAGTAAAATTCCAACGACAAACTGGATGTTTCCAACAAATGCACAGGTTAAATTGCCCGAGTGCTATTCAAAGCTAAGCTCCCTAAAGAGGCTTAGCCTAGGTCTTTCAAACTTTGATGCAAAAACCATGCAGGGGTGGCTCGATCAATGGAGCCTGTGATTCAAAAAAAAACAGGTGGCCTAGTTCTTCTGTTATTTGTTTTTGTTGCGCTAATCATTCCGCTAATTTTTTCGACTCTCAGCTATGCTTTTGCTGGAGATTTAGAATCGTTATCTAATATTTTTTTTAGAATTCTTTTGCGTTCACTCGGCTTTGGCTTTGCTCAGGCGGCTGTCAGTGCCGTTCTGGCCTGCAGCATCGGCCTTTGTGTGGGAATTATTGTTTTTGAGAACGGTTCGTTTTTAAAATCTTTATTGGGCATAAGTTCTCATATTCTTTTTGTACTACCAGGCACCGCAATTTCTTTACTTACGATAGCAGCCTTTAAAAACATGCAGCTTGATCTTCCCCCATTTGTTTACATTGTAGCCGCCCACGCTCTCTGGTCTGGCCTTTTTGTGGCCCACAAAATTAGTTCCCGCTTGCAACAAGAGATTGAAAGTGGCGGAAATAGTAAAATTGCTCTTCTGATGAATTCGGGCGCCACCACAAAACAGGCGGCATTTCATATTCTAAAAAGCCCAGTCCTCTTTGAGTTAAGACAATGGTTTCCCCTCATTTTGAGTTGGAGCTTTAGTTCGTTTTCGACCGTACTTCTCTTAGGGCGAGGACCCGAGCATTCAACCCCTGAAGTCCTTTTGTATTTTACGATTCTCAACGACTTATCCCCAGCTAGAATTTTAATTCTGATGATCATAAATTTTCTCGTCCAGTTTTTGCTTTTCAGGAAATTTATTTGTTCCGAATCCACTCCCGCCTACACAAATAGATCTTTAAAATCTCACGGCCACCTTAAAAAGCACCCTCAGATTTTATCGCGCCATTTTCGATGGCTTGCTTGGCTCGCCTGCCTTGCGCCCCTTTATTTAATTATGAGGCAATTTTTATTTGCCGTCGAAATTCCTTCGGGCGACTCTCTAGTCTTAATCGTTGCATCGATAAAGTATTCCTTAGGCTATGCCGTGCTCACGAGTCTGTTCGTTGTTTTGATTTCCCTTGGGATCATTGCCTCTAGCACACAACTTAGAGGAAAATTTATTCTGCTTTATGCGATCAGCCCCACCTTGCTAGCGGCGGCCTGGATAAAAATTCCCATTGATGACTATCTTTGGAATAATTTTGCTGGCAGTCTTTTCCTTTGTTCGCTCTTGCTTGCTGTTTTGCAAACCCCTCTTGCTAGCCTTTGGTTGGGACAAGAAATAAAAAGAATAAGCCTCGCTCCCGTTCAGAGTGCATTCTCTCTTGGCATGCCCCCATCAAAAGCTTTCTGGCAACTTTATGTTCCCGCATGTTTTGACAACATTAAAAAACTGGCCTTCTTTGCGTTTGTTTTTGCATTGGGAGAAGTGGCGCTCGCATCTATCTGGATGACTCAGTGGCCAAACCTTGCGCTATTGAGTAGAAAATTTTCTGAAAACTATGCCTTTTCAAGTTCTAGTTTTGTTTTTTGTTTAAATTTACTCTTGGCCTTAGCCTTTTATGCATTGCTATTTGAAAGCTCGTCGGCAATAAGAAAACTCAGGAGAATTTTTGTAAACTCATGATTGAATTTAGAAATACAAAAATTTATTTGCCCCATCATGCAGAAGCGATTCTTGTTAGGGGATTAATTGCCGACGGTGAAAGTGTAGCCATTCGCGGACCGTCAGGTTGCGGCAAATCCTCATTCTTAAACGCAATCGCCCTTCTGCCCTCAGAAAATTCGGGAGAAGTTCAACGGCCGGAATACCTCATTGGCGGGTCGAGTTCAGCCAACCTTGATGCCTGGGAGCTTAGCTGCGGCTATAGTTTCCAGGATTCACATTTGCTTAGCCATTTGAGCGTCTTAGAGAATTTGCTATTTCCATTGAAATATCGCGAACCCTTCAAACACTGGAGTCTGGAGTTAAAAAAAGATCGCGCGTTAAGTTTTTTGAACGAACTTGGACTATCGCACCTTGCTGAGCATAGAGTCGAGAGTCTGAGCGGCGGAGAAGCCCAAAGGGTTTCGCTACTGCGTGCGTGTATTTATGACCCCAAGCTTTTGTTGCTTGACGAGTCGCTTAGCGCATTGGACAAAGAGAGCAAGGAACGAGTTAAGAAGTGGCTAAAAAAACACATAATAAGAACCCAGGCTTCTTGCCTATTTGTGGCTCATTCGGACGAAGATTGCGACGGCTGGGTGGATCGACAAGTAGAGTGGCCCCTTCAAAATTCAAACGGCACCTTACACTTTTAGGACTGGCATTTGCTTTCTTCGCCGGCTGCAACAATGGAGAGATGAAAAACACTTCGGAGCAACTGCCCCCTCCCGGTTTTTCGACTAGACCCCAACTTTATTTTGTCTTCGACTCATCGGTGGCTCATTATAATTTGCCAAACGCCTCAGAGCTTAGTCATCAGCTTAAGTCTCACGTAGAGATATTTAGCTCCTCAGACCCCGCTCAATTAGAGGCAAAAATTAGAGATTACAATTCAAGGCCGAGCGACATGTTGCTCGTGGCAGCTCAAAAAAGTGAAAGCTCAAAAATGATGAGTCTCATCAAACATCCTCAGCGCAGTTTGAGTTTGCTATTGCTGGAGAGTCCCATCGATGCGCCACAGGCTGCCGCGACCGAAGAAAACTTTATTTTGTTTAATCGCCAAAAGGTTGACGCGACTATTGCCAGCTTAGTTGAAATTGCGGCGGCTGCTGGAATCAAAGATAATGCCGTTGGTTGGCGGCAAATTTCTGCACCCAATCCTCCTGCGATTTGGATCTACATTGATTGGAAGCTTTGGACCGAGCAAGTGCTGCAGCACCTTTCAAAGCAGAATTCCTATTCCGCCAAATCGTGGAAGGAAATCAGCTTTAGTAGCAATGCTCTCAAATTTGGCCTCAACCCCACCGAAAAAGAGCGTGTGGGTGTTAAGCTTGAAGTGCTTGAAAAAGCACTTAGCGAATTTAGACTTTCGCAATTAGGGTCTTAGAACATGGAGTCAAAAACACTTTTTCTGGTTCATGGCTTTATGGGATCGGCCTTAAATTGGGGACCGGTGATTACAAAACTTAAGAATCGTCCTGAACTTTTGGGCTGGCGATTTGTAACGGCTGACCTTTTGGGACATGGCGGCCGCCGTGGCCCAGATGCATTGCCTTACAAAAAACTAGATCATCAACATGTGTGCGAAGATCTCAAACTTCAAATTCCTGAAGGAAAGTTTGTCGCACTTGGTCATTCATTTGGGATTCGTCCGCTTCTTAGCCTTAGCCTAGATCCTGACATTGGCCCGCGAATGGAAGCGCTTTTGATTGAAGATGCCACTCCGGAAATCACCCAAGAAAACTATCTTCGACTCAAGGGAATCATAGATAGCATTCCGGTTCCTTTTGCGAATCGAGACGATGCCAGGGCAGCGATTGAATCTTTGTTTCCAGGAAATCGCAACCTAGCAGCCTTTCTATTCTCCAACATTCGACGCAACGAAGCCGGAGAGCATAGTTGGAGATTTGATAAAGATGGACTCCTAAATCTATTAGAAGAGGCCTTCAGGTTGCCACTTTGGTCAGAGTGGTCAAACTATTCAGGAAGATTGGTTTTGTTTAGAGGCGAAAATTCTGACCACCTTGACCAAGAACGTTTAGACAAGGCGCTTCATGCTCGTGGAAGCAAAAGTGTTCAACTTGTTCAAATTTCCGAAAGTGGTCATTGGATACATTCTGAGCAAGTTGACAAGTTTGTCGAAGAATTGGCCAAAGTACTCATTTCTTGAAATTGACTATTTTGAACGACTTAGTCTAGTCGTCGTGCGTTCCGGTTCTTTTACTTCCGAAACTCAAAAGATCCGATGCCGTTGGTGCATCAGCGCGTTTTTTTCGTATGTAGAACACAGTTCCCGCAGCAATCGCCATAAGAGCGGCGAGCATCATCACTAGGTCTTCAATTGGAAGGCCTATGGTCTCTGAGATGCCATCAAGGAATGATTTCTTGTCGTCCGAATCACCGGCGGCAATAGCATCTTCGACAGATGCGGCGTCTGCCGGCGGCGCTTGAGCCCCAACACCTTCAGAGGGATCTTGCGGACTCTGATCCATCTGCTCTGTTTGAGCGACTTGATCAGTTTGAGCGTTTTGTAAAAGATCTTCTTCAACCTTCGCCTGCATCTTTGCAGACTCGGATTGAATTTTTGAAAGCGTTGCTCTGCTCACATTGCCCAACTTAAGATTTTGGCCAATTTCAATGCGGTCAGGGCTAGAAAGACTATTTTGATTAAGTGATGCGATCTCACGCCATGCGTTTGCATCACCATAATTGCGAAGAGCAATGGATGACAAAGAATCTCCCTGTTGAACAACAACAGAATCGAGGCTTAAGCCATACTCTTTTTCAAATGATTTCATTTGGCTACGGTCATCAGCTCTAAAGGGTGAGCTAAAATAGACCAAAGCCCCTGACTCAACTGGCTGCGCAGAATTCCACTCAGCCAGCAAAGAGGCTCGGTCGGCTCGTCCATATAATAGAGTCGAAAGTTCCTGCCACGATTTTTCACCGCGGACAAAAACATAGCCGTTCATTACGTATCCATTTTTTTCAAATGGTTTTGAAGCAATATCTGGAAAACTAGACTGGCGATAAGCCTTGCCACCACGACGAACTGGACTTGTATAATAGACGGGTGATGCGGCAGGTGTTTCGGCTTCTTGGGTGGAGTCAGAAACGGCTTCGGTTTCTGACGTGCTCGCAAACATGGCGTCAGCATCTGCTTGAGATACTTCTGCCGTAGCATCTGCGTCTTGGGTTGAGTCAGAACTTTGGGTCGCCTCAAATTCAGCCAACTCATCGCCTGCTTCTGCAGTGGCAGAGACTTCTGCAGTCGCAGATTTTTCGGGCTCTTGAGCCTGAGTGGTCGCAGCATCAACAGCACCGCTTCCAAAAAGGTCGGCCTCAAATTCTGAGTATGAACTGTCTTCTGCCCCAGCTTCTTCATAGGCCTGGTAGTTAGCATCTTCTAATTTGTTGGAAGAACTGCATGCAGCAAGACCTAGAACATTAAGTCCCAGCGCCGTAATTAAGAATGGATTTTTATGGATCCAAGTCTTAGACACAATTCCCCCTCATACCTTAAGTCTAGGTCTCATCGGTTAAAGCGCAAGAAAGCAATAGACCTATTTTAGAAAAATAATTTGTCGCTTTGACAAAGAATTGACCCGCCTCAAAAGCAAGGCTTCAATGAAGAAATGAAATTAGGTTTGGAAAATTTACTATCTGATAGGAGCCGACTTTCTAGACTTGCTGGAAAACGGGTTGCATATGTGGGGCATCCTGCTTCTGTGGATCACAATCTTAATCATGGGCTTGATTTGCTAATTGAAGCCGGCGTCAAGATAACGGCAGCCTTTGGTCCTCAGCATGGCATTAAGGGCGATAAGCAAGACAACATGATTGAAAGTCTTCACGAGAATGATCCCCGTGGTTTTCCGCTATTTAGCTTATATTCCGATGTGCGCAGGCCCACCAAAGAAATGATGGACTCCTTTGATGTCATATTAATAGATATGCAGGATTTGGGCTGTCGCGTTTATACCTACATCACAACGCTCCTCTATATATTAGAGGAATCTGCAAAACATAAAAAAGATGTTTGGGTTTTGGATAGGCCCAATCCGATTGGAAGAGAGGCCGAGGGATTTTTGCTCGATGATTCGCTGCGAAGTTTCGTGGGAGCATCCCGAGTGCCCCTTAGACATGGTCTCACCATGTGCGAACTGACTTCATTTTTATGCGAATACCACGGGCTTGATTTGTCTCCCGAGCTTGTTTGCATGACTGATTACTCCATGACAGCGGGCCCAGACCACGGATGGCCGGGCGGCGGCATTGGGGCGGCGGCGGGCGGATTGCCGTGGGTGAATCCAAGTCCCAATGTTCCCGTCATTGACACTGCAAGATGCTACCCCGGCACTGTTTTACTTGAGGGTTCACTTTTATCTGAAGGACGAGGGACTACACGGCCATTGCAGATCTTTGGTGCCCCTGGATTGGAATCCGAAAAAGTAATTTCTTTGATGCAGAAAAAAGCACCCAAATTATGCGCTTCATTCACCATGCGTCCGTGCTCTTTTGAGCCGACATTTCATAAATTTATGGGCCAGCTTTGCTCTGGCATTCAATGGCACACCGACGCCAGCAGCTACTGCCACCCCAAATTTAAACCTGTGCGATTGATGGCACTCACCTTTAGCTGCATCCGTGAATTACAACCTGAGCTTATGAAATGGCGGCAGCCTCCGTATGAATACGAAAAAGAGAAGCTACCCATTGATTTGTTAATGGGTGATGTACGAGGGCGAGAGTGGATTGATTCTGGAGATGGTATTGAAAAACTGGATGCTTTGATGGGCGAATCTGAGCGGGAATGGCGGGAGATGTCCCGGAAGCATCATCTATATGACTGAATTTAAAGATGTAATAGTTCTGAAGTTTGGTGGCAGCAGCCTAAGTTCGCCCGTGCGAATTCGCGAAGTTGCAAGACTGGCGGTTCGACACCTTGAAGAGACAAGGCACCTTGTGATTGTAGTTAGCGCGATGGGAAAAAGCACAAATCAACTTCTTGAGCTGGCTATAGAAGTTTCACCAAGGGCTCAAAATGAATCCCACAGACGCGAACTGGACATGCTTCTTAGCGCTGGGGAGCGAATAAGCATGTCTTTGTTGAGCATGGCTCTTAGTGATTTAGGCGTCGATGCCGTTTCATTTACGGGATCGCAAAGCGGAATCATCACCTCGAGAGATCACGGGCAAGCTGCCATCGAAGAAATCAAACCCATTAGGATTGAAGAAAACCTTAAAAAAGGTCGTGTTTGTATTGTGGCAGGATTCCAGGGCGTCAACGAAAACAAAGACGTCACAACTTTGGGTCGTGGCGGAAGCGACACAACAGCCGTTGCTCTTGGCGCTCACTTCGGAGCCAAAATGGTCTACATATATACAGACGTCGACGGCGTTTTCGACAAAGACCCTAAGCTATCTACAGACGCCGCGGTCATTAGAGAACTTACGGCAGAACGGGCCCTTGAAATGGCGCGCAACGGCGCAAAAGTCCTGCACCCCGCCTGTGTGGAATGGGCCATCAAAGGCAGCGTCCCCGTCCGCGTTTTAAGCAGTTTTTTTGAAGGCGCCGACCCCCCAGTTCTCTCGACAATCCAGATGCAGGGGACCCTAATTTCCACTGTGCGCACTTAAGAGTTGCTACACAGGTAAATTGCCAAACAATACAATGCCCTGAGAGAAGCTGGCGCCACAACTCCAAACATTCCGTTAACTTAGCGAGATTAATCCCCAATTAATTTTTGTAGCAACTCTTAAGTGCGCACAGTCATTCAGAGGAAAAAGAGGGATGTAGGCTTGTCGGAGAGCCGTCAAAACTTTAGTCTAAATCCAATGAAGAGCTATCACGATTTACTTGAACACATTCTTGCTCACGGCACCCCAAAAGAAGATCGAACGGGCACGGGAACGCTAAGTGTTTTTGGGCACCAAATGCGCTTCAATCTCAACGAAGGATTTCCCCTCGTAACAACTAAAAAAATTCATTTGAGATCCATCATTCATGAACTGCTTTGGTTTTTGTCTGGTGACACCAACATCAAATATTTAAAGGACAACAACGTTAGAATTTGGGACGAATGGGCCGATGAAAACGGGAACCTGGGACCCGTCTACGGAGCTCAATGGCGTTCATGGAAAACAGCTGATGGAAAAGCCATCGATCAAATAGAGAATTTGCTCGAGCAAATAAAAACTAATCCAGATTCCAGACGGTTGATAGTAAATGCCTGGAATGTCGCGGCCATCGAAGACATGGCCCTTCCCCCTTGCCACACTATGTTTCAATTTTACGTCGCCAACAATCAGCTCAGCTGTCAGCTTTACCAGAGAAGCGCAGATGTGTTTTTAGGAGTTCCCTTTAACATCGCAAGCTATGCGCTGCTCACACATATGATTGCGCAAGAATGCAATCTTGGTGTTGGAGATTTTGTTCATACCATCGGCGATGCGCATTTATATTTGAATCATATTGAGCAAGCAAAAACTCAGCTTGCTAGAGAGCATTTTCCGCTACCAAAATTAAAATTAAATCCAAAAGTAAAATCTGTTTTTGACTTTAGCTTTGAAGATATCGAAATATTAAATTACGAATCTCACCCCACCATCAAAGCACCCATTGCCGTTTGAGGCGCATCGAATGGAAAATTCAACAAATTATCGTAGCGACAAGAACAACATAACCTCTGTGCCCTATGACAATCTTTCGCTTATAGTTGCCATGACTCGCTCAAAAGTAATTGGCCATCACAATACTTTGCCTTGGCATCTCCCAGAAGATTTGAAATATTTTAAAGAACAAACCATGGGCTCTCCTATTATTATGGGAAGAAAGACTTTTGAATCTATTGGCCGCCCCCTTCCAGGAAGACTCAACATTGTTGTCACGCGCAATCATGATTACAAATACAATGGGACGTCTAACGGAAAATATCCAATGGAGGCCTCGCCGAAGGTCGACATTGTCCACTCTTTGGATAAGGCCATCGAAATTGCCCATAAAGATCCTGCCGTATCACAAAATCAAAGGTCACCTTTTTTGATTGGAGGTGCAGAACTCTTTAGGCTGGGGCTGTCAAAATGCCGACGCCTTTATATCACCTGGATAGAAACTGAATTTGAAGGAAACACTTATTTTCCAGAATTTGAACTGGATTCGTATAAATTGATCAAGAAAACAGAGCTTGAAAGCCCATTTGCGCATTCATATTGCGTTTACGATCGACAATAATCCCAACAATTTTAGCAGCTTATAGCCGAAGTGTGAGGCCCAAAAATACACTCAAATCCCATTAAAGCTTGGCCCCCCACCTGACGATAAAGAGAACATGGGATTTCTAGGAATGATAATGCTTTTCGGCACAGTGTTCACGGGCTTCATGATGGGCGCGCATTGGAATTTTGGATTCTTCGGCGTGTTTCTTCACCCTGGTGAGTACGTAACGATCATTGGAGCAGCGCTTGCAGCGATTGTGATTTCAACTCCAATGAAATACATCAAACAAATTTTTTCGTTGGGATTAAAATCCCTAAGCATCAGCGATGTAGGAAAAAAGGAATTCACCGAAGGCCTTCAACTTATGTACGAACTTTTTCAGGCACAAAAAAAGGACGGTGTTCAAGCCGTTGAAGGACACATCGAGGATCCACACAACTCTGCTATTTTTCAAAAATATCCTGGCGTTCTTCATAACCATCACGCCGTAGAATTTATTGCTGACTCCATGAGAACTTTTATTTCGGGCGGACCTTCGCCTTATGATATGGACGACCTTTTAAGTGCTGACATTGATGTGATGCACGCAGAAGAACACATCATTCCCGCACAAATTCAAAATACGGCTGACGCCTTTCCTGCGATCGGAATTGTCGCGGCGGTTTTGGGTATTATTATCACGATGGGAAGTATTGCCGAGGGTCCAGAAGTTGTCGGTGGAAAAGTTGCCGCGGCCCTTGTGGGAACGTTCCTCGGGATCTTTGTGGGTTACGGAATGGTAAGTCCCATCGCAAAACGATTAGAGTTTCACTTCACCGCAGAAGGTGTCTTTTTCAACATGCTTAAAGCAGGTATTCTTGCCAACTGCCGCGGCTTGCCCCCATCAGTGAGCATTGAATTTGCACGAAGAACCATTGTTCCCTCGGAACGACCAACATTCAAAGAACTTGAAGAGTCCTTGAAAAATGCGGCGGCCGGAGGAGGCGCCAAAGCGGCTGCTTAATTAGCAGCGCGCCGAAGAAAGAAAAGAATCCATGAGTGACGACAACGCACCCATTATTATTAAAAAGATAAATAAGGGCGGACACGGCCACCATGGTGGTGCGTGGAAAGTTGCTTATGCCGACTTCGTAACTGCGATGATGGCCTTTTTCATGGTGATGTGGATTGTCGGAATGAGCCAAGACGATAAAGAAGTGATTCAAAACTATTTCAATGATCCGTTAAAGTTTATGGATGGTAGCGCACAATTGAACATGGGGTTTTTCTCCTCCTCTGAAGGTTTACAGGCCGTTTCAGAGAAAAAACAAGGGGGCATAACCAACTCCTCTAAAGCTGGCGGACTCACACGTTTGCATTTGCTCGCTCAAGAAATTGAAACTGGATTCACGCCGATACAAAACGAAATTTACAATTTAAAAGTTTACCCAGATAAAATTCAGTTTGCGATTTCAGCACACTCACTATTTTCGCCAGGTGGCGCGCTCCTAAAACGATCATCAGAACCACTCCTAAACAGAATTGCCGAAGTGTTAAAAGGGCTCAATGCCTATTTTATGATTGAGGCCCATACCGATGATCTCATGGTAGATAGCCCTGACTATCCTAGCAACTGGGAACTTTCGGCGGCACGCGCCTCGACTGTGGTCCGTTATTTAATAGAAGGACACTTTATTGATCCCACTCGGCTGACGGCCATGGGTGCAGGACAATACCGCCCCATTGCAGACAACTCTACTGCTGAAGGTCGCGCAAAAAACAGACGCATCGATATTTATATTGTTCCAAATGGTACAGACAAAACGGCACTCAGAAGTCCGGCGTCTGAAGGCCGACCACCCAGTCGCTAAGCGTGCCAGATAAAAGTGCCAGATAAAAGAGGCAGGTGAAGTAACCTGGTTACTCAAAGGTCATGACTAATCGTGCGAGCAAACTAAATCCGGTTAGCCCGACAGGATCATCTGTGCCGTCGGGGGATATGCCGCCAAAAGTTGTCTGATACATCAGCATGGCCCCACCAGAAAACTGCTCACCCAAGGGATATTCAGCACCAGCCGCCACTCTCAAGTTAAAAGCTGCTGCTCCGAAAACAAATTCACCCGCAGGATCTCGAATATTAAAATACGTAAGTCCAAAGCCCGCCGTTCCAAAGACAGCAAGATTTAAAACCGTCTCTTTTACGGATCCTTCTTGGTTGCTCAATATAATTGGCTTTCCAAAAGGATAATACGATAGCTGAAGTCCCGCATTATTGATGGGAATTCCTCCGTAGTTTGTTTTCATAAAGGTCTCGTAATAAACGCCCGTCGAAAATGGGTAGTCGGGAATATAGGTGATGATGTCTACCCCTACAGATCCAAGAGCCCCTAAGGCTTCGCGAGTATCCGCAGCTAAGTCTACAAAGACTAGTGGCTTTCCAATGTTAAGGCCCAAGGAGAGTGGGAGTGCCCAAACAGAGTTCGTGCTCATGAATAAGAATAGCAAACAGCAGTGTCTCCATACGCGTGCGCGTATAAACTTAAAAAATCTCATCTATAAAGATTCTATCTGTTTTTGAGTCTAAGATTAAGGGGGTCAGGCGCAAGAGGTGAAGAAGCAGGGTTTCTATCGATCATTTCAATTTCATCTGCGTCAACCGGAACTTCCTTGCCCACTTTTTCGTAAGCAGAGACAAGATATTGACGGGTTAGCTTTTCATACGGGTTAATTTCGAGAGCGCGCTCCCAAGCCTTAATAGAAGATGCGAAATCGTCTCTAAGATATGCAACGGTTCCCTTAAGAACGTGAGCCTGAACCAAATAAGCATCTTTTTCTAAAATAGAATCCAAAACCTTATCGGCCTCATCAAGCTTCTTTTGTTCAATAAGTTGCTGAGCTTTTGCAACAAGCCCAACAGATAAGTCAATTTTTCGACGGTCATATGACGCTGGAGACGATCCATAACGTTGCGAGAAAAGGGCATCTTTGTAAATCTCAAAGGTTCTCTCTAAGAGTGCAAGCCGCTTTTTAAGTTCTTCTTCGGCCGACTCTTCTTCTTTGGTTTTTGTGTTCTCTTGCTCCACAGGCTTTAAGTTGACCTGAAAAGCCCCCTTAGCGCCCGGCTTACGGGCCACAAAAAACTCCTTAGGCTCAAAAGCTTCCTTTTCGACCTTCACAACAAAGCCTTCACCAAATTTAGAGAGATGCTCAAACTCAACAGGAGCTTCACCAATCTCAAACGTCTCTTTTGAAATGATATTCTGAATGGCGACTTTTGCGCCTTCTGGATACGTCGTCACAGAGTATCTCGAGGCGCACGACGGCAAAAACAAAAATGGCATGGCCACCAAGGCAATTGCAGTGAATTGCGACTTGAATTGTTTAAACGTTTTTCTCACGGCATAATCATAATCGGTGACTTGCGCTAAAAAATTTAATCGTTTTTTAAAGAAACTCGGAACGCTGAGTTTTGCGCCCTTTATTCTTTGCCTCGCCGCGGCATTTTTAAACCCGGATGCTAAGGCCCAGCTAGAAACACTTACAATCAAGGTCTCAAGCCTTCAAATTCTATCGGATAAGACGGCGGACACCGGAGAACAAACAGAGGAGGCTTCCAAACAGGGGGGCACCATACAGCGTATAGGTCGCAGCAGTAAAATTCGGGCGCGATTTATGATTGAGGGACCTCTAAGCGCACAGGTTCCAAAAGAAGACCAACGAATTGGACTATTTCTAAAGCTAGACGACAACATCACCGCATCGATGGCACGTGGAAAATTAGAGTCCTGTGTCTCGAGTTTTTGTTCCGCCGTCTTCGAGTCGAATTCAAAAATTGAATTTCATAGCGACAAACTTAAAAATGCAAAACTATGGCACGTTATGATTGTCCCGAGTCCCGTTTTGGCCGATCGGCTTGTTCCAGGAGAAAACCAAAACAATAAAACGAAAACTCCAAAGTCAATTAGTTTAGGATGTGGCATTCAAGGAATTTCACTAAGTGAGAATTCGACCACAATATTTAACGAAGCTAAATCTTCACAAAAATTAAGTTATGGCAGAATCTGCACGGGAGAATATCAGCACGGACGATGGATCTTTAACTACAGCACGTACAATGTTGCTCTTTCTACTCAGGGATTCTTTACAAATAGTTTTTCAACCAGCTACAAAGAACAATGGTTTCGGGTGAGCTACAAATTAGATCTTTGGGGACCCTGGACTGTCGATGTCTCTCCCGCCTTTTCTTTGATTAACTTTACAACAACAAACGACGATTTTGCGATCATTAGCACCAATCACAAATTAGCTTCTTTAGGAGCACAACTTAACTACCAATGGAATAAACGACTCTTTGGACGGCCTGGCAGTTGGTTTCAGTTATTAGCAGGACAAACGTTTGCAACAATTGACTGGGCGCTCTGGGGACAAAGCAAAGATCCTGGTGAGTTTAAGCGCGGAGAATCAGCCGCAGCTGATCAAATCAAATTTAACTTTGGGCATCAATTCTTGACAGGCTCTAAAAGCATCTGGGTAAAAGATTTTGTCATTGGCCTTGGCGCATCTCTCAGCCTTTACGAATCTCGATTTACCGGCTCAGCCGAAGGTCCTTCATTCGGGCTAGACGATGGAACTGTCGCATCGGGCAAACGTTTTTTTATAAATTTTTCTCTAGGAAGAAGGGTGTATTTTTAAATGAAAATATTTTATTTGCTAACCTGTCTTACAATATTTGGCTGCTCAAGCTCAAGACCAAGTTCAAGCTCAAGCTCAAAAAAATCTTCGGCCTTTCCGGAAAGCAAAGGGCTTAAAGACCCGGGAGCACTTTTAACAAAAAGAGCCTTCAAACCACAAAAATATATTGAAATCATCTTAGACGCTTCGGGCTCAATGGGCGAAGTTGTAGAAGGCGAAACAAAAATAAAAACGGCCAAAGAGATGCTTAACATTGTCGCCCAAAGTCTTCAGGAAGAACAAATTGCCATTTCGCTAACAGCTTTTGGCCACAGAAAATCTTGGAGTTGCAAAGACATAGAACTTATTTTTGATACCCAATTTAAAACCAGAGAAGAAATCTTAGAGCGCATTAAACCCATCAACCCTAGCCAACGAGGCAAAACACCCATTGCAGCCACGCTTTTACGCTCATATGAACGCCTCAAAAAAATTCGCGGACCTAAGGGAATTTTTGTGATCACCGATGGCGCCGAAACCTGTGGCGGAGATCCTTGCACCGTTGCAAAAATCATGAAGAAAGAACTCGATGTTCAGATTTACACCCTGAGCTACAAAACTTCGAGCGTTGAAGACTTTAAAAAACTTTCATGCATGGGACAAGTTGAAGAAGCCAATTCTCGTGGAGAAGTCTTAAGCAAGCTGACAACGCTTAAACAAGCCTTTGATCAAAACATCGCGACTAAAGACTATGCAAAAAACATGGAAGGGCTGGTGAACACACAGACCCTAAGAGTGCTTGGCCCCGACCCTGAAGCTTGGGCTACGGCAAAAAATATTTCGACCGGACTTGAGCAACGTTTCTTATCGAGTCTAGGCACAAGTTTAGCTGTGGGTTCCTATGAAGTTACGGTTCACTACAACCCACCTTATATTTTTGACAACGTAAGTTTAAAGGAAAAAGAAAACAAAACGATTACTGTAAGTGGTGCGGGGAGCCTGGCACTCGAGTTAGATTTTCCTGGCATTACCTTAAAAGCCGTGAATATTCTTGATTCAAAAAACTACGAAGTTGTCGCGGGCAAGGCATCAAGGGTGCCGATTGGTCGCTACAATGTTTTCGGTCTGAGCGCATCTGGTTTTGCCTTTCAATGGCTCAACGAAAACGTTACGCCAGGAGGAACAACCACGTTAAGCCTGCCCAACTGGGGACTCATCGATGTCAAAACGGATAAGGCAACAAACTATGATGTCTTCTTACAAGGTGATTACGTCGCCAGCAAAGATGACAACACCGCTGGAGCAAAGAAAGTTTCACAATACAAAAACTCCATAGGATTTTTTGCTACCAATTCTCCTCAAGTATTGGAGCCCGGCAACTATATGATCATCATGGCCGACGGTAGCAAGTTCGAAAACATTGTCGTCAAAAAGGGCGACAAAATTGTTTTGGAAAAATAGGCGCTATTTAGATTTTTGCCCTTATTAACTATTTTTGAAAAATACGTTGGAGCTTAATAACAACACGTCTATTTAAAGCACGGTTTGCTTCTACCCCTTCACCCGCAGGTGATCTGTTCTGAGCGATGGGTCGAGTGTCCGCGTAACCCACGGCCTCAAGGTGACTTGGCTCGATACCCATATCCTTGAATAACTTAATCACGCTTATTGCCCTAGCGGCAGAAAGCTCCCAATTTGAAGGAAACTGAAGCGTGGATATTGGCAAATCGTCCGTGTGTCCCTCTACCTTGATGTCGTATTTCACTTTAGATTTTTTCATCTCTTCGCCTAGGCTAACTATGAGATGTTTCCCAAGAGGCGAAAGCTGCGCGCTACTGCTCTCAAACAAGGCCTTGCCACGAAAGCTAAGCTCTAAACCCATGGCACCCTTTTTAACTTCAACATCATTCATAAGAGAGGGTTCTGCTTTGATTTCCTTTGCAAGTTTTCGATCAAGCATTTCTGTAGGATCTTGATACTTCCCACCAAACGATTGATCTTCTTTTCCAAATCGTTCTGATGCTGACTGAGCCGCTTGAGCAAACTTATTTTGGTCAACATTGGACATTGAATAGAGCAAGACAAAGAATCCGAATAAAAGTGTCATCATGTCAGCATAGGACACGAGCCATTTTTCGTTTGGTTCCTCGTGATGCTCGTCTTCATGAGCAGACATTATCGAAAGCGACCCCATCACCTGGCGTGTTTTTACGGCACTTTTGGGAACAGGCTTTCTAATGGGTGGACGTGTCGTCATCTTCTATTTTCCTTACGCCGCTCTACGAGAATACGAGCTGGACTCCAGCCGCTCATGCAAAGCCAAATGACTATTTAGTTTTTCAATGACGACCAAGGTAGATTCTTTGCGCTTAAGCATAAGTAACCCCTCAACAACAACGCATCTCATTTTAAAATCATCAGTCGTAAGTTTTTGGTAATAGTCGGCTAGAGGAAGTAAAATTAAGTTAGCAAACGCGATACCCCAAAAGGTTGCCACAAGAGCAACGGCCATAGCGGCACCGATGTTGTTTTTTTGCGACTCTAGGTTTGCCATCATCGCGATCATTCCCGACGAAGCTCCAAGAAGTCCAAAGGCCGGTGGAAATTTTGACAGCGCTAGCCAAATTTTTCCATCGCTCGAATAATCTTGTTTAAAGAAAACGCTTCTTTGGGTTAAAACTTCGCGTAACTCATCCTCAGATAAAACACCTTCAGCAATCAGCTGATAGCCTTCTTCGATAAAAGGATGCGGAGCTTTACGATTTGCCAACGAGGAAACATTGGTCTTTGAAATCTTTGATGCTTCAACGATTTCATTAACGACCTGCAAAGTTTGAACGTTTCTGTTTAGCAAAACTTTGGTGACCAATATTTTAAAGAGGCCCAAGATTTTTCGCACTGGAAATGCGATCAAGGCGGCAGCTAGAGTGCCCCCTAACACAAGAATAAGTGCGTGTGGATCTAGGAATATTTTAGGATTTGATACCGACGATATCGCTCCAAAATAAACCACGATTCCTGCGATGATGACTCCCATTAATACTGAAAAATTCATAGTCTAAGCTCCTCAGGCAGCATCATATCCGCCGCTGTCTTCCTCATTAATTGACGATTTAAAAATGTTTTTAATAAAGGATTTTCCACCCTGTGAATATTTTCCATAAATGTAGTCCAAGAAATCTCTACGTGATTCAGCGTATTCAGGACCGTCTGGCAGTGCTCGCATGGTATCAAGCATGTCGACCAACACCATCCCTTTTTTCTGTGACATGTTTGATAGAATGGCATCGCGAGTTTCTTCGTCCATGCCCTTCATCAATCGAGCGATCCCCTCGATAGGATATGTGCTTAATTCTTCCTCTAAGATATCCCCGCGAATGCTGGCCAAATGTTGTTGATACAAACGGTGCATTTGTGATCGCAATAGAATTCCTGGATCGCTTGCAACCATGCTGCTGAACAAAGATTCTTCTTCGTGAGGCGACAAACTTGCAAGTGAAGCAAAAATTCGAGCTTCGTTCGAGACGGCAACGGTTTGAAGCTTGTCTTCCGACAACTTTTCTTGAATAACAGATTCAATTTTCTCGATATCATCTGGATCAAGTTCGTTAATAGAGGACATCATGGTGAGAATATTTGGTTTACGGCTGGGCACAATTCTTGACAGAATATCTTCAGCCATTGAGTCAGAGACGCCCGCAATAAATTGCGCCACAAAGAAGTCGTTTTCGCTTTCGAGAACCTTCATCAAGTCATTAAGCCCAAACGAATCCACCGAGAAGACACCTGTGTCGGATTCCAGACCTTTGTTTTCTATAATTCGGCCTACCATATATCTATATAGTTTTGCCGCTTCCTCAATATCAATGGGATGCTCATTTGAAACTGGATTATCGGCCATGTAGGCGCCAATGATTCTCCAATGTCTGTGGGAGACTTCACTAAAGAGCATAAGCGCTGTTTCAAAGCCCAAAAGCTCGATGGCATAAGCCACTTGATGAATTTTGTTTTCATTTTGATCTACAAACGTTTGTAAGGCTTCCGATGTAATTTTTGGATAGCCATTCACAAGTGTTTTGAGTTTGCTCACAAACTCTTCTGCATTTGGAGATGTTGGCAAAACAAGTAACGACGGCAGTTTGGCCAAGTCTTCTTCTGACATGCCTTCTTTGCCAGCGTGTTGTCTTTCTAATTTGTCTGCAAGTGTTTCTATTTTTTCAAGTGAACTCTCGGCACTTGAAGTGCTGTCATCGCCAAGTCCATCAGCGCCTCCCTCACTTTTATTGAAAGTTAAGTCGGGCTGCATCTCTTCTTGTTTCTTTTTGTACACAAAGAAATAGTAATAGGCCGCAAATAGTCCAAGAATGAGCAATCCAAAAACAATGGTGTCTCTCCAGCTATTTGAGGCCGCAACTGTGCTATCCGCTGACGCGGGCATTCTGTTGTGATCGTCGCCTTTGATTTTTAAGTTACGAATATTAATGACATCAACGCCGCCAACGGTATTGAGCTTTAGTTTTCCAGAAAGGGTTTCTCTTATAAGCTCTTCAAACGACTCTTTGTTATTCAAGGTCTCTGCATATTCAGGGTCCAAGATCATCAAAACACTTCGTCTTTGGTTGATAGACTCTAGGTCTCCCAAGAGAAGTGATTTTGATATGTCACTATTATTCTTGGTCGTACCTGGCATCGGAAGGTAATATTTATCTGTTGAAAGTTTAGACAATTCAGCCGGATCGTCGATTGCAACATCAATTAGTAGCTTGAATTTATTGGTTGGCAAGACATCATGCAAAGCTTCTTTAGAAATGTTTTCGTAATAATCAGACAACATTCTTTCCGCAAATCGCGGCGCAATTGAGTCTTTTGTCCCCTGGGCAAGCACGCCCTGAAGCAAAAACCCTTGTACGACGAAGCCTAAAATTAAGAACGACTTTTTCATATCTTATGCATGGTATCGGTAAGTCAATTTTTTAACTTTAGGCCCCCCATTGAAATTAAGGGCTTCATGAAATCTTAATCTGGGTAGGCAATTATAGACGCGACTTAAGTCAACTTAACCAAGTCTTCACACTACTCAGACAATAAGACTTATAGAATCATAAGGTAGACCAGTTGTTATAGCTTTTAGATAAGGGTGTTTAGTTTTGTTTGCTGAAATCCGATACCAAAAGCATGAATGTCAATAAGTTGGCCGAACAATTGGTCCAAAAGGGAATGAACGTATGCTGAAAAAAATATTGAATTCGAAACTTAGAAACTACACGGCAATAATTGCGACCGCCTTGTCGACGACAGGTTGTTTGAATTCCGCCGTTCCTTCTAACTCGCAAATGACCGAGTCAGCATCGGCTACTGAAGTTTTTGCCATTTCCCCAACCAAAGTTCACCTTGACTGGCCCGACGCAAGATCGGCCTATCAATACAAAATATTTTCTGGCGACATTGAAACCGACGAAGCCATTTCAACAGTAAATTTTTCATACGCTGATGTTGATGTGATCTCTAACTCACAAAATGAACTTAAGGTTTATAATTTCAGCAAAGAGGGCGAAGCTGTTAGCTCTAAGCCTGTTCGTCACTATCGCTTTTCAACCTGGGCACCCTTTGAAGAGGCCCCAGATTGGACTGGGCAAACCAAAGAATTTGCCGGTATTGAAATCAAGTGGAGTTATCTGCCATGGCGGGATAAGGGGATGACACCCAAAACTGGCGTTGCAGAGCAAACAAAAATGAAGTGCTATTTCAGAACAAATGGCACTCTCTCAGACGATCCGTTTCAACCCTCATCTATAACTATAAGTGCTCCGATTTCGGAAGGACTCCTCCGAGCCGGGAATGCTCTCGCTCCACTTACCCGCTACTCTGTGGGATGTGAAGTTGAATACGCAGACGGAACAGCTTCCAGGAAAGCAACATTATGGCGCGAGTTAACAACCTCTGCCAATTTGCAAGAAGTCAACAACATCGCCTCTATTGACCTGGTTCCAGTTAACGGGATTATGGTGAGCCGAGCGATCTCTTTCTTGGTAAACAATGCCACTAATGGAACACTGGATACCTCTTTAAATTTTATAAATCAAAACAACGAAGTTAAAGATAGAGTCTTAAACTTTAATGCCACCAATCTTCCTCAAAATACCAACGTTAAATTTGACACTCCTTTCCCCATCATTCCCGGAAAAGTTTATGGTGGTAAATTTAGACTTTCCGGATCTTACACAGGCAGTGCGCCGGGATCTTTGCCGGTAAACATTGCTTCTAAAGATCTTTATGTAAAAAGCGCCGATGACATTAGCGAGGTAATACACTCAAGACTTGACCACATCTTGGGAGCTTCCGATGCTGGAAGATCTACAGCATCCGGGGACTTTAACTGTGACGGGCACGATGATTTAGCGATTGGAATGCCCAAAGCAAGTTGGCAAGCTACCGACACTTCCATTCGAAGAACCGGCGTCGTAATTGTCTATTATGGCGGTCCAAGTGGACTCTACGTTGGCGCCGCACCTTCTCAATTTCCAACCACTCCAGAGGAAGGCGATCCAAATATTCCTCCACTCATGCTTGTTCCACCTGAAGGCTACCAAACCCCTAACGATATTTCTGATCCTTCCAACACTACTGATTTTGGATACGCACTTGCCGTTGGAAATTTTAACCGTGATTTTTTAACGGGTCCCGAGTTTCTTCCCGGACAAGGAAATAACCCCATTGGTGGAAGACCGTGTATGGACCTCGCTATTGGCATCCCGGGCCTTAGTGTGGCTGGTGGAAACATTTCAGTTGAACAACAAGACATGGCCCTCAGAGGTGCAGGGGGTGCAGTGCTCATACGTTATGGCAGTCCCTCCGGTCTCGACAATGGCGCGGTGTCGGCAGTAAGTCGCAACAATTTAGATTACGACGGCAGCTGTCCCGGCACGACTCCTATTGGTGAACTCTACCACCCTTCAAACACTCAAGGAACTTCTGGATCTGAGGACAAAATTATTCCTGACTTTAAATCTCCACGTTCAAGTTGTGCAGGATCACTAGTCTATCCATTTTTAGCCGCCAATAACAATTATGCGTGTCGACATAGCTATGGTGGAGCAACCACTACAGACAATACTCCGTGTGTTAAACCATCCGGTCTTTTGCCTGGAGCTGTCGCGACCGACACAGAACCCGTAAACATCTTCGCCAACGTGTTTGGAAATTCCACCGTGGCTAAAGGCGACAAACACAAATATAACGCTCCTTTTTATCGTTCCTCAGAATTTCTTCCGGTAATTCCTGAGGCTTATGCATCTTGGGACCCTTCCGGATTTTCTGGATCAAGATTTGGGTACTCACTATCTACTGGCGACCTTAACGGAGACGGCTTTGATGATTTAGCTATTGGCGCCCCTGGTGCCGGGGCTGTTTATTCTAATCAAATTCAGACCGATAGCTTTACAACCGCTGGCACAACTCATACTAAGGCAGGTGCAGCTTTTGTCTATTTAGGAAGTAACACCGGGATTTATCAAGAACGACTTAAGACCGCGATCTCCCCAGAAAAAGAAGCCGATTGTAGGCTTTTCGCTGGAGCGACAGGCCGCTGCGAGACTGGAAAGAGCGTCTATTCTTCAGGACAGGATCAAGTACTGGGTAGTCACCTTAGACAACTTAGTCCCATGAAGTTTACTGTTCCATTTTCCGTACGAACTTCCGACGAGCTTTTTGGTACGTCGCTAACAATTTCGAATGCCGAAAATCTTTCTGGTGGAATTGAAGAACGTACTGGAAATTCTAACACCGGGACACTCTGGGTTGGTGCGCCTGGCTCAAGCAGTAAAGCAGGAGCCGTCTATGTTTATCAACCGTTTGAAAACATTACTCAGGCATCACAAGTCATTCAGCCTGTTCAGCAATTTTTTGTTGCCAGAATACAAGGTGCGACAAATGAAGAACTTGGGGCTGCTCTTGCTTCAGGAAACTTTAAAGATCCACGCAGGCAAAAAAGCGCCAACATTCCCGCAACCTTTGTCCCTGCAAGTCAAAGCTTAGGCGTAGACAAACTTTCTAGAAACCGTTTTAGAGAGAGTGTGGCTGCTGGTGCCCCGGGCGCCTCGGCAGCTTCGGGCCGAGTTTATGTATTTAGCGATGCCATTATTCCAAGTTCAGGATTGGGATCAAAACCAGGCACAGTTTCCTCAAGTCAAGCGGCTAACTCTAGAACTGGACAAAACCAATGTAACAATTCTTTGGATTGCCCCGGTTCTATTATCTTAAATCCAAGCTCTTCAGCTGGCGCTCGTTTCGGTGACTTTATCAAAACTCTCCGTGTGCCACTTGAAATGACGAGATGTGATGCTTCTGCCTGTAAAAACGGAAGCTCTGGACTTCGAAGCACGAGTTCGGTTTTGGTTGATAGATGGCAACCGGTTTTTAGCACCAGCCGACTGGACTCCCTCATGGTTGGCGCGCCGCTGGCTAACTCCGGGAAAGGTCGAGCTTATATGCTTTCTGCCTCCCACGAGACGGGCCTCCAAGCGAATACCGCCTTTGAACATACAGCGCCTGTGATTATCACCTCAACTGAATCAAACTTTGGCGCCTCAATGGCTGGTGGATTTTTTAATTTCGAGTGGCAGAACCCTGGCATCGCTATTGGTGCCCCAGGACAGCCTTTCTTCGGCGAATCAATAACAAATAGAGGCGTTCGTATTAGCGGTGGTGGATCTATTTTGCTTTACGAACCTTCTTCAACGACAGGACAAACTCCCATTCAATCGACACGAGATTTAATTTTAGAAACCCCAAGTCCAGATGCGGGAACATCATTCTTCTCTGTTTCATCTATGCCAACAATGGGCCACACCGGAAGTCGTCCTATCGGTGATATTAACGGTGACGGGTTTACAGATGTCATCATGCAACACTACAGCCCCGGCAAAAAAGGATTCCGCAACGAGCTCTTAATACTTTATGGCTCGGCATCAGGGCTCGTTACCAAAACTTCCACTGGCACAAGCGGTATCCCCATCAGCAGACTTTCAAGCAGCCGACTCGTGAGCGATTCCATTATGGGACTTCGCGCTCCGCAGTGGATTGATACCTCTACCTGGTCTGACATCAACACTGCAGACGCAAATCCTTTAAAATTTTACTCAGGCGTTGGGGACATTAACGGCGATGGTTTTGACGACGTTATAGTTGGACGACTAAAAATAGTTTTACTTTATGGGTCATCGAGTGGACTCGTTGTAACGACTCCACTTGCTAACACCTCACCAGGAGAGCGAACCTCTAAAATTTTAACTTTTCCCAATGCTGCTGCGGCCATTCAACAAGGCGGCGGTAGTGTTATTAGTTTAACTGATGCACTTATCAATGCCGCCCTCCCAAATCCAGTTGACCCCTTAAATGATCTTCGCACAACAGATATATCGGAACTGCCTCCGGTTGCAGAAACACCGGGGAACTACTACCACAACGACATCACATCGGGAACGACTTCCAATGGATCAGCAGCAGGAGGAACACTCTATCAACTTGATCCTTCGCTTGCGAATACCTATTATAATCCCGAAGAAGATTGGGGCAATTACAATGCAGACCTCCTTGGAGCAAAAGCACCTATTTGTCATGGAGATTTTAATGGTGATGGTTTTGGAGATCTTGCACTTGGTGGCCTTTCACATGGACGGTCACACCAATACAGAATTCCAGCAAGCGCCCCCGCTTCGGGACCCTTTGATTATGAAATGGTCGGCAATCCTCCCTCTGTAGTTTCTTCGGCCATAAGAGTTTTCTACGGAAACGAAAATGGCATTCAAACGGATCTACCTTTCTATGACGAACTTGCTGATGGACAAAACGACTTGCTCTATGACTATTCGGCATATGGTTCTGTGACAGTTGTTCCCACTGACGAGCAAACGTCTCCCCTAGGATCGGCATGTACACCCAACAAAGGACCCTGCAGGCCCGGAATTCTTTTCGATCCGTATTTGTTTGTCTCTGGGCAAAAAAGAGCCGGTTCAACAGGTACAGCCGCTGGCTTCAGCTCCACGAGCCCAGAACTTGTGTACTCTCCCTTTAGGCCACTTCGATCTTCTCAGATCAATGGAGCCTTTAACTCTACAGATCCTAACTATCAGTACATCAAAGATCGTTTTGGTGAATTGTGTGTTAGCGCTGGCGACATCGACAATGATGGCTACGATGATTTAATTGTTCCACTTCCAAGATCTACCGATCGCAAAGATGCCATTGTAATTTTTAGAGGCGGTGCCAACGGATTAAAAAACAATTCTAATGGAATCACGGGCAATAGCATTGTTGCTAGATTTTCCATGGACTCATCAGCAACTCCCGCGACACTTACCAATCAAGGAGAGCTAGTGGCATCTATGCTTGGTGCCGCTTCCTCCGGACTGGGTCAGGTCAACGCTACGGGAGGCGCTGATTTTGCGCTAGGAGCTCCGAGTTTAGTTGGCAAAGCGCAAGCAAATGGCATTGCCAATCAAGGCGGCGTGCTATTGGTTCTAGGAACCGAACAATCTAATTTAACTGGAAATTATGATTTAACAAATCCTGCCCTTACAGATCCTTCTCAGGCCGCATTGACGACTCTTGTCGGAGACCACAACGCAAAATTTATTAAATATAACGTTTGCGATAGACCCGGAACTCAAGACAATACTTCTCGAGGTCCTTGCGGACAATACTCTTCGACAGGCAACAATCCAGAAATTCGGCGAGCTATTTTGTTGCGACCCGACTCTATTGACGAGCAGAATAGGGGCAAACGATTTGGAGAATACGTCGATGCCGCAGGAAGCTCTAACGGCGACCCCTACGCAGACTTACTAGTCCCCATGCCAAACTATTCCATCAACGGGCGAGACAACGTAGGAGCAGCCCTCGTTTACTTTGGTGGAGCATCTTCGATCAGCCATCTTAGTGCCGGCTACTCAAGTGGAAGCTTTTACTCAAGCACCAGCCCAAGTGTGGCTGCCAACTGCGATAGTGCACGTTGTACCCCCCTCCTCTTTAGTCCAGAATTTGTGACAAGCTTTGTCTTTGCAGAAAGTCAGTTTTGGACAGCCGGTGGCGGGCTCACTATCAAACCCTTTAGAGATGAATTTAAAGGTGTCGGCAGAAGTCGCTATAAGTTTGTGGACGTTGGAACCCGAAACAGCTCGAGCCAAGACTTAGACATCAAAAGTTCGGATTTTATTCTCGCACCTCGCCGTGGGGTTCCTAATATCTATAAAGACACTTATGACCACTTGGGAGGCTTGATGGTATGGTACTAACCACTGCTGCACGTCTGCGAAGTTACTCTGCTCTCATTCTAATGACTCTTTCTGTTGGCGCTTGTTTCAATGGGGGCTCTAACGTCGAAGAAGCCGCGCTTGTTGTAAAGCCTGGCGATGCCATAAAAATTGAAACGGGCCCAGACCTTTTTGGCGCAACTGGAAAATTGAGTGAGGTAGCTGTTTTTCCATCGAGTTCAAATAAAGTTCCCATGCCTGGCAGATTGAAAACGGATGGAAGCTCCTTTGAGTTTAAATATAGTCGCGGCGAAGAATATTCATATTTGAATGTTGCCAAAGCAAAACTAAGTGATGGAGCAGGTTCGGATCTGGAACTCTCTGGCTTTATGATTTCAAATCCAATTAAATTAGACTTGTCGACACAACGAACCGTCGAATTCTTTTCTGAAATTTTGCGCCGCGAACCCGAATCTCGTGAAGAAATTATAGAAGTTCTTGAGAATTTTAGAAAAGCCGGCGCGGGAAGCTGTTTAAAAAAGACAAATGTTTCTCTTAGGCCAAGTGAAGCGAAAAGGGCCTATAATAATGCTTTTCTAAGCTCCGAAGATTTCCAGGATCTAAGATCTAGATACAAATTAACAGTAGACCAAGAGAGAGAGCTTGTACAAAACAATGCAGCTCCGTATGTTATCGCCGGATTTCCGTTTCCAAGCCCTTCGGCACTAGAAACTTTAGTTAACCTTTCCGAGGAAACTGACGGCAGCATCGAAGTGACACTTAGAGACGCAGACGGAGATATTTTTGTCAGTCAGTGGTCCACTCTTGATGGAAAGCCTGTAAGCTCACTAACGAAAATTGACCCAAGCGAAATTCGCGAAAATAGAATTGATACCCCCACTCTTTTAAGGCCATTAACTAGTCTCCGGTTTCGTGGCGACTATGACGTTTCCTCGGGTGATATTTCTGCAGAATTTCCCGTAAAGCTCTCCTTATGTGATGGAGCCGAAAGCAAACCCTATCAATATAAAATTCGAATAAACAATTCCAACCGGCCGCCGTATCTAGTTCTGGGCCCGCCACCAACAACAGTCCATCTTCAGGTGGGACAAATCACCACCCTATCTTTTACTTTCGACGACGCAGACAACGACGATATTTCCTTTTTGCCTTCTTCAAATAGGCCCGAAAACCTTTTTTTACATTCACAGACAACTTCATTTGGAGCTCTCGACAAATTTGCTGGAACTTTTGAACTAAATAAAAGCATTCGTGACCTTTCAAGATTTGATGATTTTCCAGAGACAGGTAACCCCTATCTAGAAGGCGAAACCTTTAGAGGGATTGATGCTAAAGATTCTGGTCCGCAGAAGATTGTTTTTTTACCAGGGGGTCAGCGCGCCGAAGTCTGGATTAAACCCAATCCCGGCGCCGATGCCGAGCCGCAAGAAGTTCCGATTTCGTACAAATACGCAAAGCTAGACAATTCTTCTTTAAATCAACATTTGCAAATTGAGTTTGGCTCAGAAACAGAAGGTTTAGAAGTTTTTTCACCCTATGCTCTAGAAAAAACAATAGTTAAATGTCACGCTCAGCACGATGGTTACCGTTCACTATTTAATTTAAAATTAAACTGCGGCTTCGGAAGATACCCTACAAATTTTTACCGCGATGGCGAATGGCACTTTGAGTATAAATGTCCCGATGGCGTTGGAGAGTCGGGAAATCCCCACTGTGCACCAATTGAGGGACAGTTAGCTTCAAGCATTAGTCCTCACGCAAAGAAAATCTTAGTAACTATTCGCCCGACTAGGGCGCAGTTTCAAAAAAATCCCACATTTACTTATGCCTTCAATGCCGTTGACGAAATAGGAACTACTGCGTCCAAAGTTCTATCTTTTGAAATTCACGACAGTACCGAAGTCAAACCTGAGATTCCCCTAAGTTTAGCAAAAATTTCTATTCCATTTCATTATACATTTCCTGGAGTCACCGAAGGGCGCTTTCAAGCCACAAACTCAAATTATCCAAAGCTACCTGGCGACCCAGCTCCCAATGTTCCCAAAAAATACGATTACTTTTCTAGACGAACGGCCTATCCTCGATACAGCATTTTAAATCCTTACGAGCAAAATCTTGGGAGCAACTCTTGGGAGGCGCACGGTAGCGTAAAAAGAATAAGGTTTAGGGGTCCTTCTCAATTTTCAAGGCGCTTTTGGTGGCAACATTTTAGATGGTCACTTGAAAATGCAGCAAGCCCATCTAGCTTTGGAGTCTTTAACGGGAGTCCCTTTATTCGCTTCTTAGACAAAGCGCCGGATCAATCTTTTGGAAAAATTGTAATCGCCGACCCAAATGGTAGCTGTGTCGACAATAAGGATTGCTCGCTGCTATATGATCAGGACACACGTCTTGCAAAAGTTCCCAACAGCAAAAACGCAAGGGTTCTTGACTATGAGGTCTTGGAAAATTCAGAAAACTTTTTTGCCATTAAAATTCCACAGGGTTTCTCGGCCTCGTCAATAACTCCAACCTACTGCATTGCAGATTTCTTTTTTGACCGAAGTGCTTCGGGCATAAGAGTGCCTAGTCCCGAGTATCCTTTCGACAACGCAAATCCTGCTCAACTCGAAAAAGACAAAGCTCACACGGCTCTTCCAGATTCAAACTTTAGATTAAAGTGTGCCGATAACGCCGACAACAATTTTGCTGACGCAAAAAGCAGTAGCGACTACCTACAATTTGGCCCCGGCTTTGATGGCTTTCTAGCCGAAGACCAACATCAAGACCTGATCAAAAGCGGTCCTGGTGGAGCTGTTCCAAATGTTTATCCTACCTATTCGAACAATTATTTAATTTGGGGTGTAGATGACGGGAGCTATCTAACTCCAGGCGGCTCTGCAACTCAGGTGAGCTACTATTATTACTCGTCTGTTTTCTCAACCTTTTACAACAAGCTTCGCTCGGTGCCCCTACGAATTCTTTTGCCAGAAAGCTCCTATCCCGTTCCAGGTGGCGACGGGTTTTATGACTTTAACGGAAACCAAATTTCGCCGTCTACGAGACGAATCAAGTTGAGCGCCGCTTACGGCAACAATTATCGCTGGTGCCGCTACGGACTTCGCTCTCAAATGAATACTTTGGCGATGACCTGCTCAAGACTAGAACCGGGCCCCGACGACTCCGATTATCCCAATTTATATGACCAAACACGTGCTGTTTGTACTGGAGCAATATGTGCACCGGCTGGAACGAATGACATCAAATACAACACCACTTCGTACCCTCGCTATGTCACAGTTCACATGTCCTATGCTGGAGGTGTTTACGGAGATAGCAGATCGGACACACCAAACTACATAATAGGAAACTCTCCCGACGAAATTCCTGTTGATTTTAGCTCCGTTGCACCTTCCGCAACGCTAGACCCTTCTGGGTCAAACAAGGCCGCCTATGAACTTGTGGGCAACTCTGGAGAGAGAGAACGCTTAGTTGGCGGAAGTGGCGCCGTGCTTTCGTACAAAGTTGCCTTTGATAGCGACTACACAAAGTTTGCAACACATGAAGAAGTACCGCCCGCACCAAAAGTAACTGCAACTCGCATTTACAGAAAAAATGCATCCAATGCTTGGGTAACATCTGCCCAGTTCAAGAAACTACATATCTGGGCACCAAACGCTAAGACTGGCGAAGTCGAACCTGTTTATCCAGAAACAGGTTTTCATACTTTTAGCTTTGTTGCGGGTGTCGGAAAACTTAGTAAAAATGAGTTTTTAGTTTCGTGGCAACCTCTACAGGATGGAGAATATATTTTAGAAATTGATTTTGCACAGGAACAGCTGAAGACAACTCCAACAGACGCAGCAACCTATGTGAGCAAGACTGTCAGAGTCGGTGCCGACATCAAAGCCTGGACATACAATCCCTATATTTATAGCTGGCCGAATATTTACCTGTTCGAAGGTCAATATTTATTCACGGGCCAATCAATCGGTGGAAATTACAGATATCAAGATCCCGTTGCCTTAGACACCACCCCACCAAACAATTTTAGATATATCACTTCAGACACCTATCTCCAGTCTTACTGGCTGCCGGAAACAAGAAGCTCCACAACCTCCAATAACATGATTTCTGATGTCGAGGCCTATCGTGACAACGACGTTTCAGTTTTCTTTCTAACCAAAACCGACACCAAGACAGGTCGACGACGTCTCGTTAATCCGGTCACCGAGCCAGACTGGACGGATACTGATTTATTTGTGCCCAATGAAGTTGATGGCGTTGCGGGAGCCTTACGTGTCCCCGCTGGTGCCTTCCTAAGGCGAGCCGCAAACACTCCTGCACTAAAAGCTAGTTGCTTAGATCTTGCAATTCCTGGCGCTGGATGTCTGGAACAAAATACTTCCGCAGACCATGCTGTTAATTTTAAAATTGTTCCATCGATGCCCCTTAACGCCATTGTTCAAGAGTCCGATTTAAGCACAGTCATTGCCGACGACTTTAAGCGTCCAAGTCTTTTTAGGATTAAAGATTCGGGGGCTGACCAAGCCGGTGGCGTTAGCTATTCGGACGAGACATTTTTCCAAATCGCTGTTGCCAAACCCTCACCCGGAAATCCCAACTTGCAAAATCAACTGGTTCTTCTGACGGGAACAATGGCCGGAAGCCTCACTGACCCAAGTTCCTTTGATCGGTTTTTAGTAGATAATCCAACTCCAGCCGGAAATGGGGCCAGCCATGTCGCAGATTTTAAAATTAAAGATGCCAGTCTTGTAACTGGGCATCTTACCGCCTCCGGCGGAACTGACACCCTTTGCCGAACTTATATTTATTATGAGGGGGCCTATATTGCCCAAACCGCAACAGATCCCGGCCCAGAAACTCGAATGCGTTTTGTCTGTTTGAAAACCGGGACGTCATTCCCCTCAAATCTAAAATCCGACACACCGCTAGATGAAATTGGGCAGAACCTTACGTTTGATTTCACCAATCTATATGCACTTGAAACATCGGGAAACAATTATCCCAGCAATGCCCCAAATCAACATTCGTTTGCGAACAAAGGTCGTCCCGATGATTACGGGCCAGATCCCGCAGAAATTTTTGACGAAAAATATCCGGAATGGGGCTACTACTATGGATACGGAATGGCCTCGATTGAGTGGGGACAAATAAGCGGTGGTCCTTCTGACAGCAAAGTATCTTTGTTTTCTCACGAGGCTGTCGCGAGTGTAACAGGCGCACTTGTTGTCTTTGACGGAATTGATGCCACCATGGCTCCCTTTGAATGGAAGGCTTTTAGAAATCCAGAAAAAGTAACGACTACAGCCGGAACATGTCCTTCTTCGTTCTCAGCGTACTTAAGTTTATCTGATGAGGTCGTTCTTCCAAATGAAGATTGCACTTTAGCAAAAGCTAACTATTCCGCCAATGAATGGGACAGGGCGTCCCCCTTGTTTGCTATCACCTTCCCCACTCCACCACCGTCTGCGACAGACAACATGAGTCGAAACATTTTAAACATTCAATCCGCAACAGCCTTAACCACCAATGCCGTTGCTCCAAGTGGAATTTCGCTATCATCTGTTTTGGACGAAGGCCTATTGTCTCCACCTGAATTTAAGTTTGACATGAACACCAGCGCCACAGGGTGGAGCGAATACAACAAACATACGCCTACAACAACTGATGGAAAATATATTCCTAAAATTTTGCGCCAGCCATCGGGACAATATTCCTTAAAGTGGACGCTGCCAGCTTTTACAAACGGGTCCAAAGACTCCAATGCTCAAATAAAATACACGACAGGTGTTGATTACTATAGGCAACTGTTTCACCCGAGCCTCAAAAAGAGCTTTAACTTTACTTACGCATCATCTGCAGCTCAGAAAAGAAAAATAAACCGCCAAAACGTTACCCATACTTCTAACTACGAGTTTGATATTGATATCACAGGCTCCCGCTCCTTAGAGTGGAAGGACAAGGTCGATGATCTAAGTACCTGGTCTGGCAATCTTTCCTTTCTGTTCTTAGAGCAAAACTTGCCACCCTGTATTTCTTCACCGCTAGCTCCAAGTACCTGCCTAAGCTCCGGTGGCGCTACAAACCCTGGTGCCACAATACCTGCCGGCGATCACGATGGAGTGCTAGACAGTAGTGGCGGGCCCGAAGGTATTAGAGATTTTATTGGAGGGCAAAATGCTACCAATAGTACAAATCTTTTAGTCGCAAAATTTGACCTTACTCAAGCAGCAATTGAAGGCAAAAATCCGCTTGAATTAAGTAGAATTTATGAAGGTGGCAGATACTATTTCAACATGAACGTCTTCGACCCCAACTTATCTACCACAAGTTTGCAAATATTATCTAACTGGAAAGAAATCACGTCGCCTACCGTGTCCTCCGGAGTTACGCCTCTCAACCCACAAAGTCCAAATTTTCAAACTGCTCAGGTTAAATATTTTGGAAAAGATTCTCATATTGACCGGGCCGATCCTTATAAGAAACTAAATATGCAATTTTCTGTGAGCGATTCCGTGACGGGCACAGGATCTTCCGATGATGCAATTTTTGAATTCAATCTAGAAGTTTGGGACATAAACAACGCCCCCATCGTGGCCAGTGCTCCGTTGCCCAACTATAGCGGAAGCACTTTTGCTCCAAAAAACTTTAGCTTTAGCTTCACAGACGTGGACGCAGGCGATGGCTACAAAGTCTATTTTGATGGTGCCACGACTAACAAGGCTTATGTCACCTGTGATACAAGCGGGATAAATGACATAGTTGATTTACAGGCTGAACAGCTCTTGCCTGGCGATCTGATTTACTCTAACGACAATGTAGGAGCAAAATGTACTACCAGTCTCAGCAAAGTAGATAACAGCATTACCGTACCATTAGTATATTGGGACACCCCCGAACTTAGAAACACAGAGACTTTTGGAGTTAATTTTTCAGTTCAAGATATAGTATGGTGGAAAATCTCTACCACGGATGACTGGGATGATGCCGGAACCCCCAAACAGTACGAAGATCGTCACCACAAAAAAGAATATGTCCAAAATGCACCTCTTCAGGCCATAACATTGATTGCCAATCTTAATGCGCCCCCAGAATTGATGAACCAAACAGGTGCACTTACTGTTGCATCAGCGGGACAATTTATAAAAGACATTAGAATGTACGAAAATCAAATGTTTGTAGAGCCCCTAACCTTCTACAATCCAAAACGTCTTCCCGTGACGTGCTATTTCGAGGATCCTACAGATTTCCCGCAACTCATTTACAAATCTGGAGCAAATTTCTTTCAAGCCGACGATTTGCCAGAAATAGTTAATATTGATCCAAACATTAATTATCCTGGAAACAATATCTTAAGGCCATCAGACGCTTATACTGCTCATGAAACTGGTGCCAAAGCATTGCTTCCAAACGTTGCCGGTTGTGTCGTACGATGGAAGCCTAATTTTAGATGGTACAAAACACTTGTGGCCGGCGAGTCTCGCAGCAATTCATTTACGGTCACTGCCAAAGTCGGATCGGACGTTTTCAAAATTAAATATCGCGTAGGACATTCCTCCGATATCCAATATTTCTTAAAATCGACAGACTTAGGGTATGCTCCAGATTCGGCGCCACGTTATGACTCTAAACTTTTTGACCTTCGCAATGAACTTGCAAACACTTCGCCTGTTATCAGCGAAGGCGATTCCTTGCATTTCTATTTAACTTACAATGGCAATGACCCCGCTGGCCTCGACGATTTCAAATACGGGCTCAACCCAGACTATGAGCCATCTATAACCTGGTGGATTAACGGAGAACCCGTTCTTTCGGATCAAACAGATATCATTTTAACTACAGACTTTCTTAAGTCTGGCTTTAACTCTGTAAGTGTTTCCGTTAGGACCGGAAGCATACTCGAGCTCCAAGACGGAAAGCCCGGCAATCATTTTGTAAAACAGAACATCTTTGTTAAAAATACTCGCCTGTTCCCTTTACCTATCGAAAACAACCTCAATACAGGCCTTGGTTTTGCAAGGCTCGATACACAGACCAACAATACTTCAGGCACTATTTACTCTCCTTTGCATATTAAAAGTTTTATCCCAAGCAATTCTAGCGAACCGATTGTTATGCTTACAGCTACAACCTCTAAGAAAGGAAAGGCCGGCACCACAAACGCGTGGACTCTTCGCTACGGAAACTCCGAAGCACCAAGTTTAATCACGCCATTTAAAACTAGCTTAGGTGCTGCGGCATTGTCGTCCAGATCCATCAATGCCTCCGGAAACAAACCCTATTCTAGTTTCTTAAATTTCACGTCTATTCCTATATACGGCCTTGGCGACCAAGATTGCTATATCGACCCAGATCCAGAAACTCCGGGATGGACCGCAGCTTCATGGGGAACGGCCTGTACTCCCAATTTATACTGGAACTTTACTTTATCACCAGGGCTCACAAATCCCTGGCAGCCTAGCGCTTCACAATTTGGCTATAGCCAAACAACGCAGGCAATTTTTGGCAAATCGTATTCTTACAAAAGTGAGAAAAAGATTTCATTTTCTTGGGGCTCTGAAATGGCCGTTCTTAACTTTGCCTCTTCGCCAGGCCAAGGCGTCCTTAACTTAGGTAGTTACGATTCTCCCACCTACTCAATTCCTGGTGTCCACTCCATTGTTGGAGGCATTACAAATACTGGCCTAGAAGATTCTTCATGGTTACTTGCAGTCTTGGATTCTGGGGGAACTAAGACCTTAAATATGATTGTGGCAGACGGAACCCCACGACCCGTGCCAGGAGTTTCTGGGTACGAGTGGGTTTGGATTGCGCAATGTGGAGCATCAGACTGCTCAAACGCAAATGTTCGACGAATTTTATTAATGAGCATAGATGGAGCGCTTCGATGGGGCGACTTAACGATCAACATTGGCACTGGAATGGCAAGCTTTTCTGAGAACGCAGCCAGCGCGGCATCCACCTGCACAACTCTTGGTCTAGGAGATTCCGACTGCATCCGCTTTAGCCTTATTCCTCCACTTAGCCCTCAAAGTAACGTGGACCAATGGCACTCAGCTCATTTGTTCCCAGCAAAGTACACAAACTCCAATCCCGGAAGCAACATGTTCCACTTTACAGAGACGGGTTCGCCATCTATTTGGAGCTTAGACTTAGCTTCAGGTCAGACTTCAAAACTTTCTCTCCCAAAAGCCGTTATGTCGGGCGCCTTCCATTGCAACAATCCGCAAACTACTCCGAGCTCCGTAACCGGCGTTCCCGTCAACGAGCGCTGTTATGTTGGCGATGCGGGCAACGAAGGCGTGCACGAGCTGCGCTAACCCTGCTTAGCGCTTTACGCCACCTTTCGCTAAATCACGCTTGGTCGCATCAAGTCACGCATGGCCTGCAAATATCGTCAAGGAATTGTCGATATTTGCCCATTTATAGAACTTTGCACCCCTGAAATTAGTACCGGCTTAAGTTTCGCGCGCAACAATCCGAAACTTAACAAAGGAGATGGATTTCCTTATGACGTTGATAAAAGAAAAAAGAAAAATCATGAAAGCAGCTGGGTTATCAATAGCCTTGCTTAGTCCGCTAGCCGTGGGGGCCTTAGTCTATTGGGCACACGCCGTTGAATCTGGACTCAAGGAATCCTCTAAGCTGCAATCCATCGAGCACGAGAGCAAAACCAATTTAATCAATCGCGACATCGAAGATCTTGAAGGCCAAATTGCAACAAAAACAGGACAGCTTACAGTGGGTGAATTCAAATTTTATCCATCAGAAAAAGGCCTCAACGCAAAACATACGGCATTACTCAATCAGCCCATTACAATCTCGGCAGAAGAAGGCCTCGCTTTCCAAAAAATATTGGAATCTAGCGCTCAGTCAAAGTACATCATTATAACTAAAGACCTTGCGCCAGTTTCATACGCCAAGAGCAACCGAAGAATCGCGATGCTTGCAGCCTCAAACGCACAATTTGTCGAAAACATTCGTCCCAAACCACAATTTCTTGAAAATTATGACTCAGCAACTTTAAGTGCCGACTATTCTTGGCGCCAGTTTGTTCGTCGTCCAAAGTTTACCGTACTATCAAGCGCGGTCAGACACTCCAACCTTGTCCTCGTAAGCTTTAGCCCACTTGCTTCACTGTGGTCGCAATTTCAGAAATCACTATTTTTCATTGCGGCATCGCTCTTTGGAAGTTTTGTTTTGTTGTTTAGCTTTTTGCTTGCGGTCGAAAACAAAAGACAAGCATCGGCCACCTGGCTTGGAAACGTTCTCAGCAAGCTTAACTCGGGCCGCCTTGATCTTGGAACAGCTAAATCTTTCTCTAACACTGATTCTCTCATTCGCGCAAAAATAGATGCCTCACTTAAAAATGGCTCGGCCCTTGAATCATTGTTTTCTGTTGATTGGCTAGACGAGACAAATCGCATCGCCACCTGGCACCGCTTCAGCGCGACCTTAAAGTCATGGGAAGAAAGCACCCCCATAGACAGAGACGAAGCTCCTCGTGCTTGGTTCATAGCCTCTGCAAAATTTTCAAACTCCACACTAGCAAAAAACTTTTGCAGCACCTTGGTTGAGGCCAACAAAGATTCGTCATTGCAAATTTTCTTTACTACCGAACAGACGCTTCATTTTATTCTTGATTGCAATAGCTTAAACGCCGGCATCTTAAATCTTACAAAGGCAAAAGCTGCCTTCTCTCAAGTTGAAAAACTGAGCGCTCATGATTTTGCAATATCTGCCTACTTCCACGGCGGCAAAACTGCCATCAAAGATTCAAAAGAGTATTTAGAAAAATCATTGGCTAGAGCAAACAAACTATTTGAACAAAACAAAAATAATGTGCTTCCTCAAAACATTGAAGTCATTTCCATGATCAGTGACACACGCTTACATACGGATTCACTTTCAAAAGTTACGAATGAAAAAATGCTTGCTGCACATGAAACCTTTACCAATAATAAACGTGCCGAGAAACTCGTAGCCACCAAATCTACGCTTAGCCAAAAAGCTCCTGCAGCAGCGAACGAAAAAAAGCGAATGCCTGTGCCCAAAACTCGGCTCGAAGAGAAAAAGAGGGCCGTTGCCCTTCCTCCTCCGCCTAATTTACAAAATAGAATTCGCGCAAAGGCGCTTTCCGAGTCTCCAAATGGAAAAGCTTTCGTCAGAGTGCGCGATGCTCTTGGACAAAAGCGCTGGGTTGAAATCGGCCCCGAAGCCAAAGCATCAGACAAAAGCGTTTAAGCACCTAAAAATTTTCTTCCGCATCGCACAAAACCTCCCAAGCCTAAGGCCATGATTTTATTGCGTCTACGCACTTAATTTGCGCAAAATCGCCACAAATCACTGATTTTATTACACAATGTAAGGTCATTTAAGTTGATAAAAATCCCCCCAAAACGCTACTACGGAGCTTAAGAAAGCCCCCAAGGAGGATTTTAATATGTTAAAAAAATTCATCACCCCCATCGCCACTCTCGCTATCTTGGCCTCTTCCCACGCCATGGCAGCCAACCTTCGATACGACAAACAGCTCGTACAAGACGCCGTCAGCCTCGCGCAACAAGCCAAATTCCGAATGCCCGGCACCATGCTACTCAGGCAATCACAACAAAAATTGGAGTTTGCCCGGCAAGACATCACTGACCTTCGGCCCTCTCCCATAAAGCGACAATTGGCAACAGTATTAGATGATGCCATCGACGCGCTTGATGCTCGCTACGCCAATAAGTTTCGGCAAATTCAAATTGTTGAGTCCAGTGGAACGCAAGCTCTTCGTTTGATCAACAGACTCATGGACAACAAAGCTGATGTTCGCGAAGACTTGAAAGAAGTCATTCAAATGGTGAACAACGCACAAGAAGCCGTTCAAGATGACAACATGATGCGCGCTGTTCGACTTCTTCAAAACGCGATTGATGAGCTTAATGATTATCAAGGCGATAGACAGCTCAATAACGCCATTCGTGAAGCCCGTCAGATCATTCAAACACTTACCGATCGTAGAGCACCTCATAGAGAAAAAATGCGAGCAATGATGCAAGGTCGACAAACAATCATTGACCTTATCAGAACTTCTCGCACTTTCGAAGAAGGTGGCCGAGGCGGTCGTATTGAACTTGGACAAACTCGAGCTTTTGCAACCCGATATTTCTCAACTGAAGTTGTCATGGTTGGAGTTCGATCTGGTGACTACGACACCCTGTTGCTTACTGCAGAGGATGCCGACATCCGAATCCAAGATGTTGAAATCGAATTTGGCAATGGTGGCGTCCAACGTGTACGCGGTGGCTTTGTTGGCGAAAACCAAACCCTGTCGATTGACTTACGCGGGTTCCAAGAGCGACACATTCGTAGAGTAAAAATCACAGCGTCGTCAATGGAATCACGCAATGGTGGTCGAGGCGGACCCGGTGGTCCCGGCCACGGAGGACCTGGTCGAGGTGGTCGCGATGACCGCAGAGACGACCGACGCAATGAGGGTGGATACTTTGTCCTAAGTGGCAAATAAGCATCTCACCAAAGTTGTAGCTAAATACTAAAAACCCGCTTTGCCCCTCAAAAGGCGAAGCGGGTTTTTTATTATGAATCTAGTTAATTGAAAGTGCAGCAGTTAGCCCATGAAGAAGCACTAAGGGTCCCAGGCGTTCCAACTTGAGGCGCAGGAGACGCCTGAGCCCAGCATCCTCCCTGCCACCCATTTGCGGCAGGATTGCTATATAATAATATTCCGGAAACACACGATGTTCCGCCCCCCATTGCTTTCTCCGTAGCAAGGCATGAAACGGTTGATGGACATGCGAGCCCTCCTACACCGTTTGACGTGCATGCCCCAGTTCCAGCTGTTGCGATCCGACATGTCGGGGGCGCAGGTGGAGGAGGCACCGTGGGGGGAACAACGATTGCCGCACAGGTTATAGCGCCGCCGGCATTTTTTATAACATATTGTCCAGCGCCACAGCTCGCAATTGGCGGAGGAGGGGGTGGTGGAAAATTTCCACAATCAAAAGTTCCAGGATCGGCCCCCGCAATCAGGGGGCGGCCAGCAGGACAGTTCAGGGGAAGTGTTTTCGAGACACAGCTTTCAATTTTATTTGTATTGTCGGTTTGAATATTCAGCATAAAAAAGTTGTTGTTGCGGTCATTGGATAAAATATTCCCGCCATAACCACCTTTTTCTTTCGTGGCCTCAAGGATTAAAGCAACCTGAAACTGAAACCCTCCTCCTGCCGCAACGCCACCAGTAAGCTGCCGCATTTCTAACTTTGAAATTTGTAGCCCCGGCGAAATTTCCATTCCTTGGCTAGCAACCGGTAGAGTCCCCAGCCTAATCTGTCCGACGGGAGTAACGGTACCAATTCCATTATTTAAAACGGTTAGATTTGTAATTGGAGCAATTTTTGTCTGAAAGGCCGTTGAGCAAAGCAATTGATTGTCTACAATTTTTTGGATATTCGACTTCAAAATACTAAACTCTACGGAATCACTAACCGCCTTTTGCCCTTGCTGCCCATTTGTAATAACTTTACTGATAGCTAAAGTTATTACTGCGAGCATGGCAGCGGCAATCAAGACACTAGCGATACCAAAGCCTGATTCGGATTTTAATTTACGTAAATAAAATGTTTCAACAAACGTTCTAGACATAAGACCCCCAAGAGCATATGCCCTCTATCTTCAGACTACGCCTTTGAGCCAAACAAAAAAATCCAAAATAAAAGGCCCAATTAAGGATTAATTAAGGAAATTGCGCCCCCAACCTTTCCTTAACCAAAACTTAACTCGTTTTGTTCCTCAATCTTTATTAAAGTTATATGAAGATGTCTCAAAAAACTTTTCTTCTCATTTTCATATTAGGCTTCACTATCACCAGCTCATTTTCTAATGCCGAAGCACCAAAGGCTATTCCACTAGACGTCGTTAATCTTGATCTGATCTTTTCCTCTAGTGGAAAAAATGATCCCTCACCCGATCAAAGCGACATTCTTGCGGTTGATAAAAAACGGCTTGAGGTCATGCGGGAAGAATCTCGTACGGATGAACGAATTGTCTGGGACGATGCAAAGTACATGAAAGATTTAAAGGTCACAGATCCTCAAGCGAGAAAAAGTAACTTTTTAAAAAACCTAAGTAAAAGTATTCCCTCTGGCAAACATGCGGTTAATTTGAACATGGCTGGCCATGGAATTTTAGGAACAGATGGGAAATGGTATTTTAATTTACCTTCAAACAACGCAGGCAAAACTGATACCCTCTACGTCGACAGCAAACACAATCAAGAGCACATACAAGTTAATGGAAAAAAAGTAAAAAACTTAGTGGTTGACGTCAACCATCCTGAATTTCGCGGAAACTTTATAAGCTTTGACGAGCTTGCCGCCTCTCTTCACGATGCTGGCATCAATCAAATTTACGGCACCGTCGCCTCATGTCACTCGGGCGGCATCTGCAAAGACATGGGAAAACTAAGAAGCATGGGAGTGGAAGCCTCCTTAATTACCGGGGCGCCTGATCAAGCGACCATGTCGGGCTATGCTTCTACCGGCACAACAATGAATGATTTTATGAACCAAGTAAGAATGCATCCCGAACGCTATGATGCGAATGGTGATCGGCAAATTTCTTTTGGTGAACTAAGAAACGCATCAGAAACTCTTAGAACAGATGAGATGAATAGCAGAGTTACTGCAAAAAATAATTTAGTTGAAGCCAATGTCGGTTTTCAGCCAAAGCATGTTGATACTAAGTTTTTTGGTGCTCCGAAGTCACTTGATTCAAGAATCATCTATTCCTACGCCGCTCCCGGCCAAAAGCCAGCAAACGTTGTCCCCGAAACTCACGTCACAGGGAATAAAACACACTCGGGACAAAAATAAGTCCCTTTATTTTTATTTCGTACCAATAACCTACCATATGATGAGGGCACGCCAGATTTAACTAGTGAGGTGATATCAGTTCATGGGATTCCTCCCAGGTGGTCAATATGGGCCAGGTGTTTGCCAGCGCAAACTTCTTCAACCAAAACTTAGGTGGTTGGAACACTTTAAATGTCGGCAATTATGTCGACTTTGATGTCTTCTCCATCTCTTGGATTCTGCCAAAACCAACTTTTGGGTGATGGCTATCGCTGTTAGATTGTAAATTTCTTAACCTAAACTTCACAATTCACCCCCCCAGCTCTCCACATTCTCTACAGCTTTGTTGTTTATTCTTTAGGGGAGGGGAAATAAAATGAAAAAATTATTTTTAGCAATTGCAATATGCCTTAGCAGCCAAACAGCTCTAGCCGGCGAAGTGACAGTCGCCATCGCAGGACTTGTTGCTGCCAACAATTACTTTGCATTTACCGATGCAGAGACAGGCAATCCTATTTTCGTTCAACAGTTTGCAAGCAATTGCGACGCGGCTCTTTTGCACGCGCATGCTGAACGCAAAGACCATTGCAACAACTCAATTAAGGTTCGCGTTGTTGGAACTACTACTTGGACAAATTACGGCTTAGCTTTTTCAAGTCCCACTTGTTACATGCATGAAGATTCCTATGAAAACAAATGTGAAGTAGCGGCCACCAAGAGCACCCTCGAAGAAATCATTGCGCAGGAAGAAGTGATTTCGGATGAATCTTCCGAAACTCCTAAGGCCACTTATCAAACTATAGAAAGTGGGATGGATGAGGACCCGGAAGAAGCTACCCCAGTTGTTGCCGAAGAATCAGATTCCACCTCTGAAGTCGCGCTTAAAACGCTCGAACTAGACGTACCCGAGAACGAAGAAGCGGTTTACCCATCGTTTCGCATTGAAAAAGACGACACCACTCATTCCACAAATCGAGTGTTCTCTTCGCAGATAATCCGCCGCAAGTAAGCAGATAAGTTGGGTGCCTACATTTACAAACTCCTTAAATCCAACATTCAGGAATCCAAGATTTTTTGATTTTTATTCTGGATATCAGGCATACCTGTATATCCCGGTATACTTGATATCCGGCATAAGCCGAAGGCTAGGTTTTCGAGCCTTTGTATAGGGAAAAAAACACCACCACCATGTCTTTTCAAATACTTACGAGGACTTAACTTCCAAAAAGTATGCTATTTTATCCAAATGAAGCTCGTAAAACTAAAATACAGCAAGACTTGGGTTGATAGAGCCGGTGATCTCTTGAGGCTGAAAAATTCAAGTCCCATTGATGTTGAGCCGTCCCTCAAAGTACTGTCAAATTGGAGAGCATATCATGCAAGGTCTTTAGACAGCTTCGCCAAGGTTCTTAGGGCAAGGATAAAGAAAATTTGTAGTGATGATAGCGCCATTGTTGCCCAAAGGCTGAAAAGAACTCCATCTATTTTATTAAAACTTAGAACCCATAAAACAATGAGACTTTCCGCCATGCAAGACATTGGAGGATTAAGAGCAATTTTCAACAGTTCAAATGAAGTTCACTCATTAATCGACCTATATACTTCATCAAAAAAAAGGCACTCATTAACTTCGTTAGACGATTATATTTCTAAGCCCAAAAAAGATGGCTATAGGAGCATGCACTTAGTTTATAAAGTCAAAAGAACTCCCGATGTATTTATAGAAATTCAGGCCCGCTCACACTTACAGCATATTTGGGCAACTGGAGTAGAAGTTTTCGGCACGTTAAAAAATAGTTCTTTTAAATCTGGATACGGTGAAAAAGAATGGCTCGATTTTTTTTCAATTCTTAGTTCAGTATTCGCCTTAAAAGAAAACACACCCTTATTATAACAGCACAAGAGTTACAGCAAAAAGAAGCTTCTAAATACTACAAAAAAAATGATCAAGCGTCTGAACGTAATTGAATTATTGAGCGTATACACGACTATATATAAGACCATATCTGCGAAGCCCAAAACAGGTCGCAAGGGGCATTACAGCCTCATCCTACTGGATTCAAAAAGCAATACGATATCAATTGAGGCTTTCAGCGTTAGCCAATTTGAAGACGCTGAGCGCGCCTACATGAAGCTTGAGAAAAAACATTATGATGACATAAACATGAATTCAGTTCTTGTTAGTACAGGAGACCTTCATAAACTAAAGGTTAGTTATCCGAACTACTTCATGGATACCAGTAAACTTGTGCAATACATTGCGCGAATTTCAATTGATGAATTTGTTTAGCCCACCGCTGAGTAGCCTTTGGCTAATCGTGGCGCCTCTAAGTGCATACATTGATGGTGAACGAGAGCGCCAGTTAAATAAATCCTGACCAATTTGTACGAGTATTTTTTTCCAGACGAGCAAAACGATTTTCGCTAAAGATTTTAGGAGCTGATTTTCCATTATATCGAGGTCGAACGATTGAGGAATACGCGGGGGGTATCCGAAAGAGTGAGAAACGAAGAGAGAATGGAAAAGCAGCCCTAAAATGGTGCACCTCCTACCGCAGCAATCAAAGCGTGACATTTAGTCACCCTTTGACTCGCATGCGGGTGGCATCGAACAACATTCGATCCCTCGACCAGGAACACCATTTATATAAATCCCTCAAGACAAGGCGTGCGACAACGATCCCGAGGCGCGTATTTAAAATACGTAACGAGGGGAGGAGGAGCACAACGCAGTATTGAGGGATTTATATAAATGGTGCACCCAGCTGGGATCGAACCAACAACCCCCAGATTCGTAGTCTGGTACTCTATCCAATTGAGCTATGGGTGCGCGCTGAGCCTTTATAAGCACTCTGCACAAGAGTTTTCAAGTGCTTTCGTCCGAAGGGGCGGAATCTGTTGAAGGTTTTTTTCTCTTCGACCTAAAAAAGCCAACCAGCATTTCACGACATTCTTCCTCTAAAACATGAGGAATGATATCAATAACATGGTTCAATCTGCGATCATCATGAATCTCATAAATCGAGCCCATGGCTCCAGCCTTTGGGTCAGACGCCCCAAAAACTACCCTATCAACCCTTGATAACGAAAGCGCACCCGAGCACATCACACATGGCTCAAGGGTCACCACTACCGTATGCCCAACAAGGCGCCAGGCCTCCTGTTTGTGAGCAGCCCTTTGAATGGCCAAAACTTCTGCGTGAGCTGTTGGATCTGCGGCAAGTTCGCGCTCATTATAAGCCTCGCCCACAATGTCGCCCTCCGCATTCACAACCACCGCACCAATAGGAATGTCGCCCTTGCTTTCGCCGATGCGCGCAAGTTCCATGGCCCGCTTCATATAGGGCGCCCAGTCTCTATCAGGTGATTTTTTTTGCTTCATAAAAATCGATCAATCTTTTTATTTTTTTGCCGCACTATTCGCGGTAATTTTTTTCAAGCCACCCATGTAAGGCTGCAAAGCTTCAGGAATGTCGATGCTTCCATCTTTGTTCTGATAATTTTCCATCACCGCAATCAAGGTGCGACCAACAGCTAAGCCTGAGCCATTCAAGGTATGAACAAATTGATTTCCCTTTCCTTGTGACGGCTTAAATCTAATTTGTGCACGACGTGCCTGAAAATCCCCAATGTTTGAACAAGATGAAATTTCTCTGTAGGCACCAAGAGCGCCATCTCCGCCCTCACCCGCATTGCCAGGAAGCCAAACTTCGATGTCATATGTTTTTGTTGATCCAAACCCCATATCCCCGGTGCAAAGAAGCATCGTTCTAAATGGAATTTTTAAAACTCGAAGAACATCTTCTGCACAGCTAACCATGGACTCAAGTTCATCAAAACTATTATCGGGGTGAACCAATTTTACCATTTCAACTTTATGAAATTGATGCTGCCTGATCAGCCCCTTAGTGTCTCGACCATACGAACCCGCCTCACTCCTAAAACAAGGAGAAAAGGCCATAAAATTATAAGGAAGGTCTTCTTCTTTTAAAATTTCACCTGCAAAAATACTTGTGAGCGTTACTTCCGCGGTTGGAATCAAATATTTTTGATTGGCCTTATTCGACGAATCTTCTGCGCCAGCAATAACCTTAAACAAATCTTCCTCAAATTTTGGAAGTTGTCCCATTCCATACATGGTCGCACTATTAACCATATAAGGCGTGTTCGTTTCTTCAAAGCCTTTTGCCCTATGAAGATCGAGCATAAAATTCGCCAAAGCTCGCTCCATTTGTGCCAAGGGTCCACGTAAAATCGAAAACCGCGCACCACTTAACTTTGCAGCACGTTCAAAATCTAAAAGACCAAGAGACTCGCCTAATTCATCATGAGACTTCGGATTAAATTCAAACTTGCGAATCTCTCCCCATTTTCGAACTTCTTTATTTTCAGCGGCACTTTTTCCCACAGGAACTGACTTGTCAGGGTAATTTGGAAGAAGTTCTAAAATTTGAGTAAAGCCTTGCTCAAAATCTTTCGCCTCAACTTCCAAACCTTCAATCGCAGCACCCAACTCCTTGGCTTTCGCCATAAGAGATTGTGCCTCGTCTTTCTTGCCTTCCTTCATTAGTTGGCCGACACTCTGTGAGCTTTTGTTCCGCTCAGCCTTGAGATCGTCTACTTTGCTAATCGAAGCCGATCTTTTTTTGGATAAGCTTTCAATCTCCGAAAATATTTTCTGTGCTTTTTCAGGCGACATTCCACGCGACGTTTGAGCCTTCAAAAAGCCTTCGGAATCGTTAACGATATTTCTCCAGTCGAGCATGGAACAGTCTCCTTATATTTTCCCCAATTAAGCCCTATTTTGACTATCAATTCGAGTAAGGCGGCCGACCAAGTTTTTCTCTCAGACTGTCCGCATCACTCGCAGCAGGGGATAACTCTAAATACTTAAAATAATAGCGTTTGGCCAGCCCATATTCCCCAGCACCATCCAAGATGACGGCTAATTTTAAGTTCATCTGTGGGTCGTCCTGTGCTTGTGCAACGGCTCTAGAGGCATAGCTTTTCGCAGAGTCGACATCTCCCATTACAAAATATGCCTGAGCCAAACGAATCAAGGCTCGAGGATCATTTTCGTATCCTCCTTTAAATTGCTGGTAAAGTTCGGGCACCTTTTGAGGGGCATTATTTTTTAACAAAAACTCTGCCGCCTCCACAAAGGGTGCAATGCTTTCCGGACGATACTCAATCTCTTCTGAATAATACTTTGCAGCCTCGTCTACTTTTCCTGCTTTATCGAAGGCTCGTGCCGCAAATAAATAAATTTCTGGATAGTCCGGCTGAGCCTTTGAGGCCGAAACATAGTTTTGAGCCGCCAATAAATATTTTTGCTCTTGCTCCATTACTTTAGCAATTTTTATCCAGCCATCTGCCGAATTCGGATCAAGCCTCGCCGCTGCCGTATAATACTCGAGAGCCTTCGGATAATTTGAGCGAGCAAAAAGCAAATCTCCAGCTGCGATATGCATATCTGGAGAATACGGTAGTTTTTCTAGCCCTTCATTAACTCTCTCTAGAGCATCTTGTGGCAAACTCGAATACTGCAGTAACTCCACCAACAAAACTCGAAGATGGACATCTTGAGGATGCCTATCAACTAAATCGCCAAGCTTCCCTAATGTTTTTTGAGTTCCAATTGATCCATAGACCTGGCACTTCGCCAGCAAGCTTTCGACAAAGAGCGATAACTCTCCCTTAGCGTGAAGGTTGGCCAAATTTCCAGCCTGCACACATTTATAATAATCTTTTGTAACCTCGAATGCACTCGCCTTAAAGTAATGAGCCCAACTGTCGTTAGGGTTTCTATCAATCGCCTCTGACAACAATCGGTGTGCCTCTTCGTAGTCTCTTCCTAAATAATGGAGCAGCCCTTCAGTTCGCAAATAGAATTTTGCATCCTTGGTACGACTTACCATTTCGTCAAACGCATCTTCGGCCTCAACAAATCTAAACTGTTCTGCCAAACTCCATACTAAGCCGAAGTAGCCGTCCTCTTCTTGGGGCGCAAGAGCTATCATTTGCCTGAACAATTTTTCGGCTTCATTCCATTTTTGAGCCAATGCTAAATGCTGGCCAACCACAAAAAGATAAGGTGTCCCCTCAACCAGACTGCTCCCCAAGACCATCAAGGCCGCCCTGTCTCGATCGCTCAATGTTTCATGTTTTGACTTTGCTAAAATATCATCGGCAATTTCACGAGCTAGCAACCCGGGATCCTCAAGATCCCACCAAGCGCCTTTGGGTGCCGAGCCAATTCCGCCTTTGCTTAGCAACTCTATATTTTTTAGCGCGCGAGAATGCGTTTCAACTCGGGCAAAGTTTTTTAAAAACTCAGAAAACTCTCCCCAATACGCCAATTGGATGGAGGGCGGATAAAGGACTAGCGAACCAATTCCAATTGTAAAATCCCGATAAGTGCTTTGCACTTGGACCGTTTTACTGTTTCGCCAACTCAGTTCGGCTGAGCTCAGCCACAACAATGGTGAAGCAGGTTCGACATTGGCGAGATGCTGAAGCCAACCCAAAATGTTTGAGTCTTTGGCTCTAAAGGCCTGGCGAATTCGGGTTGATATATCAAGCTCAGGATCTTTTTCTAAATATTTTGGGAATGGTAGAGGGTTCTTTTCTTTGTTGCCCCAAGAAGACCACCACAAAGAATCTTCCAATAGCCACTTTAATATAGGCTGCGTCGATTGTTTGGCTAAAGTTTCAACTCGAAGCCAATCCCCCAGGGAATGTGCTCGATAAGCATCAATTAATATTTTTTCATCCGCTGAAATTAGCTTTTTTTCATCGAGATCTTTTTGAATTTTTTTTCCAATGCTTTCAATTTTTTGACCAAGCTTAATGTCAACAACTTGAACACGAATGCCGAGCAGCTGAAAGTCAGACGAAAGCTGTACCCAAAAACTTGATTTCAGGCTTTCGTCGCTAACTTTGAGTTCAAGTGACTTCTTTATTTTGGAAATCAGTTTGATGCCATTAAGAGTATATTCGGGCACCTCATGATTCCAGCCCTCCGACTTCTGCACGCCGACGGGAAGAGTCATGCTCTCAATGCTCAGTTTACCAAGTTGGTTTCTCAAAATTCGAGTATAATTTGGAGCAGATGTTACCTGAAGGGCGTGTTCCAACGAAGATGGCGCCGTATTTTGTACGGGTCTTTTTGGCTTCGATTTTTTTAGCAACAACATGGAGCCCATCACTAAAAGAGCGATGATCAAAGCAGTTTTTAAAAAATTTGTCGCCTTTTTGGGTTCTCTGGACTTTTTATTAGATGCATTGCCCTTTAAAGGTGGTGGCAAATTAAAACCAGGTACTTCTCCAAAGGCGGCTGGTGCCAAAAAATCTTCCGGCCCTTCAGGAAAGCTGTTTGCACTCGAATCACGAGCTGGATTTGTTTTAAGCGGACTATTTGTAATGCGCGTTTTTTCTGAGAATTCCGGGTCCTCTTGTCGGTCTAGCTGCTCTGTACGAGTCCCAGACTTTGAGTGCTTTGGCTTTTCTTTAGAATCTATAAAGGCGCTTGAATCTCGGATATGGGCATCAAGATTAAGATTTTTTCCCGAAAGGACAACAAGAATGGCATCATAAAATTCGGTATCAGATGCGATGGGCCGCCACGAGGTTTCGCCCTCAAGTAGGATTTTTTCTTCACCACGAATTTTTTTCTTTTGAATGAAAGTTAAAACTTCTAGCCGAGCATAGGGTCCGTATATTTTTCCAGATGGCATTTGGACCTGGAGTTTTTTTTCAACGAAGCGGGTCTTTTGAAACTTAAAGACCCCTGTTTTGTCGTCGCCGTCAGAATCGCTCATTCCTATATACTATCTTATGAGTCGCTATCTGACAGCACTCAACATTGTCTCCGCGCCGCCTGCGCTAAAAAATTTTGCAAAAATCCAGACCAATAAAAATAGAGTAAAAATTCCGACACCTGCTGAGCCTAAAACAGTTCTTGGGAGCGGCGCTCTGGTCGAGATAATCCCCGAAACCTGACTCTTTTCAAAATAAAGAGGAACCAAAATTCGAAGGTAATAAGCCAAGCCCATCATAGAGCCTAAAATAATCCAAAAAGTAGCCATCGGGGATGCCGTCCAAATGTCACTGATCAAAAGATATTTTCCCAAAAATCCTGGGAGTGGAGGAATTCCGGCCATCGAAAAAAGAGCTAACGTTAAGAAAAAAGTTTCTACCTTGGCTTTGCCAAATGGCACAAGAGAAAGGTCAGTTATCGAAAAATTACTGCTGCTAGCGTGACCCGCCTTAGCACTCAAGCTTTCGATAGAAGCAAACGCAACAGACAGCGCCACACCATAGGTCATCAAATAAACAAAAATTCCAGGCAAGGCAGCTTCACCAAAAGGAATCACCATGGCCACATATCCGGCACTAGCAACAGAGGAATATGCCAACATACGACGCAAACTTTTTTGATTGAGGGCCATTAAATTGCCAAGCAAAATACTTAAGATCGCCAGCGCGGTAACGAAGGTTGAAATGAAGCTCAGGTTAAAAAATCCACATCGATTCCAGGCCAACACAATGGCCGTAAAAACGCTTAGCTTTCCGGCACCAGCCATAAAAGCAGCTAACGAGCTTGGTGCAGATTGATAGATATCAGCAGCCCACATGTGCAATGGAGCCATGGCAACCTTGAAAGACGCAGCCACAACTAGCAATATTACCGCGGCAATTACCAAATTGGATGGCAAACCAAACTCAAGCACTTCACGAATCGTTTTATAGTCAAACGATCCCGTCGCGCCGAAAATCAACGTCATCCCCATCAACAAAAGCGCCGAAGCAAAAGCACCTAAAAGCAAGTACTTGATGCCTGCCTCATAGCCGCCATCACGATTTTGTCTAAAGGCTGCCATAACATAGGCAGGAATTGCCATCGTTTCTAAAAATACAAAAAAACTAATCCAGTTTCTCGCGCCAGGAAGCATCGTCATTCCAGTAATTGAGACAAGCATTAAGGTAGACCACTCTGAATGATCTAAATCATAAACTGAGATGAGCGCAAGAAATGCCAGCGTTGCTATTCCAATCGAAACCCAGCGCAAGCTCTCGTCTAAAACCAAGGAACCGCCAAACACTTCAACTTCGGCGCTGCCAAGCCCCATGGCCATAGATATCGCAAAAGCAGCCAAAGTTAACGTGAGAATTATTTTATGAACAAAAACAGGCAAGGACTTTGCCGAAGCAATCGTCGTAAACAGCATGCCCACACAAAGCGCCAAGTAAGGAAAAAGTGCACGGAGCTCTACAAGATCAAAATGGAAAACTCCAGAATCAAAAAAACCAAAATTCATAGTCTACTTCCTTATAAAAAACCAAAACTAATAAAGAGCCGAGATCCACTCCATCGAGAACATCACCTTAGAGAGCAAAAACTGAGGGCTCATACCAAGCACCAGCATCAACACCAAAAGAGGAACAATGGCGACCCACTCATTCCATTCTAAAACAATTTCATGCGACTTAACCGTTGGCCCCATAGGGCCAAAGACAACTTTTCGTAGCATCCCCAACATATAAACTGCACCAAGCAAAATTCCGCTCAAACCAACAAATGCGAATATTTTATTGCTCATAAACGTTCCAGATAAAATCAAAAATTCACCAATAAAACCTGGCAAGCCAGGAAGTCCGATGCTGGCCATAGCAGAAAAAACAAAAGCTGTAGCAAGAAGACCATTCTTTGAAGCCAACCCACCATAGTCTTCAATTTTTCTGGTGTGTGTTCTGTCATAGATGATTCCAAAAATTAGGAACAAGGCTCCCGTGCTTAGTCCGTGCGCCAAATTCTGAAACATCGCACCACTCAACGCTTCGACGTTAAAAGCAAAAAGCCCCAAGACCATAAAGCCAAGATGGGCCACCGATGAATAAGCAATCATTCGCTTGATATCGACCTGTTTCCAAGCTGCAAAACTTCCCCCAACAATTCCAACCGAAGCCAGAGTCATCATGGGAATCGCAACGTCTGACGAAGCCAAAGGAAAAAGTGACAAGCACCACCGTGCAATTCCGTAAACTCCGAGCTTCAACAGAACACCAGCAAGAATAACTGACGCTCCCGTTGGCGCCTCTGTATGTGCATCAGGCAGCCAAGTATGAAGTGGCCATAGCGGAATTTTAACGGCAAAGGCTATTAGAAATCCTAAAAATATGAGGCCATGAAATCCGGTTAATCCATCATAGGGTAAGTTTAAATTTTTAAGCTCAATCCACGAAAGAGTTCCGTATGTTTTTGAGAGCGCTATGATGGCCAAAAGCATCAAGAGAGAGCCTGCCATAGTAAAGGCAAAAAACTTTAAGGCCGCATAAACACGGTTTTTAGAGCCCCATTTGCCAATCAAGAAATACATGGGAATCAACATGAACTCCCAGAAAATATAAAACGCAAAGGCATCTAGAGATATCAACGTTCCAATACTGGCCGCATTTAAAATCGAAAACAGCGCCAAATAAGAAGGACTAAGTTTCTCTTTTCCAAGCGCATAAAAAGCCAGAAGCAAGCTTAAAATATAATTGAGCACAACAAGCGGAAGGCTTAAACCATCCAAGCCTAGTGCTAATTTTGAATTAAGCATGGGAAACCAATCCCAGGACCAATACACTTCACCCATTTGTGAAGGATCAAAATTAGCCCAGCACTGATAAACTGCCACGCCCCAAAAAGCATGAAACACAATGTTTGCCCACTGAGCCGTTTTCCATTTTTTTCCAAAGAAAAAAAGAATCACGCCTGAAACAAAAGGAATAAGAAACAATCCAAGCAAATTCATCTAAACCACCCAATTCACAAAAACGAGCGCTATGGCGACTGCTGCCGCAAAATACCACGCATATGTTTGAAGATTTCCTGTGTGCGCAAAGCTTAGCACCTGGCCCCCAATCCTCATTCCATCTCGAATGACATGAAGGGTTCCGTTAATAATGTACACATCTATAAATTTCCAAGTTCGCGCCGCAACCCAAGACAGGGGCCGAAGAAAAACAATTTGATACGCTTCATCGACGTAAAACTTATTTTGAGAAAGTTCTACCGCAAAGCCTGATGCTGAGAGTTTAGATTTTTGATCTCTAAATTTTGTATAAGAAAAATAGGCAACACTTAAAGAAGCCGCACTGGTTACTAAAAGCAAAATCCATTCGGTCGCATGCGATAAATGACGCCCGTGATGCCCAACAACCTCTCCGCTCATTCCGTACCAACTTGCCTTGATCGCCATTTCAAGTCCGTGAACATTAAATAAAATGGGGGGTGTTTCCATGAAGCCAACAAGCAAAGCACCCGCAGCTAAAAGCATAAGAGGCGCTGCCATCCACAAAGAACTTTCGTGTGCATGCTTGGCATGTTCGGTTCGAGCTTCACCCCAAAAAGTTAACGTATAAGCGCGCAACATATAAAAGGCCGTTAAAACGGCGGCCAGCAAAAGCAGTCCCCAGGCCAAGGGACCGTGCTCAAAGGCTTTGGCCAAAATCATATCCTTAGAGAAAAATCCGGCTGTAAGAGGAAAGCCAATGATGGCGAGTGTTCCAATCAAAAATGTCGCGTGAGTTTGTGGCATCTTGTTGCGAAGGCCGCCCATGTTAAACATGTCTTGATCGTGATGCATTCCATGGATTACGGAGCCGGCACCCAAAAACAAAAGGGCCTTAAAGAAGGCATGGGTTACAACATGAAAAAACGCAGCAACCGGAGCACCAACCCCTAGAGCCACGAACATAAATCCTAATTGAGAAACCGTTGAATAGGCCAAAACTTTTTTGATGTCTCTTTGTGAAAGAGCAATCAAAGCAGCAAGCCAAGCTGTCGCCATTCCCACCCAAAGAATCCAATCCAAGACTGCGGGCTGTGAGGCAAACAAGGGCCAAAGTCTTACGCTAACAAAAATTCCAGAAGTCACCATTGTCGCTGCGTGAATCAAGGCCGATACAGGAGTAGGACCCGCCATGGCATCGGGAAGCCAAACATAAAGGGGAATCTGCGCACTTTTTCCAGTAGAGGCCCAAAAGATACAGGCCAAAACTGCCAAAATGACTCCACCTTCAACCGGAGAAGACTCTCCCGCAAAAATTGTGACCAACTCACTAATTTGAAAAGTTCCGACATAGGCCGCGAGTAAAAACAAAGCGACAAAAAATCCAAGGTCACCAATTCGATTTGTAACAAAGGCTTTCATTCCAGCCGCGGTGTTTTCGTTATCTTCATACCAGTAACCTATAAGCAAATAAGAACAAAGACCCACGCCTTCCCAGCCAAGAAAAACTCCAACCAAATTTGAAGAAAGAACCAATACCAACATTGCGGCCAAAAAGAGATTGAGGTAGGAAAAAAATCTGAATGGGCTTTTTTCTTCGCTCATGTATCCGGTCGCGAAGATATGAATCAAGGTTCCAATGCCCGTAATCACGAGCAGCATGACGCCTGTCAGCGGCGTGTATTCTAAGTGAAAGGGGACGTGAATTCTACCGACCGAAAACCAAGTAAACCAGGGATCCAAAACCTGGCCAAAATCTTCCGTAAAAATTCCGTAGCTATTAACCAAGCTTAAACAAATAAAGAAAGCAATCGCAGATGCCGCCGTTGCCACAAGCCCCGATAACTTTACATTCTTAGACCTTAGAATAAGTCCATTCAAAATCGCGCCCATCAGAGGGAACAAAATGATCCACCTTAGCAAACTGGTATTTTCTACTGCAAAAACTTGATCCATTTTAACCCTTTGTCCTTTAACCCTTGAGCATTCGATAGTCGTCGAGCTCAACCGATGAACTTTGTCTAAAGATTGCCACAAAAAGTGCAAGCGCTAGTGCAGCCTCGGCAGCAGCCACCAATACAATTAACATCATGAGCGCCGAACCATCAGCGCTACCATGTATGTGGCTAAAACTAACAAGACACAAATTCACGCCGTTGAGCATTAGTTCCAAACACATCAAGGCCACAATTCCGCTGCGTCTGGTTAAAAACCCCAAAACGCCCATTCCAAAAATAGTGATTCCCATTGCCGTTAAAAACTGAAGCTGATCCATCAAAAAATTCCTCCGTCAGATTCAGGCAGTTTATTCTTTTTGCCAAGCACAACAACGCCCATCACAGCAGCCAAAAGCAAAAGGGCTGTCACCTGAAACGGAAGCATATACTTTGAAAGCAATCTCAGCGAAATCGCCTCGGGTGTTTGCGATCCGCTTACAAGCTCATTGGTCGCTATAAGGCCAAAATCTAATATTCCATTTTCACCCAATGCCGGTAAGACACTCACAATGAGGCCGACAAAAAATAGCAAGCTAATGCCGCCTGCAAGGAAATAGACCGGCTTCCGACCTGGAATCTGAAAATACCTCGGCTTAAGGTCTAAAAGCATCACAATAAAAATGAATAAAACTGAAATAGCTCCGGCATAAATTAATATTTGTACCGCCCCTACAAAATAGGCGCCCACCGAGAAGTACATCAGACCAGTGAGAAACAATGTTGCCATCAAATTCATGGCGCTCATCACTGGGTTTTTACCCAAAACAGTTAGCATCGATGTTGCAAAAATTAAGGTGCCCAACAAATACTGAAAAACAGTAGGATCCTTCATGCGGCCCCTCCCCCAGAAGTATAGTAAAATTTAAAGAAGGTATAGAGCATAGTTCCAATAGCGTTAATGACTCCAATTGGAAGAAGAACTTTCCAGCCAAGGTTCATAAGCTGGTCGTAACGAAAGCGTGGCAATGACCATCTCACCCAGATAAACACCCACATAAAAAATAATATCTTTATTCCTAGAGAAGCAAACTGACAGGCAACGGTAATCATCGATGCGGCAGACATGTCCATGCCCATGTTTAAAAACACAGCTCGCAAATCAAGTTCCGTGATGAACGGGACGTTGTAGCCCCCCAAAAACAATGTTGCCAAAAACGCTGACGCCGCCAGCATCGCCACATATTCACCCATCATAAAGAGTGCGAATGTTAATCCAGAATATTCCGTGTGGTAGCCAGCAACCAATTCCGATTCACCCTCAGGAAGATCAAACGGAAGTCTGTTGGTCTCGGCGAAAGAACAAACCCAAAGCAAGATGAACATAAACGGTTGGATAGCAAATCCCCAAGCAGGAAGAGAAGATCCATGTTCTTGCAATTTTACGATTTCCCTCAAATCGAGAGTTCCATAGGTGATAACAAGCGAAACTATGGCGATTCCAATGGCAATTTCATAGCTGATCATTTGTGAACTAGCGCGTAGTCCGCCCATTAAAGAGAACTTATTGTTAGATGACCAACCAGCAAGCATGACCGAGTATACGTGCAAGCTCGAAATGGCCAAAAAGAATAGCAGTCCAACGCTCATGTCCACGCCTTGAAAAGCATAAAACTTTCCCTCAAGGTAGACATCGCCGCCAAGGGGAATCACGGACAACGCAAGATAAGGAGGAATGACCGCCAAAGCGGGTGCCAATAGAAATAAAAATTTGTGTGAACGTGCTGGAATGTTAGCTTCCTTAAAAATAAGTTTCACGGCATCTGCGACTGTTTGAAGCAAACCAAAGGGCCCCACACGATTGGGGCCAGAGCGACGCTGAATCCAAGCAGCGCCTCTTCGCTCGACAAGAACCAATGCCGGAACGCTACTCAAAATTACGAGAGTTAAAAATAAAACTACAACGACTGGCCAAAACAACAGCGCCTGTTGCCAAGCCCACTGTCCGCCTAAATTCAAATAATGCAACAATGTTTCCATTTGTCTGTCGTCCTACCTATTACGCAATCTTTCCATCACTTAGTCATCTGTCGAGCGCGAACACTCTCCATTAAAGCAGCCATTTGTCCCGAAACTTTTGGAATCGTCACCTCAACTTGATCATCTGGCTTTGCAATGGCTTCGAATTCTGAACGAAACTTCTTTAACATCGACTCCACGGGCATGGCACAAGCATCAGCAAGCACACAAATCGTACGCCCCTTCATGTTGTCGCAAGCATCTAGCAATTTATCGATGTCGCTCATGGCGCCCTCTCCACGACATAATCTTTTGAGGATGCTTGCAAGCCAACGGGTTCCCTCGCGACAAGGCACGCACTGCCCACAAGATTCATGCGCATAAAATCGCGCCGTTCTCATTGCCATTTCAGGGATAGATCGGCGATCGTCCATAACAATGACTGCGCCACTGCCCATCATAGTGCCAGCTTTCGCCAAACTATCAAAATCCATAGGAACGTCGAATTCATCGGCTCGTAATAGTGGAGCTGACGAACCGCCGGGGTAACAAGCCTTAAAGCTTCTACCCGGAAGTGGCCCTCCACAAATATCGTTGAGTAAGGATGATAATTTCATTCCAACTGGAATTTCATAAAAGCCGGGGCGCTGAACATCTCCAGAAACACAAATAAGCTTTGTCCCAGATGTTCTATCTGTTCCAGCGCCTAATTCTAAAAACCATTTTGCTCCCTTAATCAAAATTCCGGGAACGTGCGCAAGTGTTTCAACGTTATTTACAACAGTCGGTCCACCAAAAACTCCGCTAATGGCCGGGAATGGTGGCTTCAATCTTGGTTGCCCGCGATCGCCCTCGAGCGATTCAATCAAGCCGGTTTCTTCGCCGCAAATATAAGCGCCAGCGCCAGGATGAACCGTGATATCTAAATCACGTCCCGAGCCAAAAATATTTTTTCCTAAATATCCCGCCTTATAGGCTTCCTCAACGGCGGCTTCCATTCTAAGTCTGGCTAGACGCAATTCTCCGCGAATATAAATATAAGCCGTTTTGGCGTTCACGGCAGACGCCGCGCATATCATTCCATCTATCAATCGATGAGGGAGATGTTCTAAAATTTGTCTGTCTTTAAAAGTTCCTGGCTCACCTTCGTCAGCATTTACAACAAGGTAAACAGGCTTAACTGGGTTTTTAGGAATAAAGCTCCACTTCACTCCGGCAGGAAATCCTGCACCACCGAGGCCACGCAACCCCGCCTCTTTAACGACGTTTATGATTTCATCAGCAGACATTTTTGCAGCTTTTTTTGCGGCCACATATCCACCAAGTTTTTCTTCAAAAACTTTTAAGGTCCAAGAATTTTTTTCTTCAAAGCCAGCGAGCACAACTCTGTTTTCAAGAGGATGCGCTGGAGTCATTTTTTGAGTCACGCTTCCCCCCCCGCCGCTACGCGATCATCAAATGATGGCATAGCCAGTTTTCCGCTCCGCAATTCATCAACAATTTTTAAAGCCGCCTCTGGAGTCAATGCCTCGTGATAATCCCAAACATTAACCTGCATCACAGGTGCCGTGGAACAAGATGCCAAACATTCAACGCGTTCGATGGTAAAAATTTCATCGCTTGTAGTTTCTCCAGATTTGATTCCCAATTTATCTTCAAGCGCTTTTACAATGTCATCGGCGCCGGCCAAGTAACAACTTAAGTTGTGACAAACCTGCAGTACAAATTTACCTTTTTTATTAAGGCGAAACATTGAATAAAACGATGCGACTTCTTTGACTCTCGCCGGCGAAAGATTAAGTCGCGATCCCACGTAGTCAAAGGCATCTGGAGTTAAATAGCCCGCCTCATCTTGAACTTCATGCAACAAAGGCAACAACACGGCATCCGACTGAGGGTAGCGAGTTAAAAGCCATTGAAACTTTTTTTCTAGTTTTTCTGAAAACGCATAGGCCATTTTAATTACGCATCCTTATCAGACGGCTTGATGGCCACTGTTTCATTTTTTGAAACGCTGGCGGAGTCAAATCCTGTTTTTACAATTGTGTTTCCAAACGGATCAAAGATTTGTTCATCGCCAGTTTCGGCGGCAAACTGCTGTCTATAATCCACAACAAAGTCTTTTCTGAGCGGATGGCCCACAAAAACATCTGGCATTAATATTCTTCGCAAATCGGGGTGTCCGTGAAATTGAATACCGTACATGTCGAAAACTTCACGCTCTAGCCAATTCGCCCCTTTCCAAATTTTAACTATAGAATCGATGGACGGAGATGCATCACTCTCACAAAGGGCAATAACAGAGGCTCGTTCTTTTCTTTGCATCGAAATCAACTGATAAACAATTTTAAAGCGCGGCTGATTAGGAACGTCGTCATAGGCTGTTAAATCAGAAAGATGATCAAAGCCGCCGTCTTCAGCCCCCTTTAAGGCGCCCAAAATTTCAACAACGTCTTTGGCGTGAATCAATATTTCAATTTCACCTGGTGCCGACTCTCGCATCGACACAATTTGACTCTTATGGTGCGCTTCAAATTTTTCAAACCATACGGGCTTATTCATCGTACTTCTCCAATGTTTTCATTTTTCCCAATCAATCGCTTTGACCTTTAACTCATACCAAAGGCCCAAGACGAAAAAGAGCATGAAAAATCCCATGATATAAAGTATCGAAGGACCCACCTGCTTTAATTCTCCCCAAGAAAGGGCAACAGGAATTAAAAAAGCCGCCTCTAGATCAAAAAGTAAAAACAGAATCGCAACCAAATAATATTTGATACTAATTCTGTCTCGAGCCGTTCCGGTAAGGGGCATCCCACACTCATAAGGCTCTAGCTTTACGGCGAGATTTTTACGCGGTCCCAAATAGACGGCCAAAAACAAGCCCCCACCCGCAATGACCGAGGCAACTAAAAACATTGCCAAGATTGGAATTAACGGGTCAAAGCTAACCATGCTGATCACCCCACAAACAAAGCCACCATGTCACGAACCATGTTCATGAGCGGCTCCCAATACAATCCCAAAACAATATTTGGAATTGCGAGTAATAGGATAAAAACTTTTGATGATTTTGATTCAAAGGGCGTGATGCCCTTTGGAAACGGCAGTTGCGGCTCCTCTAGAATCATCGCCTTCGCAATCTTCATATAGTAAAAAAGCGAGATCACGGAATTCACAGCCGCAATAAGTGCAAGAGCATAAAGCTCTCTTCCCAAAATGGCTTGAAACAAATAATATTTACCAATAAAGCCCGCCATCGGCGGAAGGCCCACGAGAGAGAACAAAAATATGGCCATACACACAGCATAAAGAGGCCGACGCTGAACAAGTCCACGAAAATGTTCAAGTTCATCCCCTCCAAGAGTGTCGTTAACTTTTGCAGCAACCCAAAAGGCCCCAACATTCATTAAGCAATAAACAAGCACATAATACATGATGGCCGCGATACCCGCGCCGTTAGCCGCCGTTAAGCCCATCAACATGTATCCGGCATGAGCAATGCTCGAGTAAGCCAAAATACGTTTTACAGAAGTTTGTCCAAGCGCCGCAAGGTTACCCAAGAACATAGTGAAGATCGAAGAGATCATCAAAAAATGCGGCCAATCAAAAACGGCTAGAGGCTGAAAGGCCATAGCAGTTGGATTGTTGATATTTGCAATCCCAACGGTCGTCCCAGCTAAGGAATGCGAAAATCCAACAACAAAAAATCGAATCAACAAGGCCATGCCTGCAGCCTTAGGTCCTACAGATAAAAAGGCAGAAACAGGCGTAGGAGCTCCCTCGTAAACATCGGGAGTCCACATGTGCATAGGTGCAGCTGAAACTTTATAAGCTAATCCCGCAAAAGTTAGCAAGACGCCTACCCAGAGCATCGTGGGCAATGCCGAAAGATCCGTCGAAGCAAAAAATTCTCTCAACCCAGTAAGTGAATAATGTCCGGTGGTTCCAAAGATCAAACTCATGCCAAAAATCATGATGGCCGACGCCATCGAACCATAAACAACATACTTCAGGGAAGCCTCAACACTTTTCCCCTTCTCTCTATGAAAACCTGCGAGGCAATAACTTAAAATTGAAACGGTTTCCACGGCCAAATAAATCATCAAAAAATGATTGGCCGATCCCATAAAAACAAGGCCCGTCGTCATCGCAAGTAGAATGGCAAAAAATTCAGAGCGCCTGTCGGCAACAATTTCTTTTGAGCTCCAGCTAAAAACAAAAATTAACGCCGTTACTGCAACCGAAAACATGGCAAAGAAACTTGCTATGGGATCGTGCGACAGCATTCCAGAAAATAAATCCTGGCTAGCAAATCCACTCAACCCGTAAAAAACACCAAAGGCGACAAGCAAGCTAATAAGAGAGGTCCAAAACTGGAACCCTTTGTTCTTAACCCAAAGCCCAGCCGTTAAAACAAAAAGGCTTCCAAAGGTAAGAACTATAACAGGACTAACGCCTAGGAGTGATTTCATATTACTGATAAACCTCTAACATTTTTCCAATAGTTTCTCGGATAAAATCCAACATAGGTTGTGGATATAGACCGATGAACAAACAAAGGGCCCCAAGTGGAGCAATGACGATCCACTCGCGAAGACTTGGCTCTTCCATTTCACCAGCAGGAACCAATGTGCCGGTACTGTCTTTTTCAAGTGTTGTATCTGGTCCCAAGAAAACTCTTTGAGCCATCCACAACAAATACGCGGCACCCAAGACCACGCCAAGAGAGGCAATGACTGTTTCAGTTTTGTAGGCTTGGAATGATCCAATAAAGACTAACGCTTCAGAAATAAATCCATTTAGACCCGGCAAACCAAGAGAAGCAAAAATAGCAACTGTCCAGGCAGCGGTTATCAATGGCGCTTTTTGGGCAATTCCACCGAATCCCAATCGACCATCTGGCGTGACAATGTATCTATGATGCAAACGATCGTACAAGACACCAACGAGCATGAACATCATGGCCGCTGACAATCCATGGTTGAACATCTGTAAAATGGCCCCCGCCATGGCATCTGGCTTAAGAACAGCCATACCTAAAATGCAATATCCCATGTGAGATACTGAGGAATAGGCCACCAATTTTTTGAGATCTTTTTGTGCCATCGCACAAAAGGCTCCGTACAAAATGTTTATTATTCCAAGAATTACCAAAACATATGAAAAGGCTTTGGTCGCCTCTGGAAGCATCATAAAATTCACACGAAGCAATCCGTAGGTTCCCATTTTCAAAAGGACACCGGCAAGAATAACTGAAACAGCTGTTGGCGCCTGAACGTGAGCCCAAGGTAACCAAGTATGAAAAGGAAAAATGGGAACCTTAACCGCAAAGCCCACAAACAATAGCCACCACACAGTTTTATCGAACGGTAATTGTTGGCCAAAAATATTGATCGTGTATTGAGTCCAATCGTGCTGCATAAGCGCAACCATGTTGAAAGTCGGTACGCCCATTCCATCGGGTCCACGGCTATACATATAGAGCGCGATGATTCCAACCAACATGAGAACCGAACCAAACAAGGTATACAAAAAGAATTTGATTGCAGCGTATTCCTTTTTCTCGCCGCCCCAAATACCTACCAAGAAATACATTGGGAGAAGCATGACTTCCCAAAAAACGTAGAACAAGAAGAAGTCTAAAGAACAAAACACACCCATCATGCCAACGTGAAGCAAGAGGTACATCATAAAGTATCCCTTAACCATTTTTTTCACATTCCAACTGGCAAAAATTGCCAAGAAACTGATCAGCGCCGTAAGGATAACCATCAAAACACTAAGTCCGTCGATTCCCATGTGGAAATTTACGTTCAAAGACTCAATCCAAGAAAACTTTTCCTCAAACTGCATCCCCGAATTTAACCGGTCAAACGCCGTTATTACCTGCACGGTCAATAGAAGCGGCACGGTTACCGATGCCAAGGCGATCCACTTGATGAGCGCCTCCTTTGATTTAGGCGTCAGCGCAATCGCCAAAACACCGAACAATGGAAAAAATGTCATCCAACTAAGTAAGTGAGCCATAGATTAAAGAACCCCTCTGAAAATAAATAACAGCATCAAAGCCACAACAGCGACTGTTAAGTATCGCTGAATTTTTCCGTTCTGAAGTGCACGTAGGCTTGACCCTAATGCGTACGGAAGCTTACCGCCAAAACCATCTACCATTCCTTTGTCGACAACTTCGTTGTCAACCAAGTCCACTGCAAAATAACTGACCTTCGCGATATCTTTCCAGCCATCAACCAATCCGCGGTCGATCACCGTATTATCGAAACTTGCGTTCTTGCTTGAGAACGGCAAAAAGATTTTTTGAATGACAATTTTTATATAAAAGAAATCAAAATAATAGAGATTGTCGATCCATCTATGAACAAAGTTTGGAACCATTCCGGAAATTTTTTCTGCGCTAATTTTACGGGAACCATAAACCAAGTAACTAAACAAAATTCCACTGCCCGCCAAAAGAATAGACAAAATCATGGCCGGATAATGCGCATGATGAGCCGCCTCTTCCATGGCCTCACGTGCAGCCTCAGTTCCATTGACTAAAGGCGCCGGATTAAGAGTTATGATCCACTCATTAGCCGCTCCAAAAATTTTGTCGAAACCAAAACCAGTAATTGATCCGGTATAAATCACACAGAATGAAAGCCCTGCCAGGACCACTAGCGGAAGCCACATATTCCATGAAACTTCATGGGCATGATCATAGTGATGCTTGTCATGTGGCTCATTCCAAAAAGTCATGAAAATCAATCGGAACATGTAAAAGGCCGTTAGACCAGCCGTTGCAAAGGCAAAAAAGGCCAGCAACATATGCTGCGGATGATGATGAACAAAGCCATAAACGTAGGCCAATATTCTGTCTTTAGATGCAAAGCCACTAAAACCAGGCACGCCGGAAATTGCCATAGTCGTAATGAGCATTGCTGCAAATGTGATGGGCAATTTTTTCTTCAATCCACCCATGTGTCGCATGTCTTGTTCGTGGTGCATGGCATAGATCACGGCGCCAGAGCTCATAAAGAGACACGCTTTAAAGACAGCGTGTGTGATGAGATGGAAAAAGCTAGTTGTGTAAGAACCCACTCCAAGCACCAAAACCATATAGCCAAGCTGAGAAAGCGTAGAATACGCGAGGACCTTTTTGATATCGTTTTGTTTGATGGCAATGATCGCCGCAAAAAATGAAGTAAAGCCGCCAACGTAAGCAACGATTGTCAAAACATGACCGTACTCTAAAATTGGGAAAACTCGAATGATCAAATAAATTCCTGCAGAAACCATCGTCGCTGCGTGAATCAATGCCGACACGGGAGTAGGGCCTTCCATCGCATCGGGAAGCCAGATTTGAAGCGGAAATTGCGCCGATTTTCCGACGGTTCCAATAAAGATTCCCAGACCAATAACAAAAGCCGCTGAAGTTCCAAATAAAGAGGCATCAAGTGTTCCATTATTTATGGCGGCATAAATATCGGTGAAGGCAAAAGAGCCTACGTAATTCCAAATCGCAAGGAGCCCGACAAACAATCCAAGATCGCCAACCCTTGTTGTCATAAAAGCTTTTAATGAAGCATTCGCCGCCGATGGCTTGTGTCTATAAAATCCAATCAATAAATAGGAGCAAAGGCCCATCACTTCCCAACACATAAAGAGGGAAAATAAGTTTCCTGAAATCACAAGACCAAGCATGGCCGAAGTAAACAATGACAAATAAGAGAAGAAGCTTGTGTAGCGGTAACCATCTTCGGGCTTGCCATCATGATCTCGCATGTAGCCAGTAGAAAATAAATGAATCAAAGTGGCACACAGTGTGACCATTAAAAGCATGGTCGCAGACAAATTATCGAGCCTAACTCCCAAATCTAATTTCCAAGGAATATTTACTGAGGAAAGATCAATCCAGGTCCATGTTTTTTCTATGAGCCAATTAGGGTCATACGCCGAGAACATATTAGCGAATATAATGACAGCACATATAAAGGAGCCAAAAATTGCCCCGGTGCTGAGCCAGTCGCCCTGTCTGGGCAATTTGTTTCCAACTATGTTTAATATGAAATACGAAGACAACGGTAGGATAACAATTAAAAGAGCTAAGCTAATCAGATCCATACTTTATTCCCTAACCCCTCAACTCTGTTGCCCGATCGGGGTCAATGCTCTGCCGTGATCCGAAAGTTCTAAGAACGATGGCCAAAGCAACCGCGGCCTCAATTGCCGCCAAAATAATTACGAACAAACTAAAGATATGTCCGTGCAGCCAAGTTTCATTTGCCACAACACCTCTGCGCAAAACTTGAAAAGTTACAAAATTTAGCGCCGCAGCGTTTAGCATCAACTCAACGCCCATAAAAATTCCGATGGCATTTTTTCGGGCAAGCGTTGCAATGATTCCAAAAGAAAACAGCAACAAACTAAATAATAGATAGGCCTCAGGATTGGTTGCTAAGCCTGCCAAAATTCCACCGCCTTCCATCACTGATTGCCCTCATCATCTTCATGTTTGATCGAAGGTCGCGCGATAACCACGGCGCCGACCAATCCCAAAAGCAAAACAATAACTACGTATTGAAAAGGAACAGCATAGGGCCCCACAAGAGCCCAGCCCATTGCGCGAGCTGTCGGCTCAAAATCTGGAACGGTATTTCCAGCCCAATCCATTTTCCCAACCAAAGCTGCGAGTCCTGCAAAAATCACAAAAGACGCCGACGCCGGTAGAATATATTTCTTAGCGCCTGCCATAAATCGATCCTTATAAATGTCGTGCGACATCATCACTGCAAATAGAATAACGATCAAAATACCGCCCACATAAATAATGAGCTGAGCTGCCGCTAAAAAGTCGGCACCCAAAGCGCCGTAAAGCCCGGCAATCGCCACTAAAGTCATAATCAAAGAAATTGCGGCATACATAATATTAGGATGAAATGCCGTAAAAAACGCGCCGCCGATTCCGAGCAAAAAACACAGAGCCACAAAAAGATCCACCAAAGCCATTAGAGAACCCCCATCATTTTGCCCAGCAATTCCAGCATACCTTGCCCCTTAAATACCCAGGTCCAAATTGCAGCACCAATCAAATTGAAAAACGAAATTGGAATCAAATATTTCCAACAAAGATTCATAAGCTGGTCGACTCGAAGTCGAGGAAGCGTCCAACGAAGCCACATAACCACAAAAATAAGCACGGCAACCTTTGCCAAAAAGACGCCCATCATGGCCACCGTTTGAATGAGAGGATTTAAACTGACGTCCCCAACTGTCAAACCAATATCTAAGTTTCTAAGATCAAAAAACGGAAGCTGCCATCCACCTAAAAATATTGCGGAGGCAATACAGGCAAACAAAATAACATCTGCAAATTCTGCAAGGGCGTAAAGGCCAAAGCGCATTCCAGAAAATTCAGTATTGAAGCCCGAGACAAGCTCAGACTCGGCCTCTGGCAAGTCAAAAGGCGTTCTATTGCATTCCGCGAGCGCCGCAATGAAATAGATAAAAAAGTTTATGAACATAAACGGATTGTGAACAATGTTCCAAAAATGTCCGCCGCCATGAACAGAGGGCCATGCCTGTTGCGAAACAAGTTCATGCATGCTCATCGTTCCGGAAATTGTTACAACACTAAGAACCGTAAGCCCCAATGGAATTTCATAAGAAACTATTTGAGCCGCTCCTCGCATTCCACCCAAGAGAGACCATTTGTTGTCGGAAGACCACGCCCCAAGCAAAACACCAAGCGAGACAAAAGAACCAAGCGCCATGGCATAAAAAATACCAATGTTTAAATCAGCACCAATCACATAGGCAGAAAAAGGAATGGCCGCAAACGCGCCAAGAGAACCCGCCATTACCAAAGAAGGCGCAAAATTATAAATAAAACGATCTGCATTTTTAGAGATGGTATCTTCTTTAAGAAACATCTTCACGCCATCGGCGAGAAATTGAAGAAGCCCCAACGGCCCAACGCGGTTAGGGCCAATACGCTCCTGGAAATCAGCCGCGATTTTTCTTTCTACATAAGTCGCTATGCCGCCAACGGGCATCGCGAAGAGCAAAATTATAATGACCGCAGACAAAACCGAAAAAATAACCATGGGCAAACCAGTGCCCAACATATGATTCAATCCACTCAAAAATTCAGCAAGACTCACGCCGCATTCTCCTTGTTCATTTTCCTAACACTCATCAAACAGAACCCTTGCTCTGACTCGCTTCGTTTTTAAGCAAAACATTTTTTCGATCTAAAGCATCCTTAACCCAGTCAATATCCCCTGTTTTCCACTCATAAATTAGGCCAATGAACAGCACGCCCAAGAACGCAAAGGCCAGAGAGAACACCTGCAACGCAACGGATCCACCAATATCAATGGCCTCTCGAAACAACATAAGGATTGGAAACAAAAGAGCAACTTCCACATCAAAAACCAAAAAGACAATCGCAACTAAATAGAAGCGATTGTTAAACATGACATAAGCCGAACCTTCTGGCAGTTCTCCGCACTCATACGTGGTGAGTTTTCCCTCGTGGGGAAAACTTGGTCTAAAAAATTTTCCTATAAACAAGATAAGTGGCGGCAATAAAGCAGCCAAAAGGACAAATGATAAGGCGTTCCCCAACTCTTGAAGCATCTCTGAATTTCTACCATAGCTTTATTGACACTCAACTTATGATTGAAGGAAATTATTTAATTCTAACAAGTACCTAGAGCAACATGAACATTAACGCTGCGGCGCGCCGTGGCCCTTGAGCAAAGTTAAGCTACTCCAAGTATCGCAAAAACAAAGCCTGCTATGATGATTCAGCAACATGGCCGCATCCACGACCAGGACAATAGTTTCTCATCTTCCCAATATGAGTGCGCTCGCCTGGGAAACATATGCGCTCTGCGGCAAGCGCCCGATATCGCTTGTGATAGTTTCCGATGAGAGCGTTTCAGAAAATCTCAAAAATGACCTGCTGAGCTGGGACCAACGTCTAAAAATATATACACTCAACCCACTCGAGACAGATCTATTGAGAAATCGAGGTCCGTCAGCTCAGACGCGTCTGGATCGCCTGCGCTTTTTTAGCGCCCTCGCAAATATCCAGTCATCAAAGGAAGATAAAAAAAATTCGGGCTCAAAAATCTTTATCGCAAGTGCCGGTGCCTTCATTCAAAAGACTCCTCCCCTTCATTTTTTTCAAGAAAACAGTTTAGTCCTTCATCGGGATGACGACTTCGATCGACCAAAGACTTTGCGCTTTTTTGCTGAGCTTGGATATAAGCCAAGTGAAATCGTTGAAAACCCAGGAAGCTTTGCTCTTCGGGGATCAGTTCTAGATGTTTTTCCACCTACAGAAGAATTCCCCGTTCGCGTTGAGGTGCTAGACGACAAAGTGCAAAGCATGCGAAGCTTTCACCCCGAAAGTCAGCGAAAAATTCAAGACTTGGATCTCCTTTGGCTGGGACCCTCGAGAGAGTTTAGGCTCGAATCAGATTCGAGTGATCAGCTCGCCCCCATCAAACATCTCATCAAGGTTCAACCTAGAAAACATGCCGATCGTGAAGCTCTTACTCAACGCTTTGAGCAAGGCAGCCTGTTTCCAGAGATAGATTTTTGGGGTCCCATGTTACGGGGGGAAGAGGCAGCACAAATACATTGTCTTTTAGATGAAATAAAAAAATTCGACATATGTATAGAAGCTCAAAACCTTGAAGCCGCCCTGGTTTCACAAAGTGCCGAATGCGACCGCCAACTGAAGTCCCATCTTGAAGAAGGCGAATGGGTTCCCAATCTCGAATATTTTTTGAATCCCATACACGCTATAAGCGAAAAATTTCGCAGACATTTGGCTCTCGGAAAAACGTGGCTGCTTCACAAAAAAACAAGCGGTCTCAACTTCGAACCGGAGCACAAGATTGATACTCAGATTTCTAGTCTCGACATCTTAAGCGCCAAGCTGGTTCAAGCAAAACATGACCAAGCCTCCCCCATAGACATCTTGCAAGAGCACCTACTTTATTCAAAAGAAAAACATCTAAAAACCGTTTATCTAGCAAGAACAACATCTCAGCTGGAGCGTCTCTCTTTTTTATTTGAACAGAGGGGCATTTATTTACAGCGCCTTCAAGGTTTTGACCCTCCGGATCCTACAAATGAATCAAGCCTTGCTCCTGCGATTTTAGTCTCAGAGCAAAATCATGGCTTTGAAGACCCCACTCGCTCCGTAGTTTTCATTCCAACCGATTTAATTTTTGGAACAACGGCCCAACATTTACGCAAAAAAACTCTCCCACAAAAACGCCGCTCCATATTTGGTGCTGATTTAGGGTTTATTGACCTTAAGCCGGGCGATTTTGTAGTTCATGCAGAGCACGGAATAGGACGTTATTTGGGTCTGCGTATTATCGATTTTGCGGGAATACCAACAGAGCTCATCGAAATAGAATACAAAGACAATAATAAACTGCTAGTTCCGGTCACCCGATTGGGCCTCGTTCAAAAACATTCGATGCCACATGATGGCCAAGTTCTTGACAAACTTGGTGGTCAAACTTGGACACAAAAAAAGGCTAAAGCAAAAAAAGAACTTCGCTCCATTGCTGGGGAACTTTTACATTTATATTCAAAAAGAGAGCTCGCTCTTGGGCCCACCATTGATCCCGGCGAAGAAAAAATCGCAAACTTTGCAGCAAGTTTTCCCTTCACCGAAACGCTTGACCAAGCCAAGGCCATTGCCGATTGCCTTGAAGACATCAAGGGCCCCAAACCAATGGACCGATTGCTTTGCGGAGACGTTGGATATGGAAAAACTGAAGTTGCTCTTCGCATCACTCACGCTGCCATTAGCGCGGGATTTCAGGTAGCCGTCCTTTCCCCAACAACTCTCCTGGCCGTTCAGCACGAACAAGTTTTTAAATCTCGACTAGAGAAATTTGGCATCCAAGTGCGTGGCCTTTCTCGCTTCAAAGAAAAAAAAGAAAAACTACAAACTTTTGAGGAACTTAAGGATGGAAAAATTGGCGTCGTCATAGGGACACACGCACTACTTAGCAATTCTGTAAGCTTTAAGAATCTAGGGTTGCTGATTGTAGATGAAGAGCAAAAATTTGGTGTTACTCATAAGGAAAAAATCAAACAATGGCGCAATAACGTACACGTTCTTTCGATGTCCGCGACTCCCATTCCAAGAACCTTAAACATGGCGATGTCGGGCCTCAAAGAACTCTCGATTATCTCAACCCCCCCCGCACAGCGCCTCAGCGTAAAGACTTTTATCTCCAAAAAAAGTGATGGTCTTATCAAGGAAGCCATCCAAAATGAAATCAATCGAGGTGGACAGGTTTTTTATGTTCACAATAGAGTCCAAAGCATTCACAGAGAGTTTGAAGAACTACAAAAACTTTTGCCGGACATTCAAATTGAATATGCCCACGGGCAAATGGAAGAGCGCGAACTCGAAAAGCGCGTGATGAATTTTTACGAAGGGCGCACGCAGGTCCTGCTAACAACCTCCATTGTCGAATCAGGCTTAGACATTCCCAATGCAAACACCCTCATTGTAGACCGGGCTGATACTTTTGGTCTTTCGCAGCTTTATCAACTTCGAGGTCGTGTTGGGAGATCTGCAGATCGGGCTTTTGCCTACTTAATGACGCCCGACCGAGGAAAAATAAATGCTCAAGCAGAACAACGTCTCGCCGTATTGGAAGCCTATCAAGAATTAGGATCTGGGTTTCATATTGCAAGTCATGACCTGGACATTCGAGGCGCCGGCGACCTTTTGGGCCGCAATCAATCGGGCAATATCTCGATGCTGGGTTTTGATAGCTATGTCGAATTGCTAAAGGAATGTATGGCCGAGCTCAAAGGAGAAGATTTTATCCAGGTCATTGATCCGGATATTCAAATTCCGCTCAACACGTCCATTCCAGAAAATTACATCCCCGAAATTGGCTTGCGCCTTATGATTTACAAACGACTTGCAGCGGCTCTCGACGAGCATGAAATAGATGAAGTGACGGCGGAATTAGAGGATCGCTTCGGCCATGCGCCCGACAGTGTCCAAAATTTATTCGCGCTGATGCGCATCAAGTGCCAACTTCGTAGACTTGGAGTTCGCTCCGCCGTAGCTTCAAAAACTGGCGTCGCCCTTACGTTTGCAAATGACACCCCCGTTGATGTTCAAAAAATGTTGGCCTCCATTCGCAAATACCCGACACACTATCATCTCACCCCAGAGGGAAAACTGGTCATCAAGAGGCCCGTGAATGCCGAAGAAAACACCGATTTGGTGCGGGGCGTTGAAGGTGCCCTTTCACAGCTCGAGAATTGGTGCAGTTAAGCAGGCGCCATCAAACTGACAACGTTTTCAATCGATCTGCGTCGAGATCTAGCGGAGTATAAAAGGCTCTGTTAACATCAGGAAAGTTAATGGAATTTTGGAGGCTTAGATCATGATTCGTCTTACTCGTACCCGCCCCCTGTTGGTGATGGCAACCTTGTTTTTACTTCAGCTTGCGCCCGTGGCAAAAGCTCAAAATAAAAAGGAAGTTCTTGCCCGCATAAATAGCAAAGAAATCACTCTCGATGAATTCAATCGCCGATTTGAACAAAACTCTCAATTGGTACCTGGAGCGACTCCCTCAAAAGAAGATGTCCTTAAAAACATCATTTATTTTGAGCTCGCGACTCAAGAAGCCAGAAATAAAAAAATTCACTTGGAAGAGTCCCTAAAGGATCAATTCGATATTCTCCTTTATCAAGCCATAGTGAGAAGATACGTTCAGCCTAAAGTCGATTCATTAAAAATTTCAGAGTCTGAAGTAAGGGCCTACTACAACACCAATCCTCTTATTAGAACGAGTCATATCATCTTGTTAAGTAAGCCTGGAATGACCGAAAACGAAGTTAAAGACCTCAAAAAACGCGCTGCAGGCGTATTGGCCAAGGTACAAAGTAATAAGAAATCATTCGAAGAGTATGCAAAAGAATACTCCGAAGGACCTTCTGCAAAAGCTGGCGGAGACGTAGATTGGGGCGCTCGGCATAAATTGCTTCCAGAATATTATGAAGCAGCGCTTGCCCTAAAGAATATTGGGGACATCAGCGGACTCGTCGAGACTCCCTATGGAATTCACATCATTAAATTGGTTGGCAGACGCCCCTACAATGAGATGGACGCAGGCTATAAAGATTTTATCGTACGAACATTGCGTGAATCTAAAGGGCAAAAGGTCTTCGATGATTACTTTAATACCCTCAAAAAGCAGGCCAAAGTCGAAGTCAACGAAAAGCTCCTAAAATAGTCTCTTCCTGCCTAAGACGCGGGTTGATTCATCCCGAAATGAGTTCTACGTTCTCGGGTGATGCGACTTTTTAAAACTTTTTCCACACTGTCATCCACAATATGGGCTCTTCCTTTAATGTGGAGTGCCTTTTCCTTTGCTCCCGTCGTTAATGCAAAAGTCATTGACCGGATCTTAGCTGTCGTTGGAACAGAGCCTATCTTACAGAGCGACCTAGATTCAAGAGTTCGCCTTCTCAACAAAAGCGCGGCTTACTCCAATATTCTGGGGCTCGACAAAGACGCCAAGGCTCCTTCAAATGTTTTGAAAATGATGATTGAAGAAAAAATCATCTCTGCGGCATCCGAAGAGCTAGACATCTCAGTGTCGGACCTAGATGTGAACAAGCAAATTGATTCGATTGCGCACCAAAATAAAATCGACAGATCTCAACTTGCAAGCTCCCTCAAAAACGAAGGCATTCCCTTTGAAGCGTACGCCAGAAACATTCGATTGCAGCTTCAAAGACGAGGCATAATTGAACGAGAGCTGCGCGGAGGTTCCGCCGTTGACGACGCGGCTTTGCGAAAACTTTATCAAGAAAATGCTGCGAGAGAATATCAGATCGTTTTATTGGATGTTCCGGCAAAACTACAAAATCAGATACGGGACAATTTCAACCCTAATCAGTGGGATGATTTAGCCCTTAAATATCCAACTCAAGATTTAGGCTGGGTGGCCTCAAACAATATTAAGAAAAATCTTTCCGATGTTCTCAAAAAATCCAAAATTAATGCTTTGGCTGGTCCGTTAATGGTCGGAGGAAAGAAACAGCTTATTTTTGTCCGCGGAGAACGAATAGGATCAGAAGAAGAATTTCAACAAGTGAAGGGGCAGCTTTCTGCAATGGCCCAATCCAAAAGTATTGAGTCTCGATTTGATGCTTGGCTTGAAGGCAAACGACAAGAAATGCATATTGTGGTGAACAAATAATGAGCGTATTCAGAGAATATGATGTTAGGGGAATTGCAGATACTGATCTTACAAATGACTTTGTTTATGGCTTAGGCCGCGCACTTGCCGACCTCATTTTAAAAAGTGGCGAAAAGCGTTGTTATATTGGACAAGATGTTCGCGTTTCATCACCTCGGCTTGTTAGAGCACTGAGTGCCGGACTTAAGGCTTCCGATATTAATGTAAGAGTCATGAGTCCTGGACCCACACCTTTGACTTACTACATGTCAGCAACGGGCGATGCTGATTTCCCAACTCGTTCGGGAATTATGATTACAGGAAGTCACAATCCTGCCGAGTACAATGGGTTTAAAATGGTCATTGCCGGACAAACCTTGCACGGCCCCGACATTCAAGACCTAAAGTCTCAAGTTGAGAACTACATGAGCCAAGCGCCCACAGACCTTCCCCCGGCGCCCGAAGCAATCGACTATCACGAACGATACGTTAATGAACTTAAATCAAAAATCGATGTCAAAAAATCTTTGCATGTTGTCTTAGACGCGGGCAATGGCGCCGGCGGACGACTTGGCGTTGAATTTTACGAAGCTCTTGGATGCAAAGTCACACCTTTGTTTTGTGAGCCCGATGGAAGCTTTCCAAACCATCACCCAGATCCAACGGTTGCAAAAAACCTAGAAGATATCATCGCAAAAGTTAAAGAAGTTGGTGCCGATGTTGGTATTGCCTTCGATGGCGATGCCGATCGCATTGGTGCCGTCAGTGCGACTGGTCGAATCCTATACGGGGATCAACTGATTTTGTATTTTGCTCGAGATATTTTAAAGGAAATTCCAAATGCGACCATCATTTCAGAGGTCAAAAGCTCCCAGGTTCTTTACGATACCCTTGCCAAGTGGGGCGCCAAACCTATTATTTGGAAAACCGGACACAGTCTCATCAAAGCAAAGTTAAAAGAAACCCATGCTGCCTTGGCCGGTGAAATGTCTGGCCATATGTTTTTTGCAAATCGTTATTTAGGATTTGATGATGCCATCTATGCAGGAGGGCGATTGCTTGAGGGAATGAGCCTACACCCCGATGAAACTCTCGATCAGTTTTTAGACTCACTTCCTCCCGCCATCAATACGCCAGAATTGCGCGTTGATACGACGGACGAAAAGAAGTTTTCAATCGTGGACCGCTTTATTAAAAAAGCAAAGGTCCTATACGGTGATGACGTTCTCGACATTGACGGAGCGCGCATAAAAATGCATGGCGGCTGGGGCCTCCTTCGAGCCTCAAACACACAGCCAGTGCTTGTCTTAAGATTTGAGGCTCCGAATCGGGAACTCCTCAAAAAAATTCGAGATGAATTTGCAGGATTATTAAAAGACATTGATTCTTCCGTCATTGTCCCTCAAGCTTAATATCTTATGTCGAACGTCGATACCGAAGAAACTCTTGACCCCATCGTGATTCGTGGAGCCCGAGAGCATAATTTAAAATCAGTTGACTTGGATATTCCAACACAAAAATTTGTCGTCATTACTGGCCCGTCGGGATCCGGAAAATCTAGCTTAGCTTTCGATACTTTGTTTGCCGAAGGGCAACGGCGTTACATGGAAAGCCTTTCGGCTTATGCCCGGCAGTTTATGGAACAACTTTCTAAACCAGAAGTCGATTGGATTGATGGTCTTTCTCCCTCCATCTCCATCGAACAAAAAACTATTTCTAGTCATCCTCGCTCTACCGTGGGGACCGTAACTTCAATTTATGATTTTGTTCGTTTGCTTTATGCTCGAGTTGGTGAAGTCCATGATCCCGAAAGTGGCGAGACCCTTCGCGCTCTCGATGAAGACGAAATTATTTTTAAAATCCAGAAGAGCGCAAAGGAAGGCGAACGCGTTCATTTGTTTGCCTCGGCTGTTCGCGGTAAAAAGGGCGAGTATCTAAGAGAATTCGAACAGTGGCGCCGCATGGGCTTCACAAAAGTTCGTATCGACAACAAAATTCACGACCTCTTCGATCCCATCTTAATCAACCGTCATTCACATCATGATATTGATATTCTTCTGGACTCTGTTCAGGTTGGCAAAGCTGACTTTGATCAACGCGTTCGCGATGCCCTAAAAGTTTGCGATAAAGTTGCAGAAGGCTGGCTACGATCTCTGAATCGTGAAACTCAACAAGAAAACCTATATGGTAAAAAAATTGCTTTGCCCTCAAGCGGGCGAAGCTTTCCAGATTTAGAACCAAGACTTTTTTCCTTCAACTCTCCTTATGGAATGTGTAAAAACTGCAAGGGGCTTGGGCTCATTGATGTTCCCAGGGACAGTTCTCGCAAACGAAGTTTAGACGCTGAAACCTTAGAAGAATTAGAAGATGACGAGGTTATGGTAAATTGTCCCGACTGCAAGGGCGCCCGTCTTAATCCGGATGCTTTAAGCGTTTCTTTTCTCGGCAAAACCGTTCATGAATTTACAGAAATGAGTGGCCGCGAGCTAATTGCCTTTCTAGACAAGGCTATTCCGACTCTCGAAAACCCAGTTGCCATTCGACTCATTGGAGAAATCATTGAGCGCTTGCGCTTTTTGGACGAAGTGGGCGTAGGCTACCTTTCTCTCTCAAGACGTTCATCTACTTTGTCTGGCGGCGAAGCACAACGGATTCGCCTTGCAACACAGCTTGGAACACAGCTTTGTGGCGTTTTGTATGTGCTCGACGAGCCAAGCATTGGACTGCACCCGAAAGACCATCAGAAATTGCTCAAGAGTCTAAAAAATCTTCGCGACTTAGGAAACTCCGTTGTTGTTGTCGAGCACGACGAAGAAACGATGCTTGCTGCAGATTACCTTATAGAATTCGGCCCGGGTGCCGGGGTTCATGGCGGACAAATTGTTGCTCAAGGTACTCCAGAAAAACTAATCAAAGGAAATCTTTGCGCGAGTGCAGAATATCTTTCTGGCAAACGTGTTGTCTCAGATAGACGAGACCGAAGAAAAGGTACTGGCGAAGACATTGTCATCACGGGATGCGAGGGTCACAATTTATTAAATGTCGACCTCAACCTGCCGCTAGGCAGACTGGTCGTCTTTACGGGTGTCAGCGGCTCTGGAAAATCTAGCCTTGTCAGACACACTCTTGAGGCCGCGATTGCACAAAAGTTTTATAGAAGTCTTACCGATCCACTAAAACACAAAAGCATCGCCGGCCTCGAACACATCGACAAACTTGTTCGTGTCGACCAACGTCCTATTGGACGAAGCCCTCGAAGCAACCCTGCAACATACACCGGGTTATTCTCTCCAATTAGAGCCGTTTATGCACAAAGCCCCGACGCACAAATTCGCGGCTACACCCCAGGAACTTTTTCCTTTAACGTCAAAGGCGGACGCTGTGATGCCTGCGAGGGTGCTGGTCGCAAAAAAATTGAAATGCACTTTTTACCAGACGTCTATATTCCCTGTGATGTTTGTCATGGAGCTCGCTACAGGCGAGATGTTTTGGAAGTTCGCTTTAAGGGAAAATCAATTTCAGATGTTTTAGAACTTTCCATCGAAGATGCCTTAGTCGTGTTTGAAAATCAACCGATGGTAGAACCCAAGCTTCGCACTTTGGTTGAAGTTGGTCTTGGCTACATTAAGTTAGGCCAGGCTGCCACAACACTTTCGGGCGGAGAAGCTCAGCGAATCAAACTCGCAAAAGAACTTAGCAAAAAAAGTACCGGAAAAACATTGTATCTGCTCGACGAGCCCACCACGGGCCTGCACTTTGATGACATAAGAAAGCTACTTTTGATTTGTCATAAACTAGTAGATCTTGGAAATACCGTCGTCATCATCGAGCACAATTTAGACGTCATCTCTGCGGCCGATTGGATTGTGGAATTAGGTCCAGGCGCAGGAGTGGACGGCGGTCATATAGTTTTTGAAGGAACTCCCGAGCAACTTGTTGCCAATCCCGACAAGAGCAACACAGGTCCGTTTTTAAGAGATTTCTACAAGCGCAGAAACTGGTAGTTGTTTCTGTGCGCGCACAGTCTATTTTTTAATCCCCAAAACTCGATCTACGTAATCCAGGTAAGGTCCTAGAGCCGCCCTCTGCGAAGAATATTTTTTTCTAAGAATTAAATAATTGTCTTTTACCTTTTGAGGAAGATCGTCATCTACCTCTCCGGTTGAAGCTAGGAGGTCCATAACGGCCAAGGCATGTACCGGATGAAAAGAATTTTTTCTAAGCTCATCAGAAGTTCTCATACTTTCCTCGCAGGCGTTGCCTTTAATGCGCTGACCTTTTTTTACCAAGGTCGAAAAGCGTCCATGATTGGCGATAGTCGCCTCAAGGACCAAACCAAGCTCATGGGCCATCAAGTATTCCAGCACTTCCGCATAGCGAATGTTGTCATAGCCTTCAAAGCAAGGCGCCATTCTTACGAGCCAATCCGCTAGGCTCGCCTTGTTAGAAATTTTACCACTGCTAAGCTGTCTTGCTAAAACAATTGCAATCGATGCATCAGAATTTATTTCACCAGACAACCAAGCTTCGTAGCTTCTCAATTCTGAATAGTACGGATATTTGAGATTAGTAAAATCAAAATTGTTCTTTTCTTCAGACACCAGTCCAAGCATAAAATCAGAATAGATATCTTTTGAGGAAGCATCCTTATAGCCTGGCGAGAGAACTTTTATATAGGCATCTACAAACAAGTTTTTTTCTTGCGCACAAAAACTCGCCGCCGGCACAAACAAAACCGCGATATGGAGGACCCTTCTTAGCTTTGAAAAATTTAACATCCTATTTGTAGTCATTGTAGTTTAGCCCTCCGGCCTCTTCTCGAACTTCAAACGACAGGCCATTGGCCTGACTATTGAGCATCTGCATGCATTCATGACTAACGATGGGGCACCCAAAAGAATTGGAGGTCGCCTCGATGTCGCCCAAAGTTGCATTGGGCGGAACTCCGTATCTAGGAATTTGATTGGCCTCATTTCCACTAAAGCCTCTACGACTATGAAGCATGAGATCCCTTGATCCAATATTGAGCGGAGGATACGGTCCCAATTTTCCTCTATTGTACTTTGGCGACCGATAGGTATGAAGGGCACGTGCCCGGAATCCTTCGGGAAGTGCGGCCTTACTATAACTGGTATTTTTGGAATCAGGCGTATCTTTATAGGTACAACTTGATCCGTCACTTCGCCTTCCAGACTTTCTTTGTCCCGATCCACTGTTTGCGCTAAAGCCTCCGCCCCGTACGGCTACAAAACAGGCGTATTGTTTAAAGGTAAGAACACAGGCTCTGCATCGATCATCTCCACAATGGGCTACTATTTTATTTTCTGGACTACGTTTTTTCATAATCCAAGGGCCTGCGCTCCCCCCTTTAGAGGAGCCCCCAAAACTAAACGTACTTCCACCCACGCTGGATGACCCACCATGGTTTTTATTAGACTTTTCTGTCTTGAATCCACCCGAAGGGCTACCAAAAAAGCTTCCCGCCAGCGAAGCATTCGAGGCCCCCATCATGCACAAAAACAAAAGCCCTATGACATTAATTTTAATTTTCACTGCATTCTATTCTAAACGCTGCTCCGATATATCAAAGCTCTTTTATTCACTGAAAACGCAGGTATTTTGACAAGAATTTCAGATCGAGCAGCTCAATGAGCCTCGATCCAATGTCTCAACAAATCAGAGCGTAATTTCGCTGAGCGCTCCGCCCAAGCATCAGCCTCCGCTACAACTCTTGAATACTCGGGATCTGCGCCTTTTGAATTGAGAACTTCGCGCGCCCACTTATCGTTTATAAAAATTACAAAGCCCTTAACGTCACCTTCTTTTGAACAAAAGAACCCGGCTAATCCGCGAACATAGCTTAAATATCCCGACTTAGACCAAAGGGTCGAGCATGAAGAATTTCCGCTTTCGCCGCCCCATACTTCGTTTACATTTTTTTGGCTCATCAAATTTACAAAGCGAGTTTTGTCAGACAATTCTTGTGGCCATATTTGAAGCAAAGCTTTTTTCATGGCTCTCGCTGAAATAAAATTATACGGCGTTAAGCCTGATGAATTTTTTAACTCAAACTCTTCATCCTCGATCTTCGCTCTTTTTGTCCAATACTCATCTACTATTTGAGCGGCATCATGAATAGACCCTCTAAATCCTCGATAAAGCGCTTTGGCCGACATCACGCCTGCGACTTCTGCCATGAGATTATTTGACGTTAACAAAGTTTCGCCTGCAAATTCTTTAAACTTATCGCCGCTATTAAATAAAATTTCTCTATAGTAAATCGGCTCGGCTTTTCGCCTAGGAATTTCGTCTCTTCCACCCATACCAATTCCACGCCACCGTAGATGATCAACAAATCTTTCGGCGGCAAATTGTGCTGGATTTTTAATAGGCAATTCAATCTCGGCCCCATCAGGTGTAAAATATTCTTCCGTGATTTTGGAGGACTGAATTAGCCACGTTCCCGCATCTTCCGAATCAGCATCCCAAAAACTCGTTGCATCCTCTCCTGGGATTTCATCCACCACGCGTATTTGAAGAGACGGAGTTAGATTATTGTTCGTAACAACCCATTTGCCATTCCGCTTCGAAAGTTTTGCAACTATCAAATTCTTATCAAAATTTAGGGCAGAAAACCCGGTGTTATAACTATGGTCGTCCCCAAAAATTGGCGAAATTTGACCCAACGATTTCGCATCAAAGTCATCGTAAAAGACTCGACCGCCAATGTGACGCAAACCCATAAGGCGTAATCGCTGAGCCAATTTGCCAAGAGCCGCGTCATCTAACTTGGCATCCAAACCCGCCTTCAAATAAAGATTTCCACGCAAGAAACCATTTTGAATTTCTCCGTCAATTAAAATTTTAGTTTTTGGGTTATGCGATACCGGGTATTGTGACCCCATTGCCGACATGGTTAGGAGCTTTGTGACCGACGCAGGAATCATGGCCTCTAATTCATTCGAAGATTCCAAGGTTCTGCTATTGTCCAAATCAAAAACTACATAACTCACTTGATCTTGCGCAAAGCCATAATTTTTAATGATTTCCTCTTCAGAATCAAGAAAACCTTGCTCTAAAAATGAAAATTCTTCGTCTTTATTGAAGTCAGAAGGTTTCGCCAAAGCAGACAATGACGACAGGCAAATAAAAGCAAAGGAAATTTTATAGTGAAACTCATTGAAAATTTTACCCGCCATGCGGCTACAATACGAAGGCTTTAATGCTAACGCAAGCACCGTCTGCGTTCTATTCGGTAGTCGCCAAAACTGATCGTGACACCCGAACAAAGGCATATCCCAAAAAAAGCAGGCCTAGGACCGGCACGCTCCAAAGCTCCAAAACATCGTTAAGCCTTGTGCCGATGATTGCATCCGTCGATAAACAATAAAGTAAAAAAAACACAAAAAAAGAGCCGCCGGCTTGCGAGCTAAGAATTCGTTTTAAACCAGTCTTGTCGCCAAACAGTACGGCTAAAACTGTGTATATTACCGGTGCATAAACAAACCCAAAGTGGTGCACCCATGATGCGGGCGCTATTAACCCGAGAACCAACAAGGTAAAGCCCCAAAGAAAAAACGCATTGCCTAACAACATTTTTTTTCCTGCAATTTTTAAAAAAAATACGACAACCGCGACAGTGCCAATGATTTGCGCAGCTCGCATTCCAAGTGCATCGTTAAACCCCAAAAATCTAGCAGCTCGCACAAATGCTGCGGCCACCGATTGCAGCGCGATTCGTCCGAAATCACTCTGCGGACCAAAGGCCTTAACCGTTGCTATTTGGTCTAAATGCATTTGAATATTTTGATCCCAGCCAACCCAGAGGGTCGGCGCGAGTAAGTAGAGAAGGTAAAAGCCAGCACAAGCTATAAGAAATTTAAAATCTTTTTTTAATAGAAAAAACAGCAACATAAATGCCGGATAAATTTTAAAATTAATTGCTAAAGCCATCATTGCAGCCGAAAAGCTTTTACTACCTTGAAAGTAAGCATACCCAGAAAAAACCATCAAAGAAAATATTTGAGCACTAACGTTTCCACTAAGGGCCTGCCCAAAATGATTATTGAGCAACGAAAAAACTAGAATCACATAAACAATGCCTGGATTCCGATTTTTTACTCCAGCATAACGCATCAATCTACGCAGCAAAGCCCAAGAGGCTATCAACAAAAAAACGTAGATCAAATAGTAAGAAATTTTTAGCTGCGACTCCGACAGCCATGCAAGCGGGACCCCCAACAATGCAAACAATGGGCTATAATAATAACCACCCTGACTTGCGCGAAGTGGTTCATAAATTTGTGAAACTCCATGAGACATCGGAATCCATGCCTTATTCCAATAAATCAAGAGATCATTGCTCGACCGCACTGCCATAGATAGGCCCATGACAAAAAACACAACATTTAACACCAGCAATATTCTTGACCCGTAAACAAGTCGATATTTGACAACATCGCAGGCCATACGAAAACCATCGCCTACTGCTGAAACCTTTGAACGACCATCGTTGGTCCACACAACAGGATGCTCAGAAATTGCTAGTTGCTGTTGTTCCGCCCGCATGATCCATTCAATATCAAATGACCATCGGCTAGGTTTGGAATTCTGGACGATGTCATCGCTAAATTTTTTATTCCAAATTTTGAATCCACACTGGGTATCCGTGAATGCGGAATGATGAAATATAGAAGTAAAAAAGCTAAAGGCTCTTCCCAAAAAATACCTTAATGCACCCTGGGGCTCATTAAGTTTTGCTCCTGGACAATGCCTACTTCCAATGAGCAATGACGCTTTCTCGTCTTCAAAACGAATCAAAGCATCAGGAATAGTTTCCATCGGAGTCGACAAGTCGGCATCTAGAAAGCATCGTAAATTTGTGGTCGCAACAGCATCTCCCGACTGAACAGCCGGCCCCTTTCCTTCGTTAACTTTCTTTGCGACAATTTCGACTGAAAGCTGAGAATGTAGCTTTTTAAAAGTCTTGATCAACTCAAGACTTGAATCTGAAGACGCGTCATCTACAAATACATAATGAAGCGACCAGTCTTTGATCGAAAATTTTTCAAGAACTTCAAACAGCCGAGGAAGCCTATCGGCCTCGTTGTAACAGGGAAAAATAATGCTTAGTTCTTGCATAAAAAAAGAGTCCCGGAGCATCGCCCATTAGGCAACTCCGGGACTCTTTATATCAAACAGTTAGAATAATTTCAGCTTATGAAGCAGAGATTAGACTGTTAGCAACTAGGAACGCAAAAAGAGCCAAAGACTCCATAAGCGCCAAGCTCAAGATCAAAGGAACGAAAGAGTTCTTTGAAGAAACTGGGTTACGGCCAATACCTTCAAGTGTTGCGTGAGCAGCACGTGATTGAGAGAATGCAACACCAGCAGCAGCCAAGCCCATGCAAAGACCAGCAGCCCAGTATTTAGCTCCACCGCCAGCAGCAGCGCCGTCTTGTGCCATTGCAAGTGCGGGAGACATTGCGGTTACCAAAAGTGCAAGATTAATTTTTTTCATATCATTTCCTCCTATGGGTGCTAGCGTTTAATGTTCTTCATGTGCCGTAGCAAGCCCGATATAAATCATTGTTAACAGCGTAAATACAAACGCCTGAATAACAACTACCAATAAACCCAAAATTAAAATGGGTACAGGTCCAATAGCAGAGATCAAGAAGCCAATCGCAGATCCAAAAGCACCTAGACTTTCAGTGAGCGAATGTGAGACGCCATCAAGCATTCCCACAATCGCGTGGTGAACTTGGTGGTCGGCAAAAATATTTGTACGCAAACGAATCCCAAGTGTCACGGGGCGAACAGAGTGAGAAATCACCTCAATAACAAACATAACGGGGCCCAAAAACAATAAAAGCAAGCCATGTAAGTGACCTGTATATTGTTCGAGATATTTAAAGCCGTGTTCTTTAATGCCAACGGCATTGTAATAAATAAAAACACAAAGCCCCATTCCAAGTGTGGTGTTGAGGTTGTCTGTAGCAGAGGCAAGGCCTGGCAAGTTTCCTAAAAAGTTATTAATTAAGGTCCACAAAAAGATAAATAAGAGCAGTGGATAGTATTTGTAATAGTGCGGGCCAATGATATCGCGAGCAATGCCCTGAACCAATTCGCCGCAAATTTCTAAAGAGTTACGAACGTCTAGCTTTGACGAGGGGATAAAATCTTCATCCGCGCAATTTGCCACAGCCATTTTTGGAGCTTTCGCTCTAAAAGCCAAGCCAGCAGCGACCAAAACACCTGCACCAACGGCAGCTGCACTGATATGTGTGTTGTGAGTTAGGTATTCGTTGTGGAGTAAATCCCACCATTTAAATCCGGCTGACATGTCGAGTGAATCTATAGCTCGCGAGGTCCTAAATTCCAAGCTTTTACTGAGAATTCGTAGCCCATTTTTGACTTAGAATCAGCGCCCACAAGGCTGCGCCGCACCGCATTATAGGCGGACCCCCTTTTAATCTTTATCCGACTCAGGCCTAGCCTGCTCAGCAGATTTCTTATTCCCAAAAAAAAGTTTTCCCATAACAAAGGGAAGCAATAAATTCACAGATAGAAGCCCTGATGCCAAAGCAAGGGGCTGTTTATTGAGCCCTTTAACAAAAAATAAAATGAGGCCGGCCGCCACAAACTGCCCAACCAAAACAAAGGCGCCCCAAAGCCCATATTTAAAACGTGTGCCCTCGTCCAAACTTTCATCGCGCGATTTAAATAGCCATTTCACGCCCAAGCCCAAACCCCCAACACAAATTAAGCCAATAGCGGCACCAATGAAAAAAATTTCAATCATCCGAATTCATCCTATTATTTATATAATTTAATTTTATTATGGCGTGAGTTAAGGCCCCGCCCAAAAACAAAACCAAACCCAACATCAAACCCCAGGGCGCCCAGCCCATTTTTTCGTCTAGCCATTTGCCAGCCAAATTGCCCAGCCAGGCAGCTACAGCTAATTCCACTCCAACGCTAAGTCCAGCACCCAAAAAGGCCATGGCGGCGCTTTGGTCTTTTCTTTCTTTTTTAGACATCCTTTAGACTTTCAAACACGTTTTTGATTTTTAGTTTCCATTCATCTTCTGGAATTTCACTCAGTGGAATCGACAAAAAATATGCCTCATAGGGCGAAGGAGGAAGCATAAAACCTTCTTCTAACATCGCCCAAAAATATTTGTTAAACAACTCATGATTTACGTCCATCGCGTCGGCATCGTTTTTAGGTTCTTCGGATCGTGCAAAAACGCTAATCATGGAACCCACCCTATTCACGCAAAAGGGAACTTTATTTCTTGAAATTTCTTCGGTGATAACAGCTTCAAATTTGGAACCAAATTCTTCAAGCCTCGAATACGGATCATTTTGTTTGATCAAATCCATCATCGCGAGACCCGCTTCAATACAAACGGGATTTCCAGAAAGTGTTCCGGCCTGATAAACATGACCTAGCGGCGCCAAATGGCACATTATTTTTTCTTTGCCCGCAAGTGCCGCAAGCGGCATTCCACCACCAACAATTTTTCCAAACGTTGCTAAGTCTGGCTGAATTTCATAGAGCCCCTGAGCGGAAGATTCGTGCACCCGAAAACCCGTCATGACTTCATCAAAGATCAAAAGCACTTTGTGCTGATCACACAAAGCTCTAAGATGTTTTAAAAATGCTAGATCCGGACGTATGACTCCCATATTGCCCATGATGGCCTCTAGGATGACACAAGACATTTCAGAGGCATTGACCTCAAAAACTTTATCCAGCAATTCTATATTATTAAACTCCGAAACTAGCGCCAGAGAGCTTAAGGCATTTGGAATGCCCGCCGAATCTGGAACCGTTTCATTTTCATCCAGGGTAGCTAAGCCACTTCCCGCCGCAACCATCAAGGAATCAACATGCCCGTGATAGTGCCCAGAAAATTTAAGGACTTTATCTTTTTCCGTATATCCTCTGGCCAGTCGCACTGCTGTGGCGCAGGCTTCTGTTCCAGAACTCATGGCACGTACTTTAGAAAAGTATGGAAATTTACTAAGAAGCCTTTCAGCCCACACAATTTCTTTTTCAGATGTCATTCCATAACAACTAGAATTTTTCATCGCGTCTTGAACAGCATGAACAATTAACGGATGAGCATGCCCAAATAAATGGGGTCCATAACTCATAACCAAATCAAGATATTCGTTTCCATCAACATCTACAATGCAGGCGCCTCGAGCCGACTTTACCAAGATTGGTGATTTTCCCACTCGTTTAAAACTTCGAACCGGAGAATTAACTCCGCCAACAAGAACTTTTTTGGCTCTGTCATTAAGTGTCATTGATTTTTCGCAATTCATTAAAATGCCTCCAACCTTTAACCTAAATTAAAGTCTGCGCTCTTGTTTTCTTTTTTGTAATCGTTCTATTTTTACTTCAACCACTTTGGGATTCGGATATTTAGCAAGGCTTGATCGGTAGGCTTCAAGAGCCTTTTCCAAATCATCCTTTGCCTCAAAGGAGAGGCCGAGCCCATAATAAGATTCTGCAACGAAACCGTCGTAACCTTCGGTTCCCTTGTAGTTTCGAATCAACTCACGAAAACTCTCAATGGCGACTTCATATTTTTGATCCGCCAAATAAGCTTGCGCTTCTTGAAACAAAACTCTCGGACCCTGAACCTGCCCGGGATATTTGCTTCGAAATTCGCTAAAACGAAGTGCCGCACTTGAATAATTTCCAGACTCCATAAGAGAATCCCCCCAGGCGATCAACAGCTCAGGGGCCTTCGGAAAAATATATCCTGATTCTTCGAATATCTTTTCATATTCATCAGAAGCGGCTACAAAATCACCGAATCTATTTGAATAAATTTCTGCAATTTTTGCACGTGCTTCCCTTTTTACTCTTGGATCTTCGCTTCGCCGATAGACCTCTCGCTCAGACCTAATGGCCCGTGGATAGTCTTCAAGATGTTTTTCATAAATCAGCGTGATTTGTCGCTGAGCCTTGATGGCTAAGTCGCCCTTTTGCTCTAAATTTACAATCCGAGTGTATTCTTCGATGGCTCTAAGATATTGCGCTTGATCAATATAGGAACTTGCAAGTTTCCATTGTTGTTCTTCACTGCCCAAATCACATCCTGGCAACGTGAATATCGATAACAATATTAGCGCCGCCAGAAAACATTTTGTCTTAAAAGTAAACAAATCTCTCGCCTATCAAGAACTCTTAATGGACCGTAGCCTTCTCCTGATCAACATCTTTAACAACGGCGACTCCTTGCACATCTTCGCCATCATCAACTCTAATCACTCGAACACCTTGTGTCGCTCGGCCCATTTCCGAAATCGAATTTACATTGGTTCTAATTAGCTGACCTCTATTGGTAATAACAATCACATCATCGTCTTGATGAACCGTTCGTACGCTCACTAAGTCACCAATTTTATCGCCAGTTTTTAGGTTAATAATTCCGGAACCACCACGACCCTGAACTCTATAGTCATCAAGAGGCGTACGTTTTCCGTACCCTCTAGAAGAAACACTTAGCAACCGAAGCAATTTTGCCTCTTCTGGATCTCCAGGCAAAACCTCCATTGCAACGACTTCGTCATCGGGTTTGGAAAGAGAAATGCCTTTTACCCCGCGAGCAGCTCTGCCCATGGCCCTAACATCGTTTTCACTAAAGCGAATGCTTTGTCCGCTTCTAGTGGCCATAAAGATATCATCTTGACCGCCAGAGATGCGCGCGCGAATCAATTCGTCGCCCTCATCAAAGACAATGGCCTTGATCCCTGAAGCCCGAATATTGGAGAACGCCATCAATTCGGTCTTTTTGACAATTCCTTTTCGAGTGGCCATGACAACAAACTTATCTTTTGTAAATTCTTTCAATGACAAAATAGACTGAACAAATTCATCTTTATCCATCGAAATGAGCTGCACAAGAGGACGTCCCCTTGCCGTTCTCGCCATTTCAGGGATCTGATAAACTTTTAACCAGAACAATCGGCCTTGATTTGTGAAACACAACAATTGATCATGCGTGTTCGCCACAAATAGAGTCGAGACATGGTCGTCAGTATCGGCAGAACCCGTTGTTGCGCCTTTAACACCTTTGCCCCCGCGTCCTTGCGCCCTGTAAACATCAACCGCGGTACGTTTTGTGTATCCCAAGTTCGAAACTGTCACGACAACTTCTTCTGGCTGTACAAAATCTTCAATCGCAAAATCTTTATCATCTGCTGCAGAAATTTCTGAGCGACGTTTGTCTCCAAACTTTTCTAAAATCTCTTGCAATTCTTCTTTAATAACACCAAACAAAACTAGATCGTCGCTTAAGATATTTTTCAATCTAGCAATATCAATTCGAATTTCTTCTAACTCATCATAAAGTTTTTTGGTCTCTAAGGTAGTTAGCTTCGAAAGTCGCATATCCAAAATAGCTTGCGCCTGGATATCGGACAACTTAAACGATTCTATCAATCCAAGTTTTGCCTCGTTGGCGGTGGGCGCTTTTTTGATAATCTCCACGACTTCATCAATTGCCTGCAAGGCAATTGCCAAGCCTTCTAAGATGTGAGCCCTTGCTTCTGCCTTGGATAGTTCAAAAACAGTTCTTTTTGTGACAACATCTCGCCTATGTTCAACAAAAGCTACCAACAGGTCTTTAAGGTTAAACAACCGAGGACGCCCATTTTCGATCGCTAAGTTTATAATACCAAAATTGGTCTGTAACTGAGTTCGGGCGTAAAGCGTGTTCAAGACAACCTGAGAGTTTTCACCCTTTTTAATATCTATAACAACACGCATACCAAGTCGGTTAGATTCGTCACGAATATCAGAGATGCCTTCGATTTCTTTTTCTCGAACTTGCTTGGCAATGTTGGTAATCCAATCAGCTTTGTTCACCTGATAGGGCAATTCTGTTACAATAATGCGCTCACGCTCTTTGCCATGTACTTCAATTTCTGCTCGACCTTTCATGGTAAAGCTTCCACGTCCCGTATGATAGGCGCGGCGAATCCCCGTTACATTTGTAATGATACCAGCCGTTGGCAAATCTGGACCAGGAATAATGGCCATCAATTCTTCAATATTAATTTCAGGATTATCAATGAGGGCAATGCAGCCTTGAAGAACCTCAGTCAAACAATGCGGTGGCATGTTTGTACTCATACCAACGGCAATACCGCTCGAACCGTTAATAAGTAGATTTGGAACTCTCGATGGAAGAACCTGAGGTTCCGTCATCGACCCGTCATAGTTTGGAATAAAGTTGACTGTATTTTTTTCAATGTCACTAAGAAGCAATCCGCCAATTTTAGACATTCTAGATTCGGTATAACGCATAGCTGCTGCGCTATCGCCGTCAACCGAACCAAAGTTACCCTGACCATCAACAAGTTGATAGCGCATCGAAAAGTCTTGCGCCAAACGAACCATCGCATTGTACACGGCGCTATCACCATGTGGGTGATATTTACCAATCACGTCACCGACGATACGTGCTGATTTAAAGTATTTTTTGTCATGCGTGGCATGAAGGTTATGCATGGCATAGAAAATTCTTCTATGTACCGGCTTAAACCCATCTCTAACATCTGGAAGAGCTCGTCCGGCAATAACAGACATTGAATATTCAAGGTAAGAACCCTGCATTTCTTCTTCGATATTGATCGATGGGAATTTTTCTTTTTCATTTTCTTCGGTCATACGTCGAGATTCCTAACTCTAAGTGCATTTTTTTCAATAAAATTTCTGCGTGGTTCAACTGAATCGCCCATCAAAATTGAAAAGATTTCATCGGCTGATGCCGCGTCTTCAACTGTGACTTGCAACAAAGTGCGTTCTTTGGGATCCATGGTTGTTTCCCAAAGTTGTTCAGGGTTCATTTCACCAAGACCTTTATACCGTTGAATATAAAGTCCTTCTTTCCCCTTAGAAATCACACTATCCACAAGCGTCATAGGATCGGTAAAAATCTGGAGATCCTCGCCTGTTTTTAATTTAAAAGGTCTCCCAGAAAGTTCTGCTACAAATGTAGCCAATTTAAGAGCTTCTGCTGTGTCGGGTTTTTCAATAAATTCTTTAGATAATTCGGCCGTAAAACGAGCCCCTTTGTCCGAGGTTTTAACAATCGCCTTAAACAATCCGGCATGACTCGTATCTTCCAAGACTTCAAAATCAAAAGTCGAGGCACCATTTTGGAAATTTGCCTTAAATTGAGATTCAATATTTGTAAGCAACTCAGTTAATTTTTCTTTAGAATTCAAGACCGCTTCAATGCTGGTCTCATTTAAAAGAAGCTCATGATACACCCTTGCATCGCCTTTTCTTGCAATGGCTTCAAAAACTTTGTTAAATTTTTGCATCTGCAAAATGAGACGCTTTGTGTCTGTTGTAGAAAAAGTTGTGCCTTTCGAATCTACCAAATGAGTTTCGCTAAGCACCTCTTCGATCAAATAGTTTTGCAAAGCTTTTTCGTCTTTAACGTAAAACTCCACTTTCCCTTTTTTGACTTTATAAAGTGGCGGTTGAGCAATGAACAAATGTCCACGTTCAACAAGCTCGGGCATTTTTCTAAAGAAGAATGTGAGCAATAGTGTTCGAATATGAGCACCGTCAACGTCCGCGTCGGTCATGATAACAATTTTATGGTAACGAAGTTTTTCCATATTCATGGCGTCTTCGCCGGAACCAAGCCCCGTTCCAATGGCGGTGATCAAGGCCCTGATTTCTTCGTGTTGTAACATTTTATCTACGCGAGCTTTTTCGACGTTCAAAATTTTACCACGTAAGGGTAAAATCGCTTGAGTTTTGCGGTCACGGCCTTGCTTTGCCGAGCCTCCCGCAGAATCCCCTTCCACTATGAAAAGTTCACAAAGAGAAGGATCTTTTTCCTGACAATCGGCCATTTTTCCTGGCAAGCCAGAAAAATCCATGGCGCTTTTTCTTCGGGTGAGTTCCCGAGCTCTTTTAGCTGCCAATCTGGCGCGAGCGCCATCCAAAGACTTATTGATAATACGCTTTGCTTCAGTAGGGTTTTCTTCAAAAAATGCCGTGAGACATTCGGAAGTTATGCTATCCACTATGCCCTTGATTTCGGAATTACCTAATTTAGTTTTTGTTTGGCCTTCAAATTGCGGCTCATGAAGCTTTACAGAAATAACGGCGCTTAAGCCTTCGCGGCAATCTTCGCCTTGAATTTCTGAAGTCGCATCTTTGGTTAGCTTATAGTGCGTCGCAAATTTATTGATACACCTAGTGAGGGCAGTTCTAAAACCTTGTGAATGCGTTCCACCTTCATGAGTGTTGATGTTATTTGCAAACGAAAAAATATTCTCTTTGTAGCCATCATTCCATTGAAGTGCGATTTCAACTTCGCTGGTTTCTCTGGCAGCATTTAGATAAATAACGTCGTTGTGAACTTTCGTTTTAGAAGAATTTAAGTACTCAACGAAGGAAGCAATACCATTGGGATATAAAAATTCTTGTTCTTTATCGCTTCTCTCGTCTCGAATCGAAATCCGGATATTTTTATTTAAAAACGCCAATTCTCGTAGGCGTTTTGTTAAAGTTTCATAGTTGTATTCTGTCGTTTCAAAAATTTCTGGATCGGGTTTAAAAGAAACCGTGGTTCCATGTCCTTCACTTTCACCCAAAACTTCAAGAGCTTTTGTTGTTACGCCACGAGCAAAAGAAATTTCGTGCAACTTTCCATTCTTTTTAATTTTTACTTTCAACCATTCAGAAAGTGCGTTGACACAACTGGCACCAACACCGTGAAGTCCGCCAGATACTTTGTAGGCCGATCCTTCAAACTTTCCACCAGCATGCAATTTTGTATACACAACTTCTGCAGCCGAAATTCCTGATTCATGCATATCAACAGGAATGCCGCGGCCATCATCTTCAACTGTTATAGAATTATCTACGTGAATGGTTATTGAAATATTTTTGCAAAATCCAGCTAAAGCCTCATCGACAGAGTTATCTACGATTTCTTGAACGAGATGATGCAAACCCCGAGTGCCTGTATCGCCAATATACATGCCAGGTCTTTTACGAACGGCATCAAGTCCTTCCAGAACTTTAATTTTTGAAGCACCGTATTCTTCTTCAACGATGTTGTTAGAGCCTAGTATCGGGTTTACGGTTTTATTTGTTTCTTCTGCCATTAAATTTTAAGAATCTTTCCACACACAACTTCGTAGGCTGAATACTCCCCAAAATCTGCGTGTTTTACTGCCTCTGAAATAGTCGATGAATCGGTTCCTGTAACCAAAATTTGACCCGAAATTTGACCCAATAAATCAAGAAGCTTTTTGCGTCTTAAAGTATCTAATTCATTAGAGAAATCGTCAATCAAAAAGAGAGGAATTTCTTGCCTTTCTTGAGCGACCCAAAGCGCATGACACCAACGCAAACTAAGAGCCATTAGACGGGCTTGTCCTTGCGATGCCTTAGCTCTTGCGTCAAGACCAGAAAACTCGATTTTAAAATCATCACGATGAGGACCTTTGTGCGTCCAACCCGTGGCAAAATCGATCTGAAAATTGTCTTTAACTATTTGATAATATTTATTTTCTAAGTCTTTAACTTGGGGACTCTCATTCAAAAATATTTCATGCTCATATAAAATTTTTAGTTTGGATGCGAGGCCTTCAAAAAGAGGTTCTGTAACTTTTTGAAAATATTGGTTAAATTTTGGCCACAATTCTTTTCGTAGCGACCATAGACTCACCGCTTCTTTTGCCAAAGATTTTGTCCAAGTCTCCAGCTCTGTCGAAAATTCAAAACGCTCAGATTTTTGAAGTAGTTTTAAAAGCTTGTTTCGACTTTTGAGCGACTTTTCAAAACGGGCTAGGACTTCAGCATATCCGGGACAAACATCGGTTAGAAGCAAATCTAGGTAGTCTCGGCGAAGTTCTGGGCCGCCCCTAATCAAGGAATGATCGTCTGGCGAAAAAACTACAAGTGGAATTTTTTCAGCAATGATTGAGACTGGAACAGATTTTCCGTTAAGTGACCAATGAACTCTTCCTGTTGAAGTTGTTTTTAATTGTAGGTCGTATTCCAGATTTATCGAATCTCTAAAGCGGGCCTCTATGAGTAAATTTTTTCCGCTTTCTGGGTGCCAGTCTGAACGATTGCTGTAAGGTCTAAAACTTTTTCCCTTGGCCAAAACAAAAAGAGCTTCAAGCAAATTACTTTTGCCCATTCCATTTTCACCCCAAAAACCATTGAAAGCATTTCCGAGATTTAAAACCTGATCTTCTAAATTCTTGAAGCCAGAAATGTGAATTGTTTCAATTTTCACACTTCAATTAAATTCGCATTGGCATGATCACAATTTTGTATCCTGGATTTTCAGGACTTGTGAGCAAAGCGGGTTGGAGTTTTTCGCCAAGTTGAATGGTGATGTCATCTCCATCAAGATTTGCAATGGCATCCGTGAAGAACTTCACATTAAAACCTGTTCTAAATTCTTCACCGTCAAAGACAGCCTCAACTTCATCATTGGCTTCACCAATATCGGGATTCACCGTAGTGAAGTGGACTTTATTTTTTTTGAATTCAAAAGATACAACTCTAGACCTATCAGATACAAGCAAAGCCATACGGCGAAGGCTCATAGCCAATTCTTTTCTAGAAATTTCTAACTTCGAAGGAAGATTTTCTGGAAGAACTCGACGATAGTCTGGGAATTCCCCATCAATGGGTCTGATCCATAAGTTGTTTTCGGCCACCTGGACCTTAATTAGGTTCTCATCGGCCGTTAGCTCAAAAAACTCTTCTGTCGTGCTCTCAAGCAAACGTCGAAGCTCTAAAGCCCCTTTTCGTGGAATGATAAGGCCCTTTTGTAAATCAAAAGTTCCTACATCGGCTTGTGGGATATCCATCAATGCCAATCTGGTTCCATCGGTAGAAACAGCTCTAATGTATTTTTCTCCACTATCTTCGTACGTTTCTAAATAAATCCCAGTTAAAAAATAGCGAATTTCTTCAAGACAGATTGCGTGCTCTGTTTTCTGCAAGAGACGAATGAAGTCCTGACATTTTAATTTAGCAGTTGATAATTGTCCCTTAGGACTAGTCTTAAAGTGAGGAAAAGAATCACTTCCTAATCCCAATATTTTAAATTTACTTTTCCCAGCAGTGATTTCGATTCTATTTCCATCACCTGCTTTTAATTTAATGGCTTCAGAATCATCACACTCTTTGATGATTTCATAAACCTGCTTTGCTGGAATGGCCATTCGACCTGTTTCTGCAGTTTGACAAGGAACTTCACAACTCGTGAAGATTTCCAAATCTGTTGCAGATATTTGAATCACATTATCTTTGACTTCGACGAGTGCATGATTCAACGAAGGCATGGTGTTTCGCCTTTCAACAACAGTGAGAGTTTTTTCTAAACCTTTTAGGAAATCCTTTTTTTGAATCTTGAATTCCATAGCCTTGCTTTCCTTATTTATTAATTAAGTTGTTGTTAGTTATTATTGTATACCGAGTTTACGGGGATGGGGCCTATTAAGTCATTAATATTGTTAATTAAAACATGTGGATAATTTTGAGGACAAGAGAATGAATAGTCTTGGGACTGATTGCTTTTCACGTACAATTCATTTGTTATCCACAGGTTCGTCATTTTGTTATCCACAGGTTCTTCATGTTCTGCCACTCATTTATGCACCAATGTCACTTGTCAAAATCTCCAAATGGCACCAAAACATGCTTTTTCTTCTATTAGTGACTTTCGTTTTTCTCAAGTCTCCATCGAGCGAATCCAGTGCGAATAGCCAAATTATTCATATAAAAGAGCAAAATTTCGCACAAAATCTACACTTGTTTGACTGTGACTATGTCTATTAGGGCTCAGTCATTGAAGCAAGCGGATGTTTTTAAGAACTGCCGATTACTGTCATAGGATAGTGCCACTGCATAAACTGCATGAACTTATAAATAATATATGGCTAAAATTAGTTCGATTTATCTTGAAGCGTATTCTCAATAAGACGAATTTGGTTTTTTAAAACAGGGTCATTTTCTCGAGATCCCTGAATAAACCCATGGCCATGTAAGACTGTGGTGTGATGCCTATTTCCAAGTTCCTGCCCAATGGCTGAAGCGCTAAGAGCTGCGATTTCCCGGGCTAAAAACATAACAACCTGACGAGCTTTGGCTATGGGACCCTTTCTTGATGGGCCTCTAATATCAGAGCTTTTAAAGCCGTAAAATTGAGAAACGGTTGCAATGATATCCTCAATGGTTACAATTTTTTGTTTTTCAGCGATGTAATTTTTGAGGACTTTTTTAACAAGTTCTGTCGTAATATCTTGGTTATACATAGCAGCATGGGCCGCTATTTTAATAAGAGAACCTTCTAATTCTCGAACATTGGATTTTACGTAGCTAGCGATCAAATAAGCGACTTCGTCCGACAGTAAAATTCTCTCAGATTCAGCGCGTGTTTTGAGAATGGCCACCCTAGTTTCGAGCTCAGGAACGTCTACTTCTGAGACCATTCCCCATTCAAACCTGGAAATGATTCTTTCATGAACGTCTTGGATTTCTTTTGGAAGGCGATCAGAGGCGACCACAATTTGCTTGCCAGCATCGTATAAGCTATTGAAAATATGGAAAAATTCATCTTGTGTGGAGCTGGCTCTGCTCAAGAACTGAATGTCATCCATTAACAAGATATCGCATGAAGTTTTGTAGAGCTCTCGCAATTGGTGTCGTTGGTCCAATCGAATGGATTGAATGACTTCTTCAATGAAGCGTTGAGTGCTGGAATAACATATTTTTACTTCAGGATGATTTTGGGCCAATCGATACCCAATAGCCTTAAGCAAATGCGTTTTTCCTAGGCCTGTTTTCCCCGAAATAAACAAAGGATTGTAGACTCCAGGCTTGGTTCCCACGGCCAAAGCTGACGCGTGAGCAAATTGATTACTTGTACCTACTACAAAAGTTTCAAAGGAGTACTTAGGGGTAAGTACTTCTCCTAAAACGGTTTTATAGTCCGTTCCGCTAGGGCCTTCGATGCCCTGTTTTAGGTCTTCTAGAGACTTAGATTTTTCTTCGATCAACTTGCGCAACCCCCTCAGGTCAATTTGGTCTTTCTTACTTAAGGGTTTTATTCGATGACTTCAAGGCCCAAAGTAACTGCTTTTTTCCTGTTGATAAAACAACTAAACCTGTGCCATAAGTCCGAGTTACATATGAAAAGAACATACCAGCCCAGCCGAAGAAAACGAAAACGCGTACATGGCTTTTTAGAGCGCATGTCTACACCCGGTGGCCGAAAAGTATTAAATGCTCGTCGTCGCAAAGGTCGAAAAAAATTAACTGTTGTTATTGCTAGCAAGACTCGTCGAGCCGGATAATTTTTTAAACTTTTTGATTAAAATTTAGCGATGCTTTGAAGCACAGTTTTAAATTACTTAGTCCTAATGTGAGATCAGGTGCCTTAACGGCATCTTGGGTTGCTGTAGGACCTGACTGTAGTTTTCAAAGTCCATTGATTATGAGTATTCCACGTGCATGTGGAAACGCCGTTCAAAGGAATCGCTTTCGGAGGATAGGTCGGGGATATTTTTCTGTTTTGTCTAAGAAAGACGGATGGAAGCTCCCCCAAAAAGCACTATGGATTCGTGTGAACAGGCGCTTTCGCTTCGAGCGAAAAATTCAAAGCAAAAATTGGACCCCTCTCTTCGAAAAAATATATCGGCAGCTTCTGTAGCGGATTCAGTCGCAACTTCAGCGGCTGTCGTTTCGGTATTTTCGTCGGTAGTTTTTGGTCTGTATCAATATATCTTGTCTCCGATTTTGCATATATTTGGAGCCGCACAAGCCGGAGCTTGCCGATATCCATTAAGGTGCTCCGAATATTCAAAACAAGCTCTCGAGAAAAAAGGCGTTATTAAAGGACTTATTTTGTCGATATTAAGAATATTGTCATGTAATCCATGGATGAAGCCGAACGCAAAGTTTATGAGTATCGGTGACAGCCCTAACCCCGCAACGAAAGGCGTCGATCAAACATGAAGTCAAAGAATACCCTTGTAGTTATTGGAACCATTGCATTCATTGTTGCCTATCAATTTCTGGTTTTGGGTCCCTATACCGAGAAAAAGAGGGCCTATGAAGAAGCACAGTCTCAAGCTTCATCAAAGGTTGATAGTTCTTCTGATTTAGATCTTAGTCATTCAAATCTGGATGCAAATGGTGCCTCAACAGCGCCCCAAGACTCTACTGCGAGCGAGACATCTGCAGACAATATTAAAGACAAGAGCGTTAACGTCTCTACCTCTGCAAGGGATGATTCTGGAAAAATATTGCCCCTTAAGAACCCCTCTAAAATTACTGACTTTAATGTTGGTGGAACAAGAAACATTGAAGTTTTTGAAGGAGGAACGCTTGGAGCAGCAAAATTAGCCGATTTTTTTGATCGCGAAGCTGCAAAATTGGGGGGTAAAAAACCTATTCAGCTTAATAAAAGAGGGCTGTATTGGTACGCCTCTAATCCAGATGTTCAGCGCTGTATTAATGAATTTAATGTCAATTCCCTCGTTAAGGGCAACCCCAATGATTTAGTTTTTAAAGTTCAAACAAACAAAGGATCGTGTCAATTATTGCTTCAGCCAGAAGGTAAGCACGACGGTCTTTTAAAGATAGCACTTATTTTAGATGGCTTTGATTCGAGCGCGCAAGATGTATTGGAATTGCGTGGGCAAATGGTTTTGGGAAGCACCAAAACTCTCGATCAAAACTTTTTGTCATATAAGTTAGACGATTCGGTTGAAAAAATTCACGATAAAAAGGTTTTTGAACAAAAAACCCTTCGTGGAAAACTATCTTGGGTTACCTGGGGCGACCGTTATTTTTCTCTAATTTTTAAACCACAAGGGGCCTACAATCCCGATTTGGTTTATGGACTGCCGAGCACACCAGAAAATATAGATCTTGTTACGGCGACAACTCCTATGGCGCTTCGCTATCCGCTTCAGCCAGAGCGGGGCAAGAGCTCTTTTGAGTATGATTTGAATTTTTATTTTGGAGCACGAAGCACCACGGTTCTAAATGATATTGATGCAGAGTTAGTTGAAACGGTGGAGTTGGGATTTTTTGCCTCCGTTGCGCGTGTGATGCTTTGGGCGCTTCAGGCTCTTAACCAGTTATTCCAAAACTACGGAGTGTCTATTATTGCTTTGACGCTTATCGTTCGCGCCATATTTTGGCCCTTGAACAAAAAAGCCTACAAAAGTCAGGCACAAATGAAAGAAATTCAGCCCGAAATGGACCGTATTCGTAAGAAATACGACTCCAAAGATAGGGCGCAAGCCGAGCAAATGAACCGTGAAATTTTTGCTCTCTACAAGGCTCGAGGGGTAAATCCTTTGGGCGGTTGTTTACCACTGTTATTGCAAATGCCAATTCTTATTGGATTGTACGGGGGTCTCAATAATTCAATTGAGCTCTATCAGGCACCCTTTGTGTTATGGATTCAGGATTTGTCTCTTCCCGATTCCTACTTTGTGTTGCCCATCATTTGGACCGTTAGTTTGCTAGGATATATGAAAATTAATCCTCAAACTATGAATACAAGTCAGCCCGGAATGCCAAACATGAAGTGGATGTTTATAGGTATGAATTTGTTTTTCGGGTACTTGTCGAAGGATTGGCCCTCAGGGCTAGTTCTTTATTTGGTTGTAAGTAATGGCGTGGGTTTGACCCAGCAATACTTCATCCAGCGCGGAAATAAAAAGATCGAAATTGTAAAAGAAGGAGCTTAAAAATGGCAGGATTTATGAAGTCAGCAATGAATTTGTTTGGAATTAAAAAAGACGGGGGCTCAGGACCCGCAGTAGATATGTCTCTAGAAGAATTTTTAGATGAGGTAGTATCAATCGCAGGCTTTAAGGTGAGCTTTGCGACGGTTGGCGAACCCACCGAAGAAGAAGGCACAAAAATCGAAATTTCTGGTGAAGACGCTAATGAATTTCTTGGAAATAACACTGAAATGTTAGAAGCACTGGCTCATTTGGCCATGCGTTTTCAGCGTCGACAAAGCGCTGCTACAGATGATGGCGAAACTCGAAACTTGCGCGTAACCTTTGATTGTGGAGACTTTAGAAAAGAAAAAAGTCAGGCTCTTCATAGTCTAGCGGAAAGCAAACGCAAAAAAGTTTTGGAAAATGACGGAAAGCCCGCTTACATCAACGCACTTGGGCCCTCTGAAAGAAAAATTATTCATACCTATATTACAGAAACTCCGGACGTTGTCTCTGAAAGCATTGGAAGCGGATATTTTAAAAGAATTCGTATTCGCATGAAAGACGACACTCGCAAACATTCTGATGGCAATGAGGGCGGCAATCGCGGGAACCGAAACAGTCGTCGTGGGCCTAATTCAGGTGGCGGCAGTAACGGTGGCGGACGTGGTCGAGGTCGTGGACCGAACCCAAATAATAGAAATCAAAATCGAGGCGGCAATAGCGACGGTCAAAATCAACAAGAAGTGAACGGTAACGTTCTAGCTTCTGAGCGTGAATACGAAGAGATTGACGAAAACATTGGCAACAAACTTGCGCCAGGAGAAGAGCCTATCTTTTCTTTTGATGTCGACAATGAGCGAAATTAATCACACAGAAAATTTTGCAACAAAAAGCGCGACCGTTAATTCCACATCATTGAACTACATCAAACGCTTGGGAACCCCCATAGCCGCTTTAGCAAGCGGCCTTGGGGGGCCGGTTGCTATTGTGCGAGTTTCGGGCAAAGATCTCTCCTTCCTTAAACAATCTATTGGCTCATTTCCTAAAGCTGGTGAACATGCTTTGCGTAAGTTTCGCTCGTCAACTTTAGAAAATGATTTCTTGTTGGATGAAGTTTTAGTTTTGTATTTTAAAGCACCGCATTCTTTTACCGGTGAAGATGTGATTGAAATTCAGGGGCATGGTGTTCCTGCGCTAGTTGACTCGATGCTAGCTGAACTTCAGAGACTAGGTTGTGAAATGGCAATGGCTGGAGAGTTTAGCTTTCGAGCGGTGTGGAATGATAAAATGTCTTTAGAGGCCGCCTCTCGATTGCAAATGTTGTTTGCCACCGAAGGATTGGGGGCAAGTTCTGCATCGCGATTGCTTTCATTTACAAAGTCGCATGATTCAAAGATTCAGGCGCTTCTTTCTGATTGTATTCAAAGCACTCTCAAGGCGCGTGGTCGCGTTGAGGCGGCGATTGATTTTGCAGAAGCCGAAGAAGAACAGGCAGAAGATATTGCAGGTGCCTCAGAGCGGGTTGCGGACATTCGCCATACACTGACCCAACTTATAAATACTTTCGAAGTCTTCACCCAAAACGCTTCCATTCCGCAAGTTGTTGTGGCGGGTCTTCCCAATGCGGGTAAAAGTACTTTGCTTAATGTTTTATGCGGATCAGAGAGGTCCATTGTTTCGGCGCTGGAAGGAACGACAAGAGATTATGTTGAAGTTTCTTTGAAAAGTCTGGGCGGCCGAAACTTTAAGTTGATCGATACGGCGGGTCTTCGAAATTTAAGCGAGCATTCTATGGACGCGCATCATTCCGTTGAATCTTTAGGCATAAAGAAAGGTTTGGAGCTTTTAGGCGGAGCACAGATTTTATTGTGGGTATGGGATGCGAGATCTCAAACGCATTTGGAGCAGTTAAATTTTATTAAAAAATCTCATCCATCTCTTCGAGTAATTGAAATTGGAAGCCATAGGGATTTAGTAAATTTGGCAGATAAAAATTCTGATGTTGCTGAGAGCAGGGTCGAATCTTTATTTTCTTTTGTGCACGATCAAAAGAAGCTCAGAGAGTTTGTGTTAACCCAAGTTGACTTGCTAGAGGCAGAGCGAGAGTTATTGCTCAACGATTTAAATGACGAAGCTTTGATTTCGCAGCGACAACGCGCTCTTTTGAGTGAGGTGGTTGTCGAGTTAGATCAAACGCAGCTTTGTCTTAATGGTATGCGTCCGCTTGAGCTTGTTGGCGATCACTTGCGTGAAGTTGAGTTCAAACTTCGTCAGGTTTTGGGGCAAGATTTGGGCGAAGATTATATAGGAGAAATATTTTCTCAGTTTTGTCTGGGGAAATAGGCGTTAATTTTTATGGGAACTCAATCAAATTTTGATGCGGTTGTTATTGGCGCTGGGCACGCTGGTGTTGAGGCCTCTAGGGCCCTGGCCGCTCGAGGTTTTTCGACGGCATTGATTACCTTCGATAAAAAGAAGGTGGGAGCCATGTCTTGCAACCCTGCGATTGGTGGAGTTGCAAAGAGTCATTTGGTTTGTGAGGTTGATGCGCTCGGAGGCATGATGGGACGCGTTGCTGACATGTCTGCCATTCAATCGAGAAGATTAAATTTGAAAAAAGGACCGGCCGTTCGATCGACTCGTTCGCAGTGCGACAAAGATCATTATGCAAACACGATGTCTTTTCTGATGTCGAATGTCGAAAATCTACAGTTAATAGAGGCTGAGGTTGCGGGCTTTGATTGGATTGATGTCGGTGGTTCGCGCAAGATTTCTCAAGTTCGCTTAAAGGATGGCAGCATTTTAAAAACGCGATCCGTTGTTTTGACTGCCGGCACCTTTATGCGCGGTCTTATGTTTTGTGGAGACGAACGAACAAGGGGCGGTCGCGTTGGCGATTCGGCCGCAGACAGTATTAGCGAATCGATCGAAAAAACCGGGCACAAATTAACTCGGCTAAAAACTGGCACACCTGCGCGCCTTGATTCTCGTAGTATTGATTTTTCAAAGCTCGATACTCAGTGGGGAGATCCCGAGAAGCGACAGTTTTCATGGCGTCCCCTCGAATATCGCCTACCCCAACTCTCGTGCTATTTGACTTATACAAATGAGCGAACTCACGATATTATTCGTGCGAATTTTCATAGGACGCCCCTTTTTTCGGGTGAGATTCAGGGCGTAGGTCCTAGGTATTGCCCGAGTGTCGAAGATAAAATTCGAAGATTTCCCGATAGAGCCAGACATCAGATATTTTTAGAGCCCGAAGGGCTTAGCTCTAATTTTGTTTATCCCAATGGAATGAGCACTTCGCTTCCGGCCGATGTGCAGCTCGAATTTTTGAGAAGTATTGAGGGGCTTGAGCGTGTGGAATTATTGCGCCCTGGTTATGCGGTTGAATATGATTCCTTTGATCCGATGGAATTGGATCATGGCTTTATGTCTAAATATATAGAGGGTCTTTTTACGGCTGGCCAAATCAATAGAACTTCTGGCTATGAAGAGGCCGCGGCCCAAGGCCTGTGGGCTGGCATTCAGGCGGGTCTTTGGCTTCAAGAAAAAGACTTTATTTTTCCCGATAGGTCGCGAAGTTATATGGAAACACTTGTTGATGATTTAACTTCGGTGGGCACCTTGGAGCCATACCGAATGTTTACCTCGCGCTCTGAATATAGACTTCATCTTCGAGAAGATAATGCTGCGGAAAGAATGTTTGGTCTTGGTTCTCAGCTTGGCTTACTTGGGGATGATCAAATGCGCAGTTTTGACTTGGCGCAGCAATCTCTTGCAGATTCTATTGTTAGATTGTCGTCTGAACGAATTCGCATTGATGAAAATCGAGTTATTAGTTTGTTTGAATATTTAAGGCGGCCAGAAGTCTGTTGGGAAGATTTGGGAGTAGATTGGTCGGATGGTGTAGACGATCGTGTGCTGGAGCGTCTCGAGGTGAAAGCTAAGTATGAGGGTTATTTGTCTAAGCAGGATCTTGAATTGAAGCGTTTGCGCGAGGCTAAAGAAATGGAGCTTGATTTATCTATTAGTCTTCGGGATACCCCAGGTTTAAGCATGGAGGTTATTGAAAAGGTCGAAAAATATAGGCCGAAGACTTTGTTAGAGCTTTCCAGGATAAGCGGTGTAACTCCATCTGCCCTATTAACTATTGCCAAGAAGGCGGGCCGTAAGATAGGGAATGTTTCACGTGAAACACTACAGTCGTGAGTCTTACTGTGAATTACTAAAGTTTTGGGATTCCAAACATCGAATACTGGGCAAAGTCGGACCTGATATTCTATATCAACAAAGCCTCGAGGCACTTAGGTCGAAACCTCTTAGCAAAACTATTGTGGACGTTGGTGCGGGGAATGGAATTTTGGGGATACCCGCGTTGATTGAGGGCCTTTGTGAGCGCATTGTTCTTATTGAGCCTCTGCCCAAAAAGGTGGCGTTTTTGGAGTTCTTTCGATCGAAGTTAATCGCATATGACTTTCCGAGGCCCGAAAATGTAAAGGTTGTTGCTTCCACGCTTGAAAATGTTTCACGTGAAACACTTGAGCTGTTTGCACAAGAAGACTTGAGCAATGTGGACTTTGTGGTTAGGGCATTTAGCGGAAGCAAGACTTTAGATGAGGCATTTGAGGAGTCTGAGCTTCCTGCTCACAGGGTTTTTGACTTTTTTTGTTCGGAATCTTCGACAGGCAAGAAATATGTGTTAAAAAAAGTAGAGCTTTAAGGGGGTTCTTGTGGCAACAAAAATTATTGCAGTAATCAATCAAAAGGGCGGAGTTGGCAAAACGACAACCGTTATTAACGTTGGAGCAGCTTTAGCACTTGAGGGCCAAAAGGTTTTATTGGTAGATCTGGACCCACAGGGAAATATGAGCTCGGGTTTGGGTATAGAAACTCAGCAAGTAAATGAAAACAACGTATATTATGCGCTCGTTGGAGATCGTCGCCTCATTGATTGTGCTTTGCCGACCACAGTTGAGAACCTTTACTGCGTTCCATCAAATTCTGACCTAGCTGGGGCGGAAATCGAACTCGTTGACGTGGCGCGTCGAGAGTTTAAGTTGCGAGATAGCTTAAGTCAGGAAATTCTAGAGTTTGATTATGTCTTAATTGATTGCCCCCCTTCATTGGGGCTTTTAACTTTAAATGCACTTTGCGGGAGCACTTCATATTTGGTTCCTCTTCAAAGCGAATTTTTTGCTATGCAGGGGCTTACAAATATTTTGCGAACCGCAAGTTTGGTGAAAAATGCTTTTAATCCCGCACTTGAAGAAGAGGGAATTTTGGTAACAATGTTTGATTCCCGCTCAAATTTATCGAAACAAGTTTATGCAGAATTGAAAGAGTTCGCAGAAGATCGTTTGTTCGCCAATGTCATTCCAAGAAGAGTCCGCTTGGCAGAAAGCACCTCCCATGGTGTCCCAGGCGTTATTTACGATCCAAACTGTTTGGCGTCAAAAAGTTATCAATATGTTGCGCGCGAACTATTGGCTCGTTCGCGCGGAGAAAAAATTGAAACCCCTGCATCATCGTTTGTACCTCCTGATCCAGTTGACCGTTTTGGCACAATTGGAAGGTCCAAGCCGCCAGAAGCACAGCTTTGAGTAATTTGACCAATCTGAGCAATTAAACAGGAAAGTTGACCAAGGAGATTAGTATGACTGAAGCAAATATATCAAACAACTCAAAGAAGCCAATCGAGCGAAAAGCCCTTGGAAGAGGACTGGCGGCACTGTTTAATGAAACGCAGGCGGCGGGTAACCCCTTTCCTTCTGGCGACAATCAGCCGTTGTCGCGGCATAAGCGTCAAGAAACTGGCGCTGCAAAGGTCAATTTGCAAAAAATCAAAGCAAATCCCGATCAACCGCGAAAAAACTTTGATGAATCAAAACTTAAGGAACTCGCCGAAAGTATCCGAGAACAGGGACTAATTCAGCCCGTAGTTGTTAGTAAACAAAATGATGACACCTATATCATCATTGCGGGTGAAAGAAGGTGGAGAGCTTCGCAAATGGCAGGCCTCCAAGAGATACCAGTTTATATCCGAGACAATGTTCACTCCGAGACCGAAAATGATCTAGCCAGCTTGGTCGAAAATATTCAGCGCGAAGAGCTTAACCCTTTAGAGCTTGCGGAAGCCTATGATCGATTGCTTCAGAAAAAAACACTGACACAGGAGTCCCTGGCCAAAAAGCTCGGAGTATCCAGAGTGGCCATTGCGAATACTTTGAGGCTTTTAAAATTACCTAACGACATTCGCGCCTATGTTATTGATGGAAGAATTAAGGAAGGCCATGCACGAACATTGCTTTCTCTTCCCAATGAAAAATCAATGTTGGAAATCGCCGAAGAAATTGTTCGCGATGCGCTTTCGGTTCGCGCGGTTGAGAGCCGAGTAAGAGATCTTTTGAATCCTCCGACTCAAAATATAAAAGTGCAGCTCGGAGATTTGTCGGAAGAGGCGAAACTTATGGCTGCCACCGAAAAAGAAATTTCAGGTAAAGATCCAGAGATTATGGCGCTCGAGGAAGAGCTTCGCAAAATATTTGGAACCAAGGTTCAAATTAAGGGAAATGCTGGACGCGGCATGATTGAATTGTTTTATGCTGGCAGTGATTCTTTGAATCGTCTGCTTCACCTTCTAAGAAGTGCGGGATAAGGAGATAATCATGGGTGACGGGATAACGCGCAGTGACGTATCTGCGTTTTTGGGAAAAGGAACCTCCTTTAATGGACGATTGCTATTTGAGGGCACTGTGCGGATTGATGGCACATTTACCGGCGACATTTTTACTAGAGATACCTTGATCATCGGTCCAGAGGCTGAAGTTCGTGCTCAAATAGATGCTGACACTGTCATTGTGGCGGGTCATTTTGAGGGAACACTCCGCGCGATGAGTCGTGTAGAAATTCAATCTCAAGGTGTTTTGCGCGGAGAAGTTAGTTCTCCGGTTTTGAAAATCGAAGAAGGCGGATTGTTCGAGGGGAAAACGAGAATGCTTCCCGAACAAGATCGTTAAAAAATTAGCTAAGAAGAGGACCCTTTAACTCCTAAATAAGGGGGATATTTGTAGTGTTTAACCTATACAAATTTTAGTGTAGAAATGACACAATTCATGTTGACCATAGCGACCTTAAAGTGTTGATTAGGGCCAATTATGGACATGCTCTTGCAGCTGATAGAAAACCTAGGAATCAATCAAACTATCTTTGTAATCATTGGGATTTTTGTTCTAACTTATGGAGTGAGTTACTTTGTTTTTCTCAAAAAACTAACCGGTTTTTTGGTTGAGCGAGACCTCCGAACTCAGGGCCGAAGTGAGAATGTTGATCAATTTAATGATGATCTAAAAACACTTAGCCTGGAATTAAAAGATAGAAAATCTGGAGTGAGCAAAGATACCGAGGTGTTGTTTGCTGAAATCAAAAACAAAGCACTGTCTCAACAGGCTGACATGATTAGATCTGCGAAAGAAAAGGCCTCTATCGAAATTGCGAGTGCTAGGGCAAATGTAGAAAAAGAATTGGCTGCTGAAACTACCAAGATTAGGGCTCAAATCCCAGAACTTGCAGCAGAAATTGTGTCGCGTCTTATGCTTGGTCAAAAAAAAACTAATTCAAAAACGGCAGATTCATTAAGAAACACTTTGTCGGAATAACTAAGGAAACAGGAGTTTGAAATGGTAGAAGGTGGACACGCAACTGGGCCGGGTATGCACGAAATACTTGCGGCTGTGAATTTGTTGATCGTCATCGGCATTGTTTACGTCATGGGACGCGTTGGAATAATGGCGTCATTAAAAAATCGAAGCGAAGAGACGCGCAAAAAACTTTTTGAATCAAAAGAAGAGTTAGAAAAAGTTTCAAAAAATTTAGACGAAGTCAAAGCGCAACTTGCGGACTTTGATAATACCAAGGCTAATATGATGGCGTCTGTCAAAAAAGATGCTGAGGCTCTTGGCGCTAAAATTTTGGAAGAAGCTTCCGTGGGAGCCACAAAAATTTTGGAAGACGCCAAGCTTGCTGCTGGAAACGAAGTGCGTGGCGCAGCTGCAGACTTAAAGACTGTTTTGATACGAGAAACTCTTCAAGAAGCCCGTAACTTGTTGACCAATAATAAAGACAAGCAAGCCATGCTTCATAAGCAATTGTTTGAATCGTTAAACTCTGAAATGAAGGAGACGCAAAACTAATGGCCGCTAAAACTATGGTAGCAAAAAGGTATGCAAAAGCCTTTGCGGAAACTTTTGAAGATCTTTCGAAGGCAGAAGTGCAGACTGTTGAACTCGAACAGTTTTGCCAATTGTTAACTGCAAATGAGGGCCTTGCGGGACTTTTAAAAAGCCCTGCATTTGAGGCGAGTGAAAAATGGACTGTGCTAGAAGAGGTTTTGACCAAGGCCAATTCGTCTTCGGAGTTAAAGGATTTTTTACGAGTGCTTGTCGACGCGGACCGATTGGCTGCGTTGTATGAAGTTAGTGTAGAGTTCAAGCAAATTGTCTATGCAAAACTTGGTTATGCAGAGGCAATCATAGAATCTGCCTATGCGCTTACTGAAAGCGAATTATTGACAATCAAGAAAAGTTTAGAAATTACAACCGGCAAAAAACTTAAGGTTTTGACCGAAATTAATTCAGCTATGATTGCCGGTTTAAAAGTTACAGTTGATGGAAAAACATTTGACGGGAGTTTGGGCTCTCACCTGGGAAGACTACAAAAAACCTTGCTTCAGGCTGAAGCTTAATAGATTTAAATAAGGACAAGGAGACGGAATGCAACAGTTACGTACAGAAGAAATCAGTTCAATCATCAAACAGAGAATTCAAAATTTTGAAACACGCCTAGAGGTTAACGAAACCGGAACCATCATTTCAGTTGGTGACGGAGTTGCTCGTGTTCACGGATTGCAAAATGCCCTTTCTGGAGAAATGTTAGAATTCCCAGGTGGAATCTACGGTCTGGCTCTAAACTTAGAGGAAGACAACGTGGGTGTGGCGATTTTCGGATCTGACCAACATATTAAAGAAGGCGATACCGTAAAACGTACCGGTAAAATTCTTCAAGTGGGTGTGGGCCCCGAACTTTCAGGACGAATTGTAAACGGAATTGGAATGCCAATTGATGGCAAGGGTCCCATTACGGCTAAAGAAATGAAAATTGTAGAGACAAAAGCTCCTGGAATCGTAAAGCGTTCTCCTGTTAATGAGCCTCTTCAAACTGGCTATAAAGTTGTAGACGCCTTGACTCCCATTGGTCGTGGTCAACGTGAGTTGATCATTGGCGACCGTCAGACCGGTAAAACGGCTTTGGCGATTGACACTATTATTAACCAAAAGGGCAAAGGCGTTTTTTGTGTCTACGTTGCGATTGGACAAAAGCAATCGACCGTTGCACAGGTTGTTGAAAAACTACGTGCTCACGGCGCGATGGAATACACCACGGTTGTTTGTGCGGGCGCTTCGGATGCGGCTCCATTGCAATTCATTGCTCCTTACACAGGTGCAGCAATTGGCGAGTGGTTCCGCGACAACGGAAAACATTCTTTGATTGTTTATGACGATTTGACCAAACAAGCGCAAGCTTACCGTCAGTTGTCACTTCTTCTTCGACGTCCTCCTGGTCGTGAAGCTTATCCTGGAGACGTCTTCTTCCTTCACTCTCGTTTGCTTGAGCGTGCTGCAAAATTGCATGCTGATATTGGTGGTGGATCAATGACCGCTCTTCCAATTGTTGAAACACAAGCGGGTGACGTATCTGCTTACATTCCAACAAACGTAATTTCTATTACGGACGGACAGATCTTCTTAGAGAGTGACTTGTTCTACTCTGGTATTCGCCCTGCGATGAACGCTGGTATTTCGGTTTCTCGTGTAGGTGGTTCTGCTCAGATTAAAGCCATGAAAGGTGTGGCGGGACCTCTGCGTTTGGAGCTTGCTCAGTTTCGCGAATTGGCAGCCTTCGCAGCTTTCGGATCAGATTTGGACCCTGCAACTCAAAGACAGTTGAACAGGGGTCTTCGTCTTCGTGAAATTTTGAAACAAGATCAATACGTTCCTATGGCTGTGGAAAAACAAATTGTTTCAATTTTTGCCGTCACTCAAGGTTTCCTAGATAGCGTAAGTGAAGCATTGGTTGGTAAATATGAAACTGAACTTCATGATTTCTTAGAAGCAAAACACTCAAATATTTTGACTGGAATTGTAGAGAAAAAGCAATTGGATGCTGACCTTAAAAAGGGTCTAACCGATGCTTTGACGACATTCACAGAGCAGTTCAAGGCTGCCAACGCATAAGGAGTTTGATTAGTGCCTTCAATAAAGGACATACGCTCTAGAATTAGCAGCGTTAAAAATACGCAGCAGATCACCAAGGCCATGAAAATGGTTGCGGCGAGCAAGTTGCGCCGGGCTCAGGAGGCAATCGCTGGTGCGAGAAGTTACTCTGGTAAGCTCGAAGACATAAGCGAAGATTTGCTATTGGGTTTGTTATCGGCCAAAGCAGCAAATGTTGAAAAGGCAAAACAATATTTGCCCAACCTTCATCCGCTTTTGTCTGAAAAAGTTAATGATGAATTTGATGGCGGCAAAAAAACTATTTGTTTTTTGGTTGTTTCATCTGACCGTGGTCTTTGTGGTGGTTACAACTCTACAGTTTTGAAGGGTGCTTGGGCAGCTTACAAAGAGCTGAGCGCTGATACAAATGTAGACGTGAGCGTTTATACAGTTGGCCGCAAGGGCGCTGAGTTTTTTAAAAAACGCGGTGTCGCTGTTGAAAACTTTCCAAATTTTTGGTCTGGAACATTTAACGTTGATAAGGCCGACATTGTTACCAATCGGGTTTCTAAGGAATTTTTGGATGGTAAATTTAGTGAAGTGCGTGTTGTCTATACTGAGTTTCAATCGGTACTCACACAGAATTTAAAAATAAAAAAATTGTTACCTATGGCGCTGGACGTAGAAGAACTTTATTCAAGGGTCCCCGCTAGTTCGGACGAAGTTAAAATTCCCTACAAAACCGAGCCAAACGCAGAAGAACTTTTTTCGAAGTTATTGCCTGTTCAATTAAGAATGCAATTTTTTGCATTGCTTGCAGACAGCTTAGCTTCTGAATTTGGTTCGCGAATGACGGCAATGGATAACGCAACAAGAAATGCTGGCGAAATGATTTCTAGCATGACTCTTCAGGCAAACCGATTACGGCAAGCCGCAATTACAACAGAACTTATGGAAATTATCGGCGGAGCTGAAGCTCTTAAGGGCTAAGGATTTAAGGAGTAAAAATGGCAAGTACAGGAAAAATCACTCAAGTATTGGGTCCAGTAGTAGACGTAGAGTTTACGGGCGGATTACCAGAAATTTATACAGGTCTCAGCGTTACAAACCCTGCGATTGATGATCGCGAGGGCAATCTTATTTTGGAAGTGGCACAACACCTTGGTGAAAACCGAGTTCGTTGTATTGCTATGGACACCTCAGATGGACTTGTTCGAGGACAAGCCGTTAAAAGTTCTGGCAAACCCATTCAGGCCCCTGTTGGTCCTGAGGTTTTGGGACGAATCATCAACGTAACGGGCGATCCAATTGATGAAAAGGGTCCTATTGGGCACAAAAAATCTAACCCCATTCACCGTCCAGCTCCTGAGTTTAAAGACTTGGCAACTTCTGCTGAAGCTCTTTGGACTGGAATCAAAGTTGTAGACCTTTTAGCTCCTTACGCAAAGGGTGGAAAAATTGGACTCTTCGGTGGAGCCGGTGTTGGTAAAACGGTTTTGATTCAAGAGTTGATTCGTAACATTGCAACAGAGCATGGTGGCTACTCAGTATTCGCCGGTGTTGGTGAGCGGACTCGTGAGGGGAATGACCTCTGGCAAGAAATGACAGAGTCAGGCGTTATCTCAAAAACAGCGCTTGTGTTTGGTCAGATGAACGAGCCTCCTGGAGCACGTGCACGTGTGGCTTTGACGGGCTTATCAATTGCAGAATATTTCCGCGACGAAGAAAACCAAGACGTTCTTTTGTTCATCGATAACATTTTCCGATTCACCCAAGCGGGATCAGAAGTGTCTGCCCTATTGGGGCGTATTCCTTCTGCGGTAGGTTACCAACCTACTCTTGGGACTGAAATGGGCGCTCTTCAAGAACGTATTACTTCTACAAATAAAGGATCGATCACATCTGTTCAGGCCGTTTACGTTCCTGCGGATGACTATACGGATCCAGCTCCTGCAACAACTTTCTCGCATTTGGATGCTACAACAAACTTGTCGCGTGCCATTTCTGAGATGGGAATTTATCCTGCGGTAGATCCTTTGGCCTCTACTTCAAGATTGCTTGCCATTGATATTGTTGGGGCAGAACATTACGCAGTTGCTCGTGGCGTTCAGGCAATTCTTCAAAGATATAAAGAACTTCAAGATATCATCGCAATTTTGGGTATGGATGAATTGTCTGACGAAGATAAACTTGTAGTTTCTCGTGCACGACGTGTACAAAAATTCTTGTCTCAACCGTTCTTCGTGGCGGAGCAATTTACAGGCGCGCCTGGAAAATATGTTTTGATCGAAGACACCATCAAGGGCTTCAAAGAAATTCTTGATGGCAAGCACGATGAATTGCCAGAGCAAGCATTTTACATGGTTGGCTCTATTGAAGAAGCAATCGAGAAAGCGAAGAAACTCTAAATGAAATTAACTTTGCAAACACCTGGGCGCACCTTGCTCAAAGGAATCGAAGTCGAAGAGGTTTTGGTTCCTGGTTGCAAAGGCGCACTCGGAATTTTTCCGGGTCATACCAATTTAGTTTCTGAACTTGAGACCGGAATCTTAAAATGGCGAAAACCTGGCGAGCAACAAATGGATACCGCTGTTGTGACCTGGGGCTTCGTTGAAATTAAGGATCAAACAGTTACGGTTCTTGCCGACGTTTCTGAGCTCTCACATGAGATCGATAAAGGTCGTGCAAAAACGGCTGCCGATGAAGCTGTCCAAAAACTAGCGTCAGGTTTGGATTTGGGCGACTTTAAGAAATACCAGTTGAAGTACTCTCGCGCTATGGCTCGACAAGAAGCTTAAACGCCTTTAAAAACTTCTCAAATTTAGCCTCTAAATGGGGCTAATTTTGTGTATTTATATTATTGCGTTATTCTAAATCCAAAATGGGACAGAATAATTCAGCAAAATTAGTTTTTCTTCTTCCTTTTGCGGTAATCACTTTCATGGTTAGTCTTGCTTTTGTGGTTGATGCCACAGTTGTCAAACTTGCTTTTTACGAATGGAAAACTGAGGAATTGAATCCAACTTCGAAGGATACTTACAAATACTATTCTGACTTTCAAAAAGATTTAGAAATTGTTAGTTCTATTTTAGGGCCTCTCGAGACGGAAAATAAAAGAGATGCCGGAGTGTTTTTAAATACACGAATTGAATGGGGTATTCCCAGTGCGGATGTCGATCAATTAAAAAATTGGACATCAAAGATTCATACATCCAAAAAAATTGAACTTTCTCCTGAGGTTAAGAACACGCTTCTGGGATCGAAAGCTGAATTTATGAAGTTGGACGCTAAAGAGTTTTTGAAGGTCGATACAAGCTGGCTTCATAAGCTGAGAGATTTTGATTATTGGGACATAGATCAAAACAGTCCATTAGATCTATATCCACGTTTTTCGTTCGATACGCCGTTTCCTGAATTTAACCTTGCAGTGACGAAAATACACCTCATTAAAGCGAAGAAGTTGGGGAACAAAGATTTTTCCGAAGCTGTTCGAGATGTTATTCACTACGGTAAACTTTGTTTCACCACTGAGACTTTAATTGGTGAAATGGTTTTTGTTGCCTCACTCGGCGTAGTAAAAGATGCCATTGATTTTAAACCTGCAATCAAATCAGAATTGACCGAATGGAATGAGTTAATAGATCAACGGACACGCCTAAGAAGAGTGTTCTGGGCAATCAATCAATTTGCAAAACCTACGTTTGGAACTAAAATTGAAGTATTAAAAAAAGTTTATAATGAGCTAGGTCCAGCGACAGGACTTTGTGGCGCTATTCGAGAGGCGACAACCTCGACTTGGCCTCTTTGGTCAGCCGCAACAGATGCCATGCCTGATGAGTTTAATGAATATCAAAAATTAGTAATGCAAAATGATCGAGGCTGTCGCTTGACCTGGCTTGTTAAAAAAACACCACCATGGGTGAAGCTTCCAGATGACCCGGAATCTTTTTACTCAATAGGTAAGGCTTTCTATTCGCCGGATATTGGATATTTTGGAGAAAAACAATCGGCCTTCGAAAAAATCTATTTGAATTTTTTTTCTCGAATGGTTCACTATTTACCAAATACCAGGAAATTTATTTCGACCATTATATTTACAGTTGCAACCCCAACCTACACCAAGGGCTATGCTGAAATGAGTAAATAAAAAAACTTATTAGCTTAATCGAGAACTATGTCACTGGCCCAGGCGGTTGAACTAATAATCCATTCTTGGCTCCAGTAGTGGTAGCCACCGGTATAAGGATCAAACATGGCTAGGTGTTCTTTTCCGTTCGCGTCGGTAAAGAGTCCAAAAGCTACTTGTATATGGCCTGAGTAATCCATCGAGCCGGCATTATTAAAATGACCAATGCCAACAAGCTTGCCGGCCTTAAGTTGAGATTTTACATAATTAAACCATCGGCCAGTATCGATGCCCTCTTGCCAGAGGCTGCTCTGATAATGTCCACGTCCATGTTGAACGGACCCTACGCCCAATATTCCAAGAGCTGATTTTTCATAACTCGGTTGATTACACATGATGCCTTCGGCGCCACGAGGGTTGCAGCAATCTATTTTGTTTACTCTAGAAACAATTTCGCACTGGGAAAGGTTTTTAAGGGGACTGTCTGTGGTGGAAAGCAACATTTTAACTGTGGCCGCCCAGCACCAATATTTTTTTTCTTGTTTAACGGGAGTAAATTTCACCTGATAATTAATTATATCGCGCTTAAAATCAGGCTTCGGAGCTTTTCCTCCGGCCGCTAGAGCAGAAAGAGAGAGAGTGAATAAAAAAGTCATCGCAATTTTTGTATTTTTCATCCTGGGTAAGTTATCACCAGATAACGCAATGCACAACCCAAATCTGACGTTGTTGAATAACTATCTGTAATTATGGTCTATTTATGACAACCTTGGTCTCCAATTTGCCAAATTATACGTTCATGTTGAATACTGAGGACCCTGGTCTCACTCGTGCAACGGGCTTATAGGATGAGTATGGCAAAAGCAAAAACCGTTTATTCTTGTCAAAGTTGCGGCTCCCAAACCTCTAAATGGGCGGGAAAATGCCCCGATTGTGGTGAGTGGAATACCTTGGTTGAAGAGCGCGTGAGCAAAACTCAGAGCGCGACAGGACATTCAAGTTCAAAGGGCGCGACGGGCACTCATTTTAAAAGTGGGGGCGTTGGAGCTCAAGGATATGGAGTGCCGGGAAAACTTTTTGATGAGCGCAAAAAAGTAATCGCATCAAAAGAAAGATATTCCAGTGGCTACTCGGAGGCGGATAGAGTTTTTGGCGGCGGTTTTGTTCCTGGATCTCTTCTCCTTTTTGGTGGTGAGCCGGGGATTGGAAAATCTACGTTGCTTCTGCAAATGATGGGTGAACTTAGTGGTGTCTCTGGATTAAAGGCTCTCTATGTTAGTGGTGAAGAATCTGGCCCTCAAGTTGCGACTCGTGCGGTTAGGTTGAACATAAAAGAAAATGATCATCTTCAGTTTTTAGGAACAACAGATTTAGACGAGGCATTGCACGCTCTAGAAGTTTACGAACCCCAAGTTGTGGTTGTGGATTCTGTTCAGACACTGGCTGCGCCTGATATCGAAAGTTCTGCAGGAACTGTTTCGCAAGTCAGGCGCGTGACTCAAATGTTTATGGACTACGCAAAAAATCGCGGGGCTTTAGTGATGCTTGTTGGGCACGTCACCAAAGAAGGCGTTGTCGCTGGACCGCGTTTGTTAGAGCACATGGTTGATGGAGTTTTTTATTTTGAGAATGCAAGCTCTGGTGGTTATCGCATGTTGCGCGGACAAAAAAATAGATTTGGAGCCACAAACGAGCTGGCTGTTTTCGAAATGAACCACAGGGGATTGGTTCAGGTTACAAATCCGTCCGAAAGATTCTTGATGGAAAGAGCAAAAGATTCTCCTGGGAGCGCCGTTGTGGCTCATATGGAAGGCTCGCGTTCTTTTTTAACAGAGGTACAATCTCTCACACAAAAATGTTACGGCGGCTATCCTCGAAGAACGGTCCAGGGTGTAGATCAAAATAGAATTTCTTTGCTGCTCGCTGTGATTGATAGAAATTTAGGAGAGAGCATCAGCGACTTTGATGTGTATTGCAAAGTCGCCAATGGCGCTCGCATCAATGAGCCCGCAAGTGATTTAGCTATATTGGCTTCGCTATGGAGTTCCTACAAAGGAATTTGTTTGCCAGCCGATACCATCTTCATTGGAGAAGTTGGGCTTGGCGGTGAGCTACGATCAGTAACTTCTGTTGCGGCAAGATTAAATGAAGCCGCTACAGTTGGAATTACAAAGGCTATTATTCCGAAATGGAATGCAAAAGAATCTTCTGAATCGCGTGGCGTAGAGGTCTATTCTGCAAAAAATTTAAGAGAAGTCATGAGTCATCTGGAAACAATGTTGTAGCTTTTATCCGAAGCACATTCCTGTTTTAAGCTCAAGGAAGGTCTAAGTCTGGATCAATATTAAAATCTCTGCTTTGCCCCGAAAGGTCTGCTTTTCGCAAACGAAGTTCTTTAATGATTTCTCTTTGCAAATCTCTTTTTATGCGACGGGCTTCATGATGAACTCTTTCGCGGTTCATGGCATCAACCGGCCGCGCATCTAATTGAATGGGGGGTAAAAATTTAATTTTCCATTTCACGGGAAGCGGGATGACGTTGAGAGGAATAGGAATAACGGTGCCAATTAAATATTTTGTAAATTTAATCTGCGAAAGATTGATATGCGTTTCTTCGGCCCCAATAACCATGGCGGGAATGATGGGTGCTCCAGAAATCATGGCCGTGCGAATGAAGCCACGTTTAAATTCTTGCAGTCGATATCGGCGATTAGAGGTTTTAAAATTACCGGCTTCGCCTTCAGGAAATAAAATAATCAGATCTTTTTGGTGAAGAGCTTCAAGAATTTTATTGGTATCCGCCTCAACGAGCCCCATCTTTTCTGAAACAACTTGAATGGGTTTTCCAAAGAACCAAAGTTTGTGGGCAATGAGCCTGGCTTTGCGCCGTTGAGCATGAAAAATTTCATTCGCAAGCATGATGGCATCAAAGCCAGAGTAGCCAGAATGATTTGAAACAACAATGCCCGCTCCATCATGTGGAACGTGTTCAAGTCCTTCCACCTCAATTCTTAGGTAGCGGCGAATGATTTCCAGCGTAAATTGGGGAATGAGCCGCGTAGCGATTTCTTCTTTGCTTAATTTTCCCTTCGCCAGCTTTTTCAATAAAGCGGTGTCTGCTAGCGCGTCAAAAAATGAAAGTTTCAAAATCTCTTCCTTCTGGTCTGGTACTTAAGTCCTGATATTATCGAGCCGTTATGGGAAAGTATATACTCTCAATAGACCAAGGAACCACTTCTAGCCGAGCTTTTATTTATAACGAAGCTTTTGACGTTATTGGGAAAGGTCAGCAAACTTTTCCCCAGCATTATCCCAAAGCTGGCTGGGTTGAACATGATTTAGAGGAAATTTGGTCCTCGGTTGAGGGCTCCATCAAACAGGCGATTGCTTCGGTTTCGGGAGCTGACTTTGATGTACAAAAAATTGTCGCCATTGGTATTACAAATCAACGAGAGACTTTTGGACTATGGGACCGTGTGACGGGCAAAGCAGTGGCGCCAGCAATTGTTTGGCAATGCCGAAGATCTGCAAAAATATGCGAGAGACTTCGAAAATCGCCGGCCGCAAAAAAAATGGCAAGAGATGCCGGGCTTGTTTTGGATCCGTATTTTTCGGGGACAAAATTAACGTGGATGTTTGAAAATGATCGCTCAATATATGCGCGGGCAAAAAAAGGTGAATTAGCTTTTGGAAATATAGATACGTTTTTGATTTGGCGATTGAGTGCAGGCTTGGCGCATGTCACAGACACAACCAATGCCTCAAGAACCATGTTGATGGATCTTAAGAAGCTAAAATGGAATCCGTCGGCCTTAAAAATATTGAAGGTTCCATCTGCGATCTTGCCAAAAATTTTGGATAGCGATGCCTGTTTTGGTAAAACGAAGGGACTTAAATTTTTGCCAGATGGAATTCCGGTTCATGGAGTTTTGGGAGATCAACATGCGGCTCTTTTGGGACAAGCGTGTTTAAAAGACGGTGAAACAAAAGTGACCTATGGCACAGGCGCTTTTTTGGTGATGAATACCGGGAAAAATTTGAAAAGATCAAAACGTGCATTGAGTACGGTAGCATGGACGCTTGGTGGAAAAACTTCGTACGCTCTTGAGGGCTCAGTTTTTGTAGCCGGTGCGGCCGTACAATGGCTTCGCGATGGATTAAATCTCATTCAAAACAGTTCTGAAATTGAAGCGCTAGCATCGAAGGTAGATGATAGTGATGGTGTGTTTTTTATTCCAGCGCTAGCGGGTTTAGGTTCCCCCTACTGGGCTCCTGATGCAAAGGGTTTGCTGGGTGGCATTACGCGCGGAACAGAAAAAGCCCACGTTGCCCGTGCTTGTTTGGATGGCATTGCTTCTTCGGTAGCTGAAGTCGTGGATGTGTTGCGAACAGATTCTAAATTAAAATTAAAAACCATAGCTGTTGATGGTGGCGCCTGCGCCAACGATATATTGATGCAAACACAAAGTGATTTGTTGCAGGCAAAAGTTAGAAGACCGATAGATGTCGAGACAACCATTCGGGGTGCCGCTTATGCGGCGGCTATTGGGATTGGACTTATAAAGCTTAGCGACATCGCTAAAACTCAAAAAATTGAAAAAGAATTTTCTCCAAAATGGACGAAGAAAAAAAGTGCAGACGTCATGGCACTTTGGCGCCGGCGTATTAAGGGGCTGCTCGCGGGGGCATATTGAAAAGAACTAGCCGTGGCGAATAATTTTTTTAAAAAAGGCCCAAATCAGCGTTCGCAAATGGCTTTTATGTTGTTGTTTCCGGGGTCGCCGATGCCGTCGAAGCAGTCATCGGTATTGTCGCAGGGCCGCACGCTGGCGATTCTTGGGTAGAGTTCGCAAACCCAAATGTAGAAGAGTTGTCGGCGTATGATGCTGAAAATCATACCAAAAATCAAAACCATGAAGGCCACCAGGAGGCAGTATTCAAGGATGGCTTGGCCGGCCTTGCTTTTGCGGAGCATAGTTTTTTGACGGCTTTCTTTCATCTTTCTTTGCATAAGTCCTATGAGGTGCTTTAGAATATTTTACAGACTATATGTCGGAAGCACAAAGATCTCACATAAACTTAATATTTGGTTGTTTAATACTTGATTGTGGAAGGTTTGGACGGGTTGCGATTCAGCCAAGCCAAGCCGAGGAATCCCTAATAAAAGACGTTCAGTATGTCATTTTCCCCCATCGAATTCCGGAGCCGGAATTTGCTGCTGCCATCGAATGGGCGAGCTCTTCCGAGGCCCCCATTTTCATTACGCCTGCTGATTTGCGACGTTTTGAGGCGGAAGGCTTTGGAGCCTACCGCTTTCATTTGCTAGACGGCTTTAGAGAGATTGGCTTTGCTGAAGGCAAAATAAAGTTTGTACCCGCCTCTAAAAACAAAAAAAGCGGTTTATGGGGTGTGGCCATGGATTTGGCCCAAGCCTGGAATCTTGGCAAAAAAGAAGAATATCATGTAGTCATTCGACCTAAGCAAGAAGAACCCACCCTATATTTGGCAGCATCTAACCTTGAACGTGGCGAATGGGCCCTTTTGTCGGAAGACGCCCCTCAACGCATTCTTGGATCGCGATTTGCAACTCAAAACGAGTGGATTGCGCTATCAGAATTGCTTGGCTGCGAAATAATTTATGATGAAAATTCTCGCATTAGTGCTGGCGGTTTATCGGATGTTTTGTCGAAGAAGAGATGGATTCCAAAAAAGACGGCAGGACAGTTTCGGGATAATTATGTTAAGCATGATTCGTGGGACAAAAACAAAAAAGGCTCTATTCCCTCTTAGGTGTCTCGACGCTCTTAGCTTTAATGTTTGCAGTGTATTACTTGCAAAAAAAGGACGATGTCGGTCCTCACTACTTACTAGATAAAAAAATTGAATCATTTTCGCTTCTCGATTCTAACGGTCAAGAAACTTCAGTCTTTGAAGCGATGGATGCTACAAATTCTGAATATGTTCTGGTTTCCATGTGGGCGACTTGGTGTGGCCCCTGTGTAAAAGAGCTGCCGTGGCTAGAGTCTATGAAAGACGAGTTTGCGGCAAAAAAAATTAGTCTTTTGCTTATCAACTATGATGTCGGATCTTCGGAGCCTAAAAACAGAGACATTGTTAAAAAGTGGTTAGCCAAGAAAAAAATAACCTTGATGACCTCGTTCGATTCTAAAGAAGATTTTCTTGAATACATGCAGGTCTATGCTTTGCCGTTTAATGCTCTTATTAGAAAAGATAGAACACTTCTGTATGCTGATAAGGGCGAATTAGAAAAAGAAAAGATTTTTGAAATTGTAGACGCCGACTCTCGCTAGATTTTCTCAGTAATTTTTCTCAGCAAATTCTCTCAGTAAATTCTGCCGTTCACGAAAACGTTTATAGGATTGGGAGCTTCAACAAAAAGTTCTTCTAGCAAGCTTTGAGCGCAGCCCTCGCTAGCTTTTTGTTTCAATTGCCACAAACAAATATCGGCCTTGAAATGAGGGGCCAATATACCGATTTGTTTTTCCATACCTAGCGATGCCGCCGCATTGTGCGTAAGGGCTGCAAAAATTTCAATGGCAGATAGCTTCATCTTTGAAGCGGCTAATCGTGCCGTAAATCTAAGATCGGCATCGGGTGCTGTTCCAGGATTAAAATCAGTCGCTAGCGAAACTCGTGCGCCGGCATCAATGAGCTTTCTGGCCGGAGCATATTCAAGATCCAAGAAAAAACTGGTGGCCGGCAAAAAAGCGGCAACGGTTTTGTTTTTAACTAGGGCTTCAATTCCGGCTGGTGAAATTTTTTGTAGGTGATCAACAGACAAAGCCCCAAGAGGAACAACGGCTTCGACGCAATTCATAGAAGTGAGTTCGTCGGCATGAATTTTTGAAAGAAGGCCATGCGTTTTGGCGGCCGCAGCAAAACGAACGCTTTCTTCCAGCGAGAAAAATCCCTGCTCTGGAAAGGCATCAACGTAATCGGCTAGATTTTGTTTTTTTATCTGAGGCAACAATGCAATCATGGCATCAACGAATTGTTTTTCGTTTTGCCCCCTGGGAAGAGCATGAAGCGGCAAAAAGCTTCGCTTAACTCGAATAGGACAGTGTCGATTTTGGGCCACCTCAGAAATAATTTTTAATAATCGAATTTCGCCTTCCGGAGTATCGGCATAACCTGTTTTAACTTCAGCGCACGTAGTGCCAGTTTTTTGAAAAGCCAAAAGTCGCTCGCGTAAATTATGAGCTAGGGAATCATCAGAAGCTTCTTTAACGGCCTTAAACGTGTTGTGAATGCCGCCGCCCGATTCTGAAATTTCTTTATAGCTCTTGCCCGACCAGCGCATAAAATATTCATGGGCGCGACTTCCTGCAAAAAGTGAATGAGTGTGTCCGTCAATAAATCCGGGTGTTGCGACAAGGCCCGTTCCATCAAATTCTTCATTTTTATCAGCTAGGGAAGAAGGGTGTGTTTTGTTAATGGCCAATATGTCGCCAGAGATTTTGTCTATCGAGATGTCTACGGGGCCCGCAATGAAACCCGCATCCGCGCTGAGAGGCTTTCGTCCTTCTGTTTTAACAAAACCTTCGCCGCTAATTATGGCGCTTAGGTTTTTGATGACAAAGATACTTTTCATAATGAACCCAACTATTTTTCTTTAGTGTTCTCTAACATCGGAATTTTTACGTCGTGAGTGCGCGCCCAGTTTTGTGCGCTTTCGTAGCCTGCATCGGCATGTCGCAATATACCCATGGCCGGATCGGCATTGAGAACTCTTCGTAAGCGCTCGTCGGCATCGGCGGTGCCATCTGCGACAATCACCATTCCAGCATGTTGGCTGTAGCCAATTCCAACGCCACCACCGTGATGAAAGCTCACCCAAGAGGCACCATTCACACAATTCATTAAAGCATTTAATATGGGCCAATCGGAGACGGCGTCTGATCCGTCTTTCATGGCCTCAGTTTCACGGTTGGGGGAAGCCACACTACCGCAATCCAAATGATCGCGACCAATCACAAGAGGCGCAGACACTTTGCCTTCGCGAACAAGTTTGTTAAAAAGCAATCCTGCTTTTTCGCGTTCGCCGTGTCGAAGCCAACATATGCGCGCCGGCAAGCCTTGAAATTTAACCTGCGGTGCCCCGTTCACTAACCAGTTTTTTAAAACAGCGTTTTCTGGAAAAAGTTCAAGCAAGGCCTTGTCGGTGACTTCGATGTCTTTTGGATCGCCACTTAGCGCGACCCAGCGAAAAGGACCGTTGCCTTCGCAGAACATGGGACGAATGTATTCTGGAACAAAACCTGGAATTTTAAAGGCATCCGCGGTCCCACCTTTGACGGCCATCGCTCTGATATTGTTTCCATAGTCAAAAACAACTGAGCCCTGTTTTTGTAACATAAGCATATAAGAAACGTGCTTCGCCATTGATGCGATAGATTTCTTAACGTATTCATCTGGAGAATTGCTTCTTAGCTTGTCGGCCTCTTCAATAGAATATCCCTGAGGAATGTAGCCCACCAGGGGATCATGGGCACTGGTTTGATCGGTGACGACATCTGCCTTGAGACCGGTAGCGCAAAATTTTTCATAAAAATCGACGGCATTCATCACCAGGCCAATCGAGCGAGGATTTTTGTTTTTTGCACTTTCTTCAAGAAGCTCAATGGCGTCTTCAAAAGTTTTGGCTTCAATGTCTAAATATTTTTCTTCAATTCTTCGCGCTAATCTTTTGGGATCAACCTCAATACAAAGAGTAGAGGCCCCAGCAAGTTTTGCGGCAAGAGGTTGCGCCCCACCCATTCCCCCTAGACCAGCCGTGATTAGTGTGCGTCCCAAAAGGGGAAGATCTTGATTGGAAGAATTAAAATGCTTGCGTCCGCAAGCGGCGAAAGTTTCATAGGTTCCCTGCAAGATCCCTTGAGTGCCAATGTAAATCCAGCTGCCTGCCGTCATTTGGCCATACATCATAAGGCCTTTTTTATCGAGCTCGTGAAAGTGTTCCCAGGTAGCCCAGTTAGGAACTAAGTTTGAATTTGCAATCAAAACTCTTGGTGCATTTTTGTGTGTGGGTAAAATGCCGACCGCTTTTCCGCTCTGAACAAGCAAAGTTTCATCTTCTTCTAGCTCTCTTAAAGATGCGAGTATGGCTTCAAAACATTCCCAGTTTCGAGCGGCCTTGCCGATGCCACCATAGACAATAAGTTCATCAGGTTTTTCGGCAACGTCGGGATCTAAATTGTTTTGAATCATTCGATAGGCAGCTTCGGCCGTCCAATTTTTACAACTAAGTTTGTTTCCTCTTGGGGCTCTAACTTTTCTAGACATTTAGTGAAACTCCTCTTAGCAAGCGCTGAGATTTCAATATTGATGATATGGCCATCAGATCATTGTGTAGAACGCGATCGTGTTCGAGGTAGGGAACATCGGCGCGAATGATGGCGTGTGCTTGTTGAATGGCGCTTGTGCTTTTTAGTGGAAAGCGTAAATCAAGAGCTTGGCAGGCCGACATGATTTCGATGCCAACGACATGATTTAAATTTTCAAGGCAGGTCATAAGTTTTTGTCCGGCAAGAGGACCCATAGAAACGTGATCTTCTTTGTCGTCACTTGTTGGAATGGAGTCGACGCTGGCAGGGAAAGACAAAGCCTTGCTTTCGCTGACAAGTGCGGCAGCCGTTACTTGCGCCATCATGAGGCCGGAATTTATTCCGCCCTCAACAATGAGGAAGGGATATAACCGGTTGCTTTCTCTGCTCATCATGTGGGCGATACGACGTTCAGAAATGTTGGCAAGAGTTGCAAAGGCCGACGCCAACTTATCGTTGACTCTTGCTGTGTAAATGGCATGAAAGTTTCCGCCACTAAGCGATTCTTCGTCTTCAGGAAAAAGTAGCGGGTTGTCTGCCGATGAGTTGAGTTCGCGATTGATGATTTCTTCACTTTGACAAAGCTCATCATAAATTGCGCCATGAACTTGTGGCGCGCATCGGAGCGAATAGGGATCTTGAACGCGATCACAATTTTCGTGATCGTCTTTTACTTCGCTTGGACCATGAAGCCATTGAGAAAGTTCTTTTGCAATTTCTATAGGGCCAACTTGGTTACGCACTTTTAAAATACGTTCATCAAAAATATGATGACTCGCTTGAAGCGCCTCTATGCTCATGGCAAGGGCAAGGTTGGCATGTCTTAAGGCCATTCGACCCTCGATCAGTCCGAAGACGGAATAAGCCGTTGTGAGCTGGGTGCCGTTGATGAGGCTTAGACCTTCTTTGGCAACCAAGCTCCAAGCGGCAAGTCCAAAATGTTGAAGGGCATCTTTTGCATTCGCATTTTTGAAGCTGCCAACGTGTGGATAGCTACATTTGCCGACACCTAGGAGAGTGAGAGTTGCATGTGCAGAGGGAGCTAAATCACCTGAGGCACCAACGCTTCCTTTGCATGGAATATCTGCAAGAATTCCACATTGCAAAAGTTTGATCACTTGCTCAACGGTCTCGAGGCGAATGCCGCTGTTTCCGCGACACATAACATTCAAACGAAGCAACCACATCATCATCACAATATTGCGAGGAAGATTTGTTCCGACACCTACGGCGTGAGAGAGAATGAGGTTTCTTTGTAACTGATGAAGCTTGTCTTTATCTACCTGGACTTCTGCGAATTTTCCAAAGCCAGTATTGATCCCGTAAACGGCTTCATCGCCTTCAGTAATTTTTTCTACAAACTTTGAAGCTTTTACAATGCGCTCTTTGGCCTCTGGAGTGAGTTCGATCTCCAGGGAAGATTCTGGGTCGAGTGCCAGCTGTGAGGCGAGGTAAAGTTCTTCGGCCTTTAATTGATATCCATCTAAAATAATTTTCATAACGTAAATATTAACGAAGAGAATCTATGGCTTTCTTATAATCGTTTTGACCAAAGACGGCCGTTCCTGCAACTAAAATATCGGCACCAGCCTCTATGGCGATCGATTTGGTTTCGACAGTAATGCCGCCATCAATTTGAAGCTGAATTCCATCTCGCAGCCCAGCTCTTTGAAGGCCCGCATTTAAATCGCTTAGTTTTTGGGCAGCCGAGCGAATAAACGATTGGCCGCCAAAGCCTGGATTCACAGACATGATCAAAATAAGATCGACATCTTCTAAGATGCTTTCGATGCTTGATAATGAGGTGCCAGGATTGATGGCAACGCCAGCCTTTAGGCCCAGAGACTTAATGCGCTGCAATGAGCGGTGAAGGTGGGTGCATGCTTCTTGGTGAATCGTGATACGGTCCACGCCTGCTGCTTTGAAACTTTCGAAAAGGTGGTCTGGCTCTTTGACCATCAAATGGCAGTCAAACTCAAGTTTGCTTTTATCGCGGAGCTTTTTGATGACCGGGGCTCCATAGCTAATATTGGGAACAAACTGTCCATCCATAACGTCAAGATGCAATCCGTTAGCTCCGGCCTTTTCGATATCTGCAATTTCTTGTGCGAGCTTAGAAAAATCAGCGGCAAGAAGGGATGGGTATATTTTTGTTTTTGAATTATTTTCGCTCATTGTGGCTCCAGTTTTAATTTGTCTTTTTCCAGGTTTTTAAAATTTCTAAAATAATCCACAGCAAGTGCCGGTGCTTTTCCTGGAGCTTGAATTTCTAAAAGCTCTAGTGCTCCGCCTTGTTCGCTCGTGCGATTTCCGCAAAGTATAATCGCATTTTTAGCAAGAATAAGGTCTCCTGAGCTAAAATTCGCCAGTTTCACTTCGTTCGCTTGAGCGAAAGAATTCCATTCTGACTCATCTAATAGGCGAGTTTTTATGATTTTAAGATCTTGTCCCTGCCATTTAGCTTTGACTCCTGGCCAAGCAATAAAGGCACGCACTCTATTGTGGGTCTCGCGGGGGCTCCATTCAGGCGACCAATGCCCCTCAGATTTTTCAATCTTCTTCGCATAGGTCGTCTTTGCCTCATCCTGTGGCGTTCCCATCCAATGGGGGCTCTTCAAAAAAGATGATAAAAGCTCTTTGCCGGCTGCGGCAAGTATCTCGGATGTTTGTATTGCATCTACGTTGGAATCAAGCACGACAGGGCATTCGGCTAAAACATCTCCAGCATCTAATTCAAAAACCATTTGCTGCAAACAAACGCCGCTAATTTTGTCGCCAGCCTCTAGTGCGCGCTGGATAGGGGCGGCCCCTCTCCATTTTGGCAAAAGACTGCCGTGCAAGTTAATGGAGCCGTGCTTCGGAAGTTCAATCAGGCTTTTAGGAAGAAGGTTTCCGTAAGCCGTAACTACGAATAAGTCTGGCTTCTGTGTTTGCAAGAATGTCATCAATGCCACTAATTCCGGAGAATCCTTTTTGAGGCTCGCAGGAGCAAAATTCGGCAAGGCTTTTGACTGTGCCCATGCGCGAACTGGACATGGAGAAAGTTTTTGCCCACGACCTCGCGGTCGGTCGGGCTGAGTCACAACACCCACAAGTTCCGCCTCTTGATGACAGGCTTCTACGGAGCTTAATCCGAATTCAGGTGTTCCAAAAAAAACTATTTTCATGGCAAAGGCTTCTATGACTCAACAGGCTCAAGCTGAAGCTTTTTGTATTTGTTGAGAACCATCAATTTCTGCATGGGGCCCAGTCTATCTGGAAAAACAATGCCGTCGAGATGATCCATTTCATGTTGAAGGACAATACTTTTTAATCCTTCAGTTTCAATAATGTGCTCTTTGCCGTCGAGGTCCTGATATTTAAGGGTAAGAAAACGTTTGCGCTTCACGGTGGCGTAAACACCCGGAACCGATAAACAACCTTCTTCGTATTCGATATCACCTGAAGATTCTAGAATTTCTGGATTGATAAAGACCTCAATGTTTGAGGCCCCTTTTTTTTCTGAAAGGCGACGTTCGGATTCATCGTCGCCCTCTAAATAGTTTTCATCTACATTAAGCTCGCCAATATCAATGATCAGCAAGCGTTTATTAACAGCAACTTGAATGGCAGCAAGACCAATGCCTCTGGCGTCATCCATGGTGTCGGTCATGTCGCTCACCAATGTTCTAAGGCTGTCATCAAAGCTGTTAACGGGTACACATTTCGTCCTCAGAATAGGATCAGGATATTTAACGATATTCATCAGCGCCATGGGGCTAGTCTTAGGGCTACCAGGAGCATTTTTCAATAAAAGACTATGTGAGACTTAAATGATTCTCAGGCCAAAACGCTTCCACCGTAGAAGAGGTCCTCCATCGAGGCCCTCACCCGAAAGTGTGTAGTTCCAATCGTCTGGGAGAGCCCTAGATTTCCAGGGAAGCCAAATAAACAGGGCTTTGCCCTTTAGGAGTGTTCGAGGAACAAAACCCCAGGCCCGGCTGTCGGACGAACCGTCGCGATTGTCGCCCATCATGAAATAATGATCATCTGGGACGGTAAATTCACAAACCTGATTCATCATTCTGGGGTCCGAGGCCTGCCGATCTTTGATGGCCGAACCCACAACCATGCAATCGGATTGATGCATGACTCGCCACATTTTTACGGCGTCATCGAGTTGTTCCAGCTCGAAAGAATAGTGCTGAAGAATATGTTTCTCGCTAGCTCCAGGAAGGCGCTCCTCAAAAAGCGAAACGGAATAGTTATTAAAAGAATAATTTGGAATACGCTCGGTTGTTGCAAGATCTCCAGCTGGGGATGTCTTTTGCACCTCTAGAGAGCGACGTACAACGGCTTCTCCGTTGATGGAAATCTCACCGCGCGTTACCGCGATTTGATCGCCAGGAAGGCCAACAAGTCGTTTTATGAAAAAAGTGTCCACATAGCTGGGATCCTCTTCATAATTAGGATAGGTAAAAACTACCACATCGCCCCTTTTGGGTTCGGAGACTTTTGCAAACTGAATGTTTGTAAAAGGGACACGCAGGTCATAGGCGCTTTTGGAGACAAGAATATGGTCGCCGATGAGCAAGGTTGGGATCATGCTCCCGCTGGGTATTTTATACGGCTCAGCAATAAAGGCTCTAGCAAATAAAATTAAGAGCAGCGTCCAAACCAGTGAGGACATCTCGCCACGTTTTTTTGGCGCTCCTTCTGAGTTTTCGCCTGAATCTTCTCCAGAATTTTTATCTTGTGAGGTTTCTTCTGACACGTCTTTGTCTCCGCTCATTTCTTTTCGCTGAATTAACAGTTAAATTAGCACTTGTTGGACAATATGGGAATTCTGGGCCGCTATGTCATTAAAGAAATCTTAAAAATACAGGTGCCTCTGTGGCTCTCGCTTGGTTTTTTTATATTTCTCCTTGAATGGATGGGATCCGCCTTTGCTGGCAAGGGTGACGTTGGCACGGTCCTCATGATTTACGTTTATAAGATCCCAGCACATTTGCAGTTAGTTTTTCCAATATCTGTTTTATTTGCGTTTCTTTTGGTTTTTGGGCAAATGGCAAGAAACCGAGAAACCGTGGCCGCGCAATCGATGGGATATACGAGAAGAAAAATATTTATTCCGGCATTGGTTGCTTTAGCCTTCGCGAGCATCCCTTTTTATTTTGTAATGAATGTTTTTGCCCCAATTGGAATGAAAAAACATTTGGATTTGTATGATACACATGTGCGCGGACGAAGTGCGGGCGGCGCTCAAGTTAGAAGAGAAAAAATTTGGTACAGAAATCAGGATGTTCTTTATACTATTTCATATTTTAGCCCCGAATCAGCAGAGCTTTTTGGCGTTACAATTTATACCTTTGATGAAAGCTTTCATATTGCGCAATCGGTCTATGCCGAAAAGGCAAAGTGGGAAAAGGATCATTGGCTTCTTTCAAATGGACGTGTGTATGTTTCGGATAAAAGATTGCGAAGCCCCGTCCTTGAAACTTTTGAAAAAAGACAAACTAAATTGATTGAAGCCCCGTCAGAATTAAAAAGAGTTGATTGGAGTCCGGATACTCTTACCCAAAATGAATTATGGCGAGCCATCGAACATTCAAAAGCGCTGGGGGTAAATACAGCGAAATGGGAAACTTCGTATCATGCAAGGTGGAGCTTCTTTGCCGTTGCCTTCGTTTTTATTTTGCTCGCTCTTCCTCGGGTGACGAGATTTCATAGAAGTGGTGGCGCCGCAAAAGATGGCGTGTTTGTGGCGACAGTCTGTTTGATATTCTGGGTCTTTTTTAATTTTGGAATCAATCTTGGAAATGCAGGACGCTTACCCCCCATCGTGGCGGCCTGGCTGCCAACAATTTTATTTACAGCAGGGGTCTTTGTTTACAACCGAAGTCTTACTCTGAAGAACCTGTCTGAGTAACCAGGTTCTTTCACCTGCCTCTTTTATCTGGCACCTCTCCTTTGTTTTTGAAGAAAACCTAGTTTCTGACGCCAGTTTGATTGTTGGCTGGCCCACGTGCTGAAGCTGCAGCGCCACCCGTGCGAGCAAGTTCCTCTTTAACAATATCAGTGAGCACTCCAGAATCTGTGACATCATCGAAGGTGTCATTGAGACCTTTGCGTATGCCCGTGAGCTGTTGAAGGCTCATGGTATCTAGGTTGTAATTTTTAGGATCAGAATCTTGAAGTTGCTTGACTTCGGCAATCGTCGCGTCGAGCTCTTTAAAATATTTTGGATGAGTTTTGCGGTTAAAGTCCGCGTTGGTAACTGTGCTTTCAATTTTGTTGACGGGAACTTTTTGTGCTTCCTGCAACTTTACATAAATGAGTTCACGGGTGTCTTTGTAAACGTTTCCGGGGTCGCCCGATATGACGTCGAAGGGCTCGATGGTTTTAGTAGAGCTGCTCCCTTTGGCTTTTGAGTCATTGGCTGCATCCGCAGATCTCTGTGTGTGGCACCAAGTGTTGGCATCGAAGCATTTTTCAACTTTTGCAAACTTCTCTTTCATTTCCTTGCTCGGATCAGATTTTAGAAAGTCTAAAAGTTTATTTTTAACGTCGGATTTGTTTGAGTCTGAGATGTTGGCATATTTAGAGAATTCTTTGTAAGATACTTCGTGGTTGTCTGGGATGTCGCTTCCATAGGTTTTTTTATATTCAGCGCTTAATTTGTTTTTGACTGCTTCTAATGCTAGCTCTTTAGCCTTTTTGATTTTATCCGCGGCGCCAGGCCCTGTCCCTAACTCCTTTGCGTATTCGGCTTCCGAAGCCCAATCCCCATTTTCTTTTTTGAGCATCGTCTGACTTCGCATTTCTGAGTTTAAAACTATGCGCTCAGCAATCTCGGCGTCGCCTTTGCCTGTCGACATCATAGATTCGATGTCGTGCATAAATTCAGCACCTTCTTCGCCAGCAACTCTTTCATTCGCATAGTCATAGTTTGCAAGCCGAGCCGCTCTAAGAAGTTTCCATTGTCTTTCAAGAATGCTGCTTTTTTGTTCTTCTAGCCAAGCACCCTCTGAGCGAAGCAAATGGATTGCAGCAAATTTGTGAGCGTCTGGCATATCTTTACCATAGGCGTCGCGATAAGCAGATTGAATATCTTCTAGGGTTTTTGCGCCGTATTCTTTGGCAACGCGTTCGATAACTTTTTGAGCCTCGTCACTGGCTTCGTATTTTCTGTGTTCACCGTCTTCTCCGTGGGCGCCGCCAGTGTCAACAATGATACTGGAGGGATTAAAGCAGGTGAGTTCTCCGCTGCTCTGATTGCGTTTGCCGTCTTTATCTCCACAACTTTTTAGGTTCGCCTCTTCGCGTGCTTTTTTGGCAACCTCCTCTAAAGATCCTGAACCTTTAAGGAGCCCACGAAGTCCGCCCTCAAGGCCACCATCGCTGGTTGTGTCGTGATCCACAACGCCATCTAGATTGGAGTCATGAAATTCAAGAGTCGCCGAGTATCTAGAATTTCTATCTTTATTAGAAGAAAGCCGACCTTTTTTAAAACGCTTCATAATTTCTTGAGCGCGTTTAGTGGTGGCTTCATTTGAATTGATTCCGTAGGCAGAATCACTCTCCTCAGTGTTGCCGGTGGTTGTATCAATAAATCCCTGGGCAAAGGATGAAGCACTTACAAAAATAAATATGCTAGCTCCCAAGGAGCGAATAAGCCCTGTCATCATTATCCAATTTTAAAGAATTCGGAGCCTTAACACCCGTTAAGATTGTGTGAAGAATAGGCGCAAGTGATTGAAATTTTGTCCTTGGAGGCCTAAAAGAAGGACTATGGAAGAAACAGCTATCGGGATTGACCTTGGGGGCACTAATTTGCGGGCCGCATGGGTCAATAAAACCGGAAAAATTTTAGCCTCAGACCGGTGCAAAACACCTGTGGAAGACGGGCCTGAAGCAACGGTTTATGCCATGAAACAGTTGATTGAAAAACTTATTCCGTCTGACAATCATCAGCCGATTGGAGTTGGGATTGGTTCGCCAGGGCCCTTGTCACGAACAGGAAGAAAAATTTTTCAGACTCCAAATTTGCCCGGCTTTGATTCGTACCCACTTGGTGAAAAACTAGAGGAGCTAACGGGTGTCTCGGTAAAAATTGATAACGATGCCAAATGTGCCACCTATGGTGAAGCGCGCTTTGGAGTGGCAAAGAACTGCAAAAACTTTATCCTTATGACTTTTGGAACAGGCATCGGCGGCGGAATTTTTTCGAACGGACAAATGATTTACGGAAAAAGTGATGGCGCCTGCGAAATTGGTCACATGACCCTTTATCCTGGCGGAAAACTTTGCAAGTGCGGAAACAAAGGATGCCTTGAACAATATATTTCGGCAACAGCACTTAAGACTCGCGCCTCAGCAATCTTAGGACGCGAAGTTGGTGGCAAAGAAGTTTTCGAATCCTTTGATCAAGGCCAAGCTTGGGCGACAGATTTTATGCGAGAATTTTCTGTTGATATTGCGATTGCGGTAGCAAGTCTGGTGAACATTTTTGATCCCGAAAAAGTTATTTTTGCCGGGGGACTTTTTACATCTGGCGGGGGCCCGCTTGCGGGCTGGGTTCGTGAAGCCATTCGCGACCGTTGCTTCAAAAGCTCGCAAGAAGGCTTAGAGATTGCGGTATCGTCGCTACATGGTGATGCCGGAGTTTTAGGCGCCGCTAGTTTGTGTTTTAAAGATTAGTCATTAAAAATTGCTAGAGCATATTTTGCGGGTCAACATCGACAAGCATGCGAGTTTTGAATTTTTTTTCTAAGTGGCCTTTGTCCCACCCTTGTAGCAGCCAATCTAAAGACGAATCAAAAACAGCCCCGTGTTCACATTTCAAAAGTATTTGCATTCTGTGACGGTTTCTAAGTTTCGCCATCGGAGCTGGGACCGGGCCTAGCACCAAAAGCTTTTTTGAGTCGATTTGCGAAAGAGCATTGGCAACATACTTAGTTGCCTTGAGCACATCAGATAATTCCATTGAGTCAAAACGAAGTAAGGCAAGTTTTGCGTAAGGGGCATAGTGAAGAGCTTTTCGTTTGGAAAGTTCTTCGTCCAAAAATTTTTGATAACTCTCCATGGCATCACTAGCACGCAAACATTCAAAGACGGGGTGTTCAGGTTGGAAGGTTTGAATGATAACTTTTCCGGATTTGTGTGAGCGACCTGCTCTACCAGAAACTTGCATCAATAGCTGTAGCGTACGTTCGGAGGCTCGAAAGTCGGGAACGCTGAGGCCAAGGTCAGCTAGCAATATTCCTACCAAGCTGACCTCAGGGAAATCGTGACCCTTTGCAACCATTTGCGTTCCTACTAAAATGTCGGCTTCTTTTTTTGAGAACAGATTTAAAATGTTTTCTAAGTCGTCCTTTTTTTGAACCGTGTCTCTGTCAAGGCGAAGGATGCGAGCTTGCGGGTAATGAAAGCTTAGCATTTGTTCGATGCCCTCTGTGCCGATACCAACTTTGACAAAGGGGTCAGGTTGCACGCCACACGACACACATTTCTTTGGGAGTGAAATTTCGTACGCACAATAGTGACACATGAGCTTGTTTGAATGTGGTGTGAGTCGCACATCGCAGTTAGGGCACGAGGGTGATTCGCCACAGCTTTTACAAACAAATTGACTGCCAACCCCTCGCCTATTCACAAAAACTATAGCTTGTTCTTTTTTTGCGAGAGTTTGTTCAAGCGCTGTTCGTAATTCAGGACTTAAAAAGAAGTCGCCCTCAAATGACGGCGCCACAAAATCATCTTTGATTTCGACATGCGGAATTTTATTTTCTTGAGGCAAGCTTTTTTTGAGGTCAATGATGCTTAAGTCTGGGAGGGTGGCTCCTTTTGAGGCGCGCTGTTTTAATAGATGTAACTTTAATTTTTCTTCTTTAACGGCGGCCAAAGATTCGGCTCTTGGGGTGGCACTTCCCAGTACCAAAATAGCTTTGCTGGACGCAGCCAATAGCGTGGCCGCATCCACGGCATGATAGCGAAAGCCTTCCTCTTGTTTGTATGAAGAATCATGTTCTTCATCGACAATGACGAGGCCTAAGTTTTTTAACGGAGCGAAGAGTGCAGACCTTGCGCCAATCGCAACTCGCGAACGCCCCGTCCAAACTTTAAACCATGATTCGCGAATTTTTTTGGGAGTTTGGGCGCTATGAAAAGTTGCTAGTTCGCCAGGAAAGCGCTCCTCAAAGCGTTGAGTCAGTTGAGGCGTCAACGCAATTTCTGGAACAAGCACGAGGGCAGATTGCCCTTTCTTTAAAATGCTTTCGACGGCTTGCAGGTAGATTTCGGTTTTGCCCGAGCCTGTGATCCCCCACAATAAATGCGATTTATTGTGTGAATTCAAAATTCCATCAAGCGCGGCGCTTTGCTCTTCATTTAAGGAATAAGGACTTGGATTAATGTTTGCAGGATCAAATTGAGTTGGCCAGCTATGTGACAACGTTCGAGCGGTGCCATTTCTTATGGATGAAGGCAACGCCGCTTCGCAGACAAGCCCTAGTGGATGTCTGTAATATTGTGCGAGACTTTGTAAAAATTGAATTTTAGCTTCATCGAATACGGGTTCTTCAAGGCAAATAGAAGAAACTGACTTGAGTTTAAATTTTGGATCTGTGGCGGTTGAACGTTCTTCAATGACAACGCCTCTAAGTTTTTGTCTTCCAAAGCTGAGTTCAACAAGTTGTCCGGGTTTGGTTTGAAGCTCGCCCTCAAATTCTTTATAGCTAAACAGGGTGTCCCACGGAAAAAAGGGAACGGGGACGGCAATGTCAAAAATTTTCGACATACCAAGCGCTTAGTGAGTTAAAAATATACTATCAAACAAAAACTGCCCTTCGACAGTTAAAGAATCACGAAGAGTGTCGGCCTGAAGCAAAGTTTTTGTTCCTGATGGAAGAGTTTTAAGGGCGCCATTAAAGTTGGGAACACTTCTACGAATGGTACTCGCAAGTTTTAGATTCGATTCCGTTTGAAGTTCTTCTGCAAAAACATAAGTGTATCTATCTCGACGACGGCCAATCTCAAGGTCGGATTTGCCCTTAATGGTAAAAATCTCGCCTTTTCTTCGGACTCTCAATAGAGTTGCTTTTAGAAAAGTTTGATCGAATAAAATTTCTGGGAAAACATTTCCGCCTTCATCTTCCTCGGTTCTTTTTCCTTGCAAAGATAAAAGTGCCGCAGGGCTAGTTCCATTATTTGCCACGGTAATGGCAACACGGTTTTTATCGCGTTGGCTCACATAACTTTCGCTGTTTGTTTGTGTAAGTGGAATTTCATCAACATCAATGAGTTCAGATTCGTAAAGACCATGCGCCGCTGTTTCGGGCATGCCCGATAATTCAAGCAACGCCCATGTTTGTGCCGGAGGGCAAATCATTTGCAGGCTCCCTGCGCTTAACAAACAGTAAGTTTTATTTCTTAAAATTTTCCAAGAATCGGAGCCCTGCCCTCTCGAATAGAGTCTGGATGGAATGCCTTTTATTTCTACTAAGTATTTTTCTGGATCAACCCAGTTGAGCGTGTAGGGCATTGATGCTTCTTTAAATTGAACAGCGCCTGTGGACTTAAAGGGCGGAAGTCCCGTCATAAGACCTGCTTGAAAACGGGCTAGTTCTGAGGGATTTGGAAAAAATGCTTTTGCACTAAAAGAAATTATAAGAACTAAAAATGGTAGAAAAATTTTATTCTTCATGTCCAAGCATCTCCTGTAAGGCTTTTCTTAGGGGGCCTTTATGTTCTGGATCACTCAATCCAAAAGCCACGTTTGCAATGATGTAGCCCAGTTTGCTTCCGGTGTCGAAACGCTCTCCCTTAATGGGTTGAGCAAAAAATGGCTGCTTCATTAGCAATCTGGCCATCGCGTCAGTGAGTTGAATTTCATTGCCCTTGCCACGAGGCGTTTCTTTGATGGCATTCAAAATTTCTGGTTCAAAAACATAACGGCCAGGCAATGCCCAGTTTGAGGGGGCATCTTGCGGAAGGGGCTTTTCTACAAAGCCTTGCACCTGCCAGGGACCATCGCCTTGAATTACGGAATCACCAAAATCACAAACGCCATAAAGATGTGTGTCTTCTTTGGGAACCTCAATGGCCCCGATGACCGAACCATTTTCGATGCTCTGAAATGCTTTGATACATTGTTGTAACGAAGAGGGACCCTTGAGATTTCTAACGATTTCATCCCCCAGTAGTACTGCAAAATTTTGACCTGCAACCACCGGGTTTGCCATGAGTACGGCATGGCCCAGACCTTCCGGCGAATATTGCCTGATACTCACAATGTCGATTTTTTTGCTGAGCGCGATCGTTTCTTCGATGAGATGAGATTTATTTACCTCAGCTAGTTTGTGGGAGATGAGGTCTCCGGGGTCGAAATAATCTTCAATCAATATTTTTGGCCGTGAAGTGATAAAGACAACGGTTTCGATGCCGGCATCGACAGCTTCTTTTACAATGTAATGAATGATAGGTCTGTCTACGATGGGGAGAAGTTCTTTAGGGAGGGCTTTGGTTGCGGGTAAAAAACGTGAGCCCAGTCCTGCGACGGGAATCACGACTTTAGAGATTTTTCTTGATGATGGCATGCCCGCTCAATTTAGGTGAGGCGGGCTCTGAAATCAAATTATTGTGCTGCGTGAGGACGTGGTTGTAAGTAGTAGTCACGATCCCCAGTGTTGTACATCAAGTTGAGGTTTGTGTAGGCATTTCTTGGTCCTGTGAAAGGAAAGACATTCGTTGTTGTCATTCCAAGCCCAAGTGCCGTTGACCACATGATGTCAGCAGTATCTTCAACTTCCCAAGCATTTTTTGAGCGCATATCAATGATGGTTGTTCCACCACTGCCGTAGGTTGAATAGTTATTTGAGGCTACATAGCGACCGCCACCTTGGGTCATTCCTTGATTGTACCCTTGATTGTACATAGCGGGTCCGCCTGCAATTGGGCCTGGCATTGGGATGGGTCCATAGGCTGCGGGAACTCCGCCTCCACAAATTGTTTGGCAACCTCCCGGCGCAAAACCACCGCCTCCAAATCCGCCTCCAAAGCCTCCGCCAAATCCGCCAGTGCTACCAAAGACAGGTCCACCTCCGGCATGTGGAGGAATCAGTGGTGGCATCGGTGGAATCATTGGTCTTGGCTGTACTGGCATCGGCATCGGCATTGGCATAGCGCCGCCGCCATATCCTCCGCCGCCGTAGGCACCGATTGCGCCCATGCATCCGTTGACGGCGCCAAAGTTATTGTATCCGCCCCCAAACATGGTGTTTCCATAGTAGGGATATTGATTCCCACTGCTATAATTGAGACTGAGTCCAAAATCGTTGGCCGATGCGATATTTACAGTTGCCATTAGGCCTAGCAAAGAGCCGATACCCAATAGATACTTTTGTAACGTCAAATGTTTAGTCATATTTCCCCCTAAAAAACTTCCCTTGTCATTGAAGAAGCAAGGAAGATGCCACGGGCTATTGTGCTCTGATCCTTGTGCTTAGTGTCTGAAAATAAAGAGTTTTTAAGTTTGTTTGCTTTGGGGGGTCCTTCGCAAATATGTTCAGTATGTGGTAGGGTGTACACTTATTGGTCACTTTAGCGTTAGCTAAAAAAGGGGTAATCATGCAAAAAAAGTGGGGTTTTCTATGTGTCCTAGGGGCATTTTTTTGGGGTTCTACGGTCGTCAGAGCGGCCAGTATTGTCTTGCCAGCTAACGATATTTCTAATGGCCCACGCTTAATTGCTGGAGAAGATCGCATGAGTGCGGCCTCGAACAATTTGGCTTCAGCCTCTTTTGCCCAGAGCTATACCTTGGGGCTTGGATATTCGATGGCTGGCGACCAAATGAATGTTGGAATTGTCGATACCAGTCGGCCAGGAATTGGTGGCGGTGTCTATTATTCACGAAAAGAGTTCAAAACCCTAAGCTCTTCAGATGATCTTGCGCTTGGCAGTTTTACCCGGCTTGAACAGACTGCGATTTTAGGATTGAGCGCAAAGCTTGGCGATAATATTTCGGCGAGCGTTAGTGGAAAATACAAATACTTGAGACCCTTCGATTCTGGAATTCCGCCCTACTCCTTTTGGACCATAGATGTAGGAATTGCAGCAAAGCTATCTACCCAGTGGATGTTGGGTCTCACCGCGAAGGATCTTATCGCTCAAGAACAAGGCCTTAATTATAGGAGTTTCGAAGTTGGAATTATTGGCGAGGTGTCGCCTGGATTTCATGTTTTAGGACAAGTAGATTTTCATAAAGCGCCCAGCGGCTCACTTGATTCGGGTTTTGTAGAGGACACCAGCAAGCCAAGCATCAAGCTTGGAGTAGACTATAACGTCACAAGCAATATTGAATTGTTTGCACATTTTGCCAATCTACCAAATTGGCAACAAAACTATACGGCCCTTGGGATGGCTTATCAGAAAGACAGCTATAACTTGCAATATGCCTTTAGGTTTTCGACCAAAACTTCGAGTGCGCAGTATCACATGATCGCTTTGTCGATGGATTTGTAAACCGAGAGCTTAGTTTTTTCTGAAAGCGGCCATGCCAGCTTGGCAAATTGCAAAATCATACTTAATGGGATCTTTTGGGTTCAATTGTTTTGCAATGGCGCTTAGCTCTAAACAAAACTTCCAGTTAACAGACTTTCGTAGACTTAGTTTTTCGCTAAGGGCCCACCTGTGAATATGAGTATCTACGGGCCACAATAATTCTTCGCGCCATCGAGACTGCTTTTCCCAAAGACCCAAATCCACAGCATCTTGACGAAGCATCCATCGCAACCACATCAACATTCGCTTGCAGGTGCTTCCATCGCTCGGACTCGCAAAAAACCACTGTGGTCCCGTGCCTTTCCAGGTGGCAGAGGAACGTTTCTTTTTAGAAGCTATTTCCGAAAAGCTGCGCAGCTCATTGCTAAAGTGACAAAGCTTATTTTCCATTGAGCTTTCGTTGTTAGAAACAAATAAGTTTTCAAGAGAGCCGTGTTTTTTTAAGGCGAGGGACATAACCCCGAGTAGTCGCGAAATATCGTCACCTGTATTCAATCGATGCTTCCACTTTTTAAAGATTTGAGAGCTTTCTTTTTGTAGCATTTCACCAGGATATTCTTTTAAAAAAATGAATAACCCGGATCCGCTTTGGTCGAGTCCGAAGCTTTTAAGGAGTCCAAGAAAAGCATAAAAAGATTTATAGATTTGTTCTACTCTGCCGTAAGATAGTCCTGCTATCACAAATGAGAGAAGCTCTAGGTCTTGAGGCGAGAGGCTTCTATCAAGGGCACCGATGGGATCTTTGCTAAGGTTTGGCTCGAGAGCAAAGTCCTCATAAAAAAGCTCAAGCTTCCGGTGAATTAAGGAAGCCTGTTTTATGGGCAGTTTCATCTGTGCTCGCTCGTTGTTCTGGAAGCGATACGTTCCAAGTTCGAATTTTGGTGCGCAGTTTCTTTATAAAATCAGAATCAGCCTTTAAGACATGTGTTGGAGCAGGTTTTAAAAGATCATCGCCCGTTTGTGCGGGCTTAAAGTATTCTTTATTTATTGCGAGCTCGATAAAGGCATTGAAAGCTTGGGTGTTTATGCTTTCCACTCGAGATATGCTTGAATCCTGAATCAAAACTTTACCTCGCTTCATGAGTCTGGAGTGCCACTCTTTTTTGCCCATGATAAGATCCTGCATTTCCATCAAACATCGCAACCCGGTTTCGATGCTTTCAAGATAGTCGTCCAGTAAAAAGGCGTAAGGGGCACAATCAACTCTTTCTGCGAGTGCGTGAACTTTATCAACAAAAACCTCTTTGTCTGCGAAAAAGAATTCAAACTGGAGAAGGGAGCGTAACTTTAATAAGTCAGCGTTATCAATTTTATGTCCATCGATCTGACTAAGGCCTGCAACCGCAAGATCTAGGAGTCCATGAATGGCAGAATTTTTGTAATAAAAAACACTGAGGCGTTGCTTTTGCGCAACTTGATACCCAATCCCTCCATCGGGATTGTAAAATTTTTCAACTAATTTGTCGTCTATAAGTCGAACAAGAGCTCGCCTGCAGCCATGCATAAAGTTTTCTTCTAGCTCTGGAGACAGAGGAATTTTTTCGGCGCATAGATCGGCATTGAGTAGCATTAAAATGACTTCAAATTCACTGCGGGTCCATTTAGCATCCACTTTGAGAAGCAGCGTTGCACAAACGAGGCCTGTGCTGGTAAGGGGACTGACGCTGTTAATGCGGTGGCAAATTTCAAACGCGAGTTTTTGGACGGCGAGCCTATTGATATTGCTCGAATGCACATCGGGGCCCACTTCTTCTGCGGCCCATTCTTCAATGGCTATAGGGTTCCCAACTCTCACGTGTACTTTCCCAAAGTTTTTTGCCAGGACACGTGTGGCTTTAAACAAACCGGTGAACGACTCCTGAACTTTTTCACCACCTTCTAGTTCGCGGCGATGAGCGGAATCTTCAGTAACCCGATCATAGATAATCGACATGGGAACAAAACGAACTTTCTCGGTTAAATTTCCGGATAGATAATTATCAGTGATCATCTTAAGGATGCCGTAGCGCGGGGGAGCAAGCTTGCCGTTTCTGGACCGCGCGCCTTCAATAAAAAACTCCAAATTTATTTTGTTTGAGAGCAGTGCGGTGATGTAGCGGCGCAAGACTTCTCCATAAAGAGGTTTGTCTTTAAAACTTCTTCTAATAAAAATGGCGCCGCCTCTTTTGGCAATTGATCCGAAGGGCCAAAAGTTTAAATTAATACCGGCAATAATATGTGGAGGTGCAATTTGCTTTTCTTGCATTAAGTGGGAGAGCATCAAAAAATCTACATAACTTTTATGGGTGGGGATAAAAACTAGCGGGCCCTCTTTGGAGGCCTCACGCAATTTTTCAAAATCTGATTCCTTGATTGTAAGCCCTTCAAAAATATTTCCAAAAACTTTAGTCAAAAACCATGAAGCCAATTCAACAACAAAATAAGAGTAATTGGCGGCCATCTCTTTAAAGTATTGTTGACTCTTTTTTAAATAGTGAAGAGTCGTCTTGCCTTGTTGTGCGGCATACGCCTCAATGGTGGCATGTAAATTTGGGTCGCGAAAAACGGCTTCAGCAATAAATCGAGTGGATCTAAATGTGGGGCCCAGAACAACTTTTCGTTCTTGTTGAACCTCCATTAAAATTTTCCGCCGCGCGCTTTTGGGCGACTCTCCATCGCTCATTTTAATCACGTTGGAAGCTCTAAGTGTGGTGTGTCTGTAGCCCAGTATGAGCAAGGTTAATTTTCGATGAAAATGTGGAACAAAGGGATTGCCGAGTGTGATGTTCCAAACGGTAATAAGGGGATACAATAATGTTTTCCACAAACGCTCTGAAATGTTTTTTGGAATCTCCTTCTCTAGGATTCGTTTTCGCTGCCAGACAAACGTTGTTGGAACAATGCAGAGGTCGGGATGTTGTCCTTGAAGGTATGCAATTTCTCGTTCGCCAGCAGGAGTTTCGAAGGGACGATTGCGGTCTTTGTTTTCCAAATTAAGAACGACACACCGTCCGTGAGCCAACTCTTGGCTGCATATATCAATTCGGGAAACTTTTTTAGCGAGCCCAAACATGGATGCGGCGCGTCTAATGTTGATTTTTAAAGGCTCCGCAAATATGCCCCAAACACGGGTGGCATAACGAGGCGCATAATTTTCGCCATAGGCTGCCTTTAAAAAGTGTCTAAGAACCCAAAATTCTACAACTCCGGCACCAGGAATCGCGAACACCAGCGGCTTGTTGCCAATTTGCCCTCGAATTTCCTGAATTTGCCTAACAAATTGCGGCCCAGCGATGAAATGCCGGTACAAGAATCTTTCTAGAGAGTCGGGGAGTCCATCTGTAAGCACGTCTATATCATAACAAAGCTTCTGGCTTTATCGACAAGAATCGAATTCAGTTCTACGAATATGTGCATGAAAAGAATTTTGTTAAGAATCACAACCGTTTTTGTATTTTTCATCGGCGCTGTAAATGCAGAGGCTCAAAGTATTGGGCTTGGTGTGCATGGTGGCGGCCTCGGGATTACCGGGGAAGCTAACGGCGGGATTGCTTATGGTGCTCATATCATCGCACATCCTTTTTCACTTGCGGGCTTTAAAGTAGACGCGACTTTTGCGGGACTTGATGGGGGCACTTTTTTTTCAACCAGCCCAGCATTTATTTTGTTTCCACTTGATTATCTGGAGCTAAAAATGGGTCTTTTGGGCGGAGCGACTTTGATGAAAGCGGGTACCGGCGCCGACATGAAATTTGGTTTAAACTTTGGTGCCTTGGGCGAGCTTGGAATTACCGAGACGTTCGCAGTTGGTATGGAAGGTCGATATCATTCAATGTTTGAGAGCGAAGATTTTTGGACAGTTCTTTTGACGACAACCTTCCATTTTGAATTGGGAGGATGGTAATGGCAGATATTTTAGCAAATATGTCTGGCACGATCATCGAGGTTCTTGTCAAAGTTGGAGACAAGGTTGAAGAAGATCAAGACATTGTTTCTGTTGAAAGTATGAAAATGGAAATGACGATTCCGGCTACAATATCTGGAACAGTAAAAGAGGTAAAAGTCTCAGCGGATGAGTTTGTTCAAGAGGGGCAGATTCTTGTCGTTCTTGGCTAAGGCGCCCTAGACTTTATTGAAAGCAAGTTTGTTGAAAGCATGAATAAGTGCAGCATTGTTGAAGTCGGCCCCCGTGATGGTTTACAAAATCAATCGCATGTTTTGAGTTTAGCTCAAAGAGAAACGCTGGTTCGTAAGCTTCTAGAATCGGGGCTTCGAGAAATTGAAGTCGGTTCGTTTGTAAGAGAAGATAAAATCCCTCAACTTGTAGGAACCGCGAAACTTGTCGCTGCCTTGCAGAAGTACAAAAAAACCAAAACTAAAGAAAGTCCATTTTTTTGGGCCTTTGTTCCAAACGTTAAGGGGATGGAGTTTGCGCTTAATTCCGCAATTGACGGAGTAGGATTGTTTGTTGCTAGTTCAGAAAGTTTTTGCCAAAAAAACGTGAATAGATCCCAGACAGAGCTGCTTTCTGAGATTGAAAAAATATTGCCAATGGCAAAAAGAGCAAAAATAAAAACGCGAGTTTATTTAAGCACCATTACATATTGTCCCTATGAGGGAAACATTCTTCCGAACAAGACCAATGCCCTTATAAAAAAAGTATTAGACCTCGGAGTGGACGAAATTTCCTTGGGTGATACCACGGGGCACGCAACCCCGCAGGATATCAACAAGCTTTTGACTTTAGTTTTAAAGACGGCTCCCTCAAAAAAAATCACCATGCATTTGCATGATACTAGGGGGCTGGCAATGGCAAACGTTTGGGAAAGCTTAAAGCATGGCATCGCACGCTTTGATTCTTCTGTTGGCGGGCTTGGTGGTTGTCCTTATGCTCCAGGGGCAGCGGGAAACTTAGCGACCGAAGATTTGATCTATGCTTTTTCAAAAATGAATCTTCTCAAAAATAAAGTTTCGTTAGATGCACTGGCCAGCACCTCCTATTGGCTCGAAAAACAAATTAAAACAGAATTGCCATCCAAAGTGTTAAAGACTTTGAATGCGCAACAACGATAAATAATAGAACCAGAGGGCCCCATGGAACTAGTAAAAACTACAAAAAATGAATCTGGTGTTTGGATTGTTGAGCTAAATAGGGCCGAAAAATTAAACGCCCTTTCCTTACAGCTTATAGATGAGGCCACTCAAATTTTCGGGGAAGCTCATTCAGCCGCCCTAAAGAGCGAGCTAAAAACTTTGATCCTTGCCTCTACGACAGATAAATCTTTTTGTGTGGGCGCCGATTTAAAAGAACGTAAGGCCATGAGCGATGAGCAGGTCATCGCAACTCTCGACAGACTCAAAAAATTAACTTTGGCCATTGAAAACATTCCTTGCCCAACAATTGCGGCAATTGACGGAGCTGCTTTTGGCGGAGGTTTGGAGCTCGCACTTTGCTGCGACCTTAGGATAGTTTCGCCTGGCGCAACAATGGGCTTGACCGAAACAAGGCTTGCTATCATTCCTGGGGCGGGTGGCACTCAAAGACTCGCTCGCTATGTTGGATTAGCAAAAGCCAAAGAATTAATTTTTACAGGCAGACGGCTTTCTGGAAATGAGGCACTTAGCATCGGGCTCGCCAACGCGTGTGTCGAGAACCCCAAGGACGAGTCCAAAAAATGGGCCGAAGAAATTGTCCAAGGCGGTCCTATTGCATTACTGGCAGCAAAAAAAGCCATTGATAATGGCTACGGAAAATCGATTGAAGAAGGGCTGGTATTGGAGCGTGAAGCTTACCTAAGCACATTAAAAACCAAAGATCGCGTTGAGGGTCTTCGTGCTTTCGAAGAAAAACGCAAACCCAAATATGAGGGAAAATAAATGAAGACATCTGATGAACTCAAAAAGCTCGAATCTGAAATTCTCAAAGGTGGAGCTGATAAGTACCACGATAAAAATAAAAGTGTTGGAAAATACTTCGCAAGAGAGCGAATTGCTAAACTAATAGACAAAGATTCCTTTGTGGAAGAAGGGTTGTTTGCAAATTGCAATGCGGGAGATTTGCCTTCGGACGGAGTTGTCACAGGATTTGCTAAAATGAGCGGACGCACTGTTGCTATTGTAGCAAATGATTCTACGGTGAAGGCAGGCTCTTGGGGCTGGCGCACGGTCGAAAAAATGATTCGACTTCTTGAACAAGCAGCTAAGTTGCACGTCCCAACATTTTATTTGATCGACTCCGCAGGAGCACGAATTACTGATCAGTTAGAAATGTTCCCTGGACGCAGGGGTGCGGGTAAAATATTCAATCTCCAGTGCCGAATGTCGGGACATGCTCCGCAAATTTGTTTGCTTTTTGGCCCGTCTGCTGCGGGTGGTGCGTATATTCCCGCTTTTTGTGATGCCCTCATCATGGTCGAAAAAAATGCCTCCATGTATTTAGGCAGCCCACGTATGGCGGAGGCCGTCATTGGAGAAAAGGTAACATTGGAAGAAATGGGCGGAGCTCGCATGCATTGCTCAACAAGCGGAGTTGGCGATATTTTGGCGAAAGATGAAGACGATGCCATTGATTTAGCTAAGCAATATCTTTCATATATGCCACAAAATTTTAGAGCAGCTTTGCCTGAGGCAAGTGCTGGCGCCGTTAAAGAACATTTGGACATCGAAGGCATTTTGCCTGATAGCGATGCTCGAGCCTATGACATGATGAAAGTTGTTGAAGGCATTGTTGATGAGGGAAGTTTTTTTGAAATGAAAAAACTTTTTGCGCGCGAAATTATAACGGGCTTTGCGCGCATTGAAGGTAAGCCAGTTGGAATTGTGGCTAACCAACCCAAAATGAAAGGCGGAGTTTTATTTGTAGATTCGGCGGATAAAGCGGCAAGATTTATTTTTCTTTGTGATGCCTACAACATTCCACTTTTGTTTTTGGCCGATGTTCCAGGTTTTATGATTGGCACTCAGGTCGAAAAGCAGGGTATCATTCGTCACGGTGCTAAAATGGTTTATGCCATGTCTTCTGCGACTGTTCCAAAAATATGTGTTGTGATTCGAAAAGCCTTTGGTGCAGGCCTTTATGCTATGTGCGGGCCGGGTTTTGATCCTGACGTCACCCTAGCACTCCCAAGTGCGCAAATTGCTGTCATGGGCCCCGACCCCGCTGTAAATGCCGTCTATGCAAATAAAATTTCAGAATTGCCAGAGGCGGATCGCCCGGCATTTATCGCTGAGAAAAAGGCTGAATATCAAAAAGACATTGATATTCAAAGACTCGCCTCCGAGCTTATCGTCGATGGTGTCGTTCCTGGTGAGCGACTTCGCGATGAATTGAGCAAACGTTTTGAAATTTTAAAAGAAAAAAACTTGGAATACTTGCCGCGAAAACATGGTGTTATTCCGGTTTAATTAAAAAATTATTTTGGGACCGCTAATACGCCAGAGATCGTGCGGCTAAAGACAGAACCATAAATCAACGGTGGACCCGATGGATTTGTGGCTTTGCCTGTATTTGCATCGTAATCAAGTTTAAGAACAGAGTTTATGGTTGTTCCGACTAGCAAAAACGATTCTTCAGAATCACGATAAAAACGCATGTCTCCTGATTGGGATTGGGGGGCAGTAGAAATAATGGCAATGTCACCGGCAACGTCATCATAGACCAAGGTCCCTCCATTGATGGCAGTCGCGGAAACATCAAAGCTCCAAATTTGGGCATTCGAGGGAGCTGCGGTAAAGGGATAATACATAACGAATAGTTTGCTGACAGAGGGGGAATAATGCAACGATACTGGCCATAGCTTAGCGTCTGGTCCAGTCATAACGGCTCCAGCGATGCAGGCGCCAGTGGCTCCATTATATAAATTCAATTTGTTGTTTGGCGTTGCTGCTGCGTTATTTGTAATAACGTAGGGGACTCCTCCAACCAATACTTCAGAAACGTCGGTAACCGCCGTTGCAGAACAAGTTCCAGAGGCTGCATAGCGAGCAGTAGTTCCCACACGCTGTTTTGCAGAGTTAAATCGCTCGGCGCCTGCCGATCTTGCAACAAAAATACTTCCATCGGAGCCAATGGTTAGGCGTCTTGTGCCCGCAGCCATTGCAGTTGTGTTGTCTATATATACGTTATACTCGCTGCCATCTAAATTCATGTAGTCAAGGCGGCCCGCTGTTCCCATCGCAAGAGAAATAATTTTTGTCACGCCATTGAGAACAAGAAGCCCCATGTTTTGTGGTTGAAAGCCGGTATTGAGCGAATAGTCGTGAACAATTCGGATAAAGTTTCCCGAGCGAGTCCATTCCGTGATCACAGGCGTGCCTGTTGCGACAGGATAGCCTGAAGTTAAAAATATACTGTAATCGGGAAGTGCTGGCGTCGCAGGAGTAGAGGGAGTCGGCGTTTCACCGCCACCCGCAATATCTCTGGAATCTTTGCAGCCAGATATTAAAAAGGCCAAGCCTATAGTCAGAGTCTTAAGACATATATTGCGATAGACACACTTCATACATACTGTTCGACTTTCTCACACCCAAGCTTAAATTTTTTTAGGTGCTTTGATGAGAATAGCACAGGCCCAAGTGCCTAATTTGTTAAGATTTGTTGAGTTGCAGCAACACAACAAGGGGCATGTTTTTTGCTTCTTATGTAAAGGCTAATCCATTCAATCACTTGAGCTCTGAGTTATCTGCTATCCGGGATTAGAATTTGAATAGCCTAGGATTTTTTGGGCAAGTTTGGCCGTCAAATATTCGCTTCGGACATCGCTTCGGGTGGGACAAAGTTCACAAATATCGGCGCCAATAACCTGGCGCTCAGCAAAGACGAGCTTCAATAGCGCGGTTAAATTTGCAAAAGAAATTCCAGAAGGTTCTGGATGGCTAACGGCGGGGCAGGTCGCAGGATCTAAGACACTTAGGTCGATGCTAATATAAACATTTTTCTTTAGCGTCCTTAGAAGTGCCTCAAAACCACCGGGGTCCAGCAAATCCCCAGGAGTGAACACAGCATATTTGTCTTCTTTTGAATCCAAAAAGAGAGATTCGCCTTCGGAGGCATCTCGAAGTCCAGCAATAACAATGGAAGGCGCGAGTTCTTCGAGTCCCCTAGCTGTGCAACGATGCGAGTAGCTGGAGCCTTGGTAAGATTTTTTGCAATCGGCATGTGAATCTAGGTACAGAATTGAGACATCTTCTTTGTCGGCGACAGTTTTTAGTGTCTTTAAAAAAGTCGCCCTAACAAGTGTTTGCTCTCCACCTAAAAATAGAGGCCACGCCGTTGCCGGTATAGCGTCAACTTTTTCGCCAATTATTTTTAGAGCTTCGGAGGTGTGTGTTGGCAAGGAATCAATGTGCATAGTGTGAATCTTTAAATTTTGCAGCGAGGTCCTTGTATCAAAATCAAAATCTTCTAAATATTGACTCGCGCGCAAAATCGCCTGAGGGCCCTTATGGGTTCCATGTTGAAAGTGACTTGAATTGTCTAGGGCAATGCAAACGACACAAACTTTGGCTTCTATTAGATCCACATTGTCTTTATAAAAAGAGCTATAAAAAAGTTTGTCTGAGTTTTGGTTCATTTTAGCAGGCCTGGAAAAGATTCTTGAAGACCTGCAATGATAAATTGGGTGGCCACTGACGCTAGGACAAGTCCCATGAGCCGTGACATGATGTTTACTCCCACATGACCAAGCATTTTGCTGATGCGCTCGGCCTGAATCAAGATAAAATAAGAAGCTAACATCACAAGGGCGATCGAAATGAAAACAAAAGCTTTTCGTTCTAAGGTAACAGCATTGTCCATTAATAAAAAAGTACTAAGTATGGCACCGGGTCCTGCCAACAAAGGTATGGCTAATGGAAAAATACCCGCGACTTCTTTGCCCTCGGCTTCGAGTTCTTCTTCTTCGGTATGTTTTGTTCGGGAAGCTTTGGCGTGCAACATGTCTATTGAAACAAGCAAGACCAAAATTCCGCCCGATATCTTAACGGCCGGAAGTGTGATGCCATAAAATTGAAACAAAAACTGACCTACAGCAGCGCAACCAAAGAGAGCAAAGCAGGCAATGATAGTAACTTTTTTTGCGAGCGACTTTTTTTGGGCAGCGTCTATGTCACCAGTCACCGCAAGAAAGGGTGCGATCGCACCAATAGGATTAACGATAGTAATCAGAGTTCCTAGGGCCATTATGAAGAAGGAATCGGGCATGAATATATATTAACGCTCTTTTTGTTTTTTGCGACCACTGCAAACAATTAGATAATAAAAATCTTCTCAAAGTTTTAGCAAAGTCTAGCGATGTTGCGCAAACTGCTGATGCCATTCCTTGCGCAAAATACTGTAGATTTTAAAGTCCCAATAATGATCGCCGCGCTTAAAGAATTGCCTCAAGCTACCTTCGCACTGCATTCCAAGTTTTTCCATAACTTTCCAGGAGGCAATGTTTTCTGCCACACAACGAGCTTGAAAACGGTGAATGTCATAATTTTCAAAGGCCCAATCGCGAACGGCCTTGGCGGCTTCAGTTGTATAGCCATGGCCCCAATAGCCTTGATCAATAATATAGCCGAGCTCCACGATGCCGCGTTCGTTACCCGTAAAGAAACAGCCGATGGTTCCTATGAGTTGAGCATTGCCGGAGTTGCCCAAACAAATGCCCCATTCTCCCTCATGCCGTTCCTCATAACGGCGCCTCACTGTGTCTTCAACAAATTTCACCGTATCCTTGGGGCTTTTGGGACGCGGAAACCCTGTGAAGCTTACATTCTCGGGATTGCGGGCGTAATTATAAATTGTCATCACATCGTCAAGGCTAAGAGGGCGCAAAAACAGGCGCTTAGTTTTTATGATAGAGGGACGCCATGCTTCCAATGATTTTGATGAAATTTGATTTTCTTCCTTGGATGACATCTGTTTACTCTCCCGAACATCCGATTTATACATAGGACTGTGGCAAAGTCGAAGGCAGGATCAAATTTTATCAAAAACATGATTGAGGGCGCCATTCGCTCGGGAAAGACTGATGGTCGGGTGGCAACTCGTTTTCCACCGGAGCCTAACGGATACCTTCATATCGGCCATTCAAAGTCTATTTGGCTAAATTTTTCGCTCGCAGAGGAATTCGGGGGCACTTGTAATTTGCGTTTCGACGACACCAATCCCGAAAAGGAAGACGTTGAATTCGAAAATGCCATCAAAGAAGATGTTGAGTGGCTGGGCTACAAATGGACAAACTTATATTATGCCTCTGACTACTACGACAAATTTTATGAATGTGCCGTTGATTTGATCAAACAAGGCAAAGCTTATGTCTGTGAGTTAACACCCGAGGAAACCCGCGAATATCGTGGAAAATTGGGCGAGCCCGGAAAAGATAGTCCTTATCGCAATCGAAGTGTTGAGGAAAATTTGCAGCTCTTTGAAAAAATGAAAAATGGGGATTTTGCAGAAGGCAAAGCGATTCTTCGTGCCAAAATCGATATGGCATCTCCCAATATGAACATGAGAGATTCCGCGATTTATCGAGTTAAGAAGCTTAAGCATCATCGCACAGGCGATAAATGGTGCATTTATCCTATGTATGATTTTTCTCATTGTATTTCGGATGCTCTAGAGGGAATCACCAATTCTCTTTGCACGTTAGAATTCGAGGACCACAGACCTTTATACGATTGGTTTTTGGATCAGTTGCAACACCTCGTTGGAAACCAACATCCTCAGCAGCGTGAGTTCGCAAAACTAAAGTTAACCTACAATATCGTGGGCAAGCGCGATTTGCGGAAGATGGTCGAAGAAAAATACGTAAGTGGATGGGACGATCCCCGCTTGCCAACATTGCGTGCTTTGCGACGACGGGGCGTAAGTCCCCGTGCCATCAAAGGGTTGAGCGAACAAATTGGTGTGACCAAAAAAGAATCTGTGATTGATATGAGCACTTTTGAATCAATCATTCGAGATGACCTAAATACACATGCCCATCGGGCGATGTGCGTGCTTGATCCCATTAAGCTTACAATTAGCAATTGGGAAACTGGCAAAACAGAATTGCTTGAGGCCCCCTTTCATCCCAACAATGAATCAATGGGTCATCGTAGTCTAAAATTTTCAAACACAGTTTATATTGAACGAGAAGATTTTATGGAAGTTCCCGTAGAGGGATATCGGCGTTTAATCCCAGGCGGAGAAGTTCGCCTAAGGTACGCATACATTGTGAAATGTGACGAGGTCATCAAAGATTCAAATGGAAACATTACAGAGCTCAAGTGTAGCTATGATCCCGAAACACGAAGTGGCACGGGGACTAGCACAAAAAAAGTTAGTGGTGTGATTCATTGGGTTGCCAAAGGTGACTGCGAAAAATGTGAAGTGCGCGTTTATGATAGATTGTTCAGCGCGGAGTTTCCTGGTCGGGAGCATGATGGTGATTTTATCAAAGATCTCAATCCGAATTCTCTTCAAGTATTTAAAGATGCGCTTGTAGAGGGTGCCATTGCTAGTACCAAGCCCGAAGTTCAGTATCAGTTTGAAAGACATGGCTATTTTGTAAGCGATCGAAATGATTGCAAGCCAGGTGCGCTTGTTTTTAATCGAGTCGTCACGCTCAAAGACGGCTGGAAAAAATAGTTAACATCCCGAAGAAAAAACTAGTTGCCGAACCTTAGGCCAAACATAAATGAGTTGTCGCCATAGGCTCTAAGCAAAGAAAGCCTAAATGACAGTGGTAGCCCGCCCATGCCCAGCTCCGCGGTATAGGCAACCGAATGATACTTCGCAGGAGCTGCTTTTGGATTGTAACTGATCGTCTCAATTTGTGGTTTGAAGAATACGGGCACTTTGTTGGGAAGGTCAGTCTGAAAATTCCACCCTAAGCCCCATGAAGAAAGAGTGATTCCATTAAGCCCAAGTGTGTTTGAGTAGTTAATGAGAAGGCGATCCACAATAGTATATTCAAGAGTAAAAACTGTTCGATAGGTGGAATTCATTCCTGGTAAATTATTTTGAAAGGCATCCCACGTGGGGATAATGGCAACAGAAAATCCTGGCGGGATGTTTGTAAAGTTTGGAGGCGAAAGTTTTTCTTGTTTGTAGAGAGCGTAAGCTGCAAGAGCTGCGTTGTGGCTAACGGCATATCCGACATTTCCCACAAATTGAGTAATTAGCTTCCTTGAAATCACACCAATGATTTCGCCGTTGGAATCTATTAGCGGGCCACCAGAATTTCCTGGGCTAAGGCTTAGGTCGATTACAAGCTCGGTTCCGGTATTTTTTGAAATGGTCCCCGATGAAAAGACATGAGTTAGATCTAGGTCGAAGGGAGGATTGTTGAGTGTTTTTCCACTGGTGGGATGTCCTATGGTTGCCGCGGCTTCCCCCTCCCTCACGTATTCGAGCTTGCGCATAGGGATTGGACTGGGTTCAGTTCTTTTTTCAATTTTTACCAGTGCAAAATCTAAAGTGGAATGCATATAGGCAACTTCAGCAAGTTCCCATTTTCCGGGAGCACTTGGCCATGAAATCCAAATAGGACGTAGAGTTTCAACACAGTGTTTAGCGGTTAAAATTAAATCATGGTCTATGAGGGCTCCCGAGCAGAGGCCACCATTCGAATAGATATAGGGAATGGAGGGCTTCAATTTTTTGTAGATCTGATCCCAGGCAGGAGTGGATGCAAAAACTGTCATAGGAATCAGGCACGTGAAAAATGCTAACAATCTTAAGATTGATTTAACTAACATGCTTCCAATTATGACATAAAAAAATCTAGGAAGCGACGAGCCCATACCCCTAACGTAGGTAGGCTTGTTTTAGTTCGTCAAAAATTCTTTGATTCATTCGACCGGCTCGGCTGCACATAAGGTCAGTGGTATCGAGCTGATAGTTGATCATTTCTTGGGCAGCAGCATCATAAAATTCTGTGTAGCAGTCAGGCAAGCCAAGAACATGGCCAAATTCATGACGGATGGTCCACTGAGCATCCCATTCTTCAAGAGACATGTTGGTGTCCATGGTGATACGATTTCCACCAAGACCATTAACGTGAGGAGTGGCTCCAGCTTCAAAAATGACATGAGGATAATTCCCAGAATCTTTAATATTAAAAATAAGTTTAAAACCTTGCCATTGGAATTCTTCTTCCACGTTCACCTGAACAAATGACAAATGCGTAACGTTTGATGGTCTTAAAAAGGGTATCGATGCCTGTGTCGTATTGCCAATAGGCCAGCTAACATCAGGTCTTACGGCGCCTAGCTTAAAAAAATCATCCCAAGTTTCTTGCCCCGCAGATAAATATTGCAGATAAAAGTCCTTCATTGTTTTTGCTTGCTCGGCACTCGTCAATCTAGTTTGGCAGCTTTGCATGAAGGCGCCAGAGTTGCGACAAAGTTGAATGAGGTAGCTTCTTATAATGGCTTTTTCTGGGTCGTCTAAGGTCTCAAATGCCTGAAGCTTGCTTTGAGTTTCTGGGTCATTGCTCAAAAAATAAAATCCGCGAACATCGTATCGGGCCCGTGCTTCGTATTGGAAAAGGTAAGGAGAAACCAATCGCCATCTGGCGGCTGTTTGATAATTGCGGTCAATTCGTTTGCCAATGGCCAAAAATACTTCATCCGAAACTTCGGGGTTTTGGCTAAAGTCTTTTTGCCTTAATAAAATTTCTTTCGATAGTGGGTCTAGCTCATTTAGTATCTCAACATGACGTTGTTCAACGATGGCAGGACTATATCGAGAGGGTGAACTGATGGGCACTCCTCGTAATCCGCCCTCCCGTGTTGTAAGTCTAAGTTTTTCATTCTCACTTCGAAAGCGGTTGATGTATTCAATCCATTGGTAAAGGCGTTCTCCAAAATTTAGTGCCTCGTCGACGGTCTTTGCGTTTTCAGAAAAAGTATTTTCGCCACGCGATACTGAGAAGCGGTCCTCGTTGCGCCTTAAGTTGAGCAATAGTATTTTTTGGCGATATTCTTGGCTAGACATATCTAAGTCAAGGTGCGGAAGTGCTGGCCTTGCGCTGCTTAATGCGGGAAGAGAAGTCACCAATAAAGCTACTAATAATGCTACTGGGGTTGAGCGAAGTTTTGCGTGCATCATTCGGGCTTAGCAGGCGCAAAAGCGAAGTCAAATCAATTCGCTTGTACAGTTAAAGGCCGCTATATATTATAGGCACATGGATAGCCGAAACCCCAAAATAAAACTGTATTCATGGCCTACCCCTAATTCTTTTAAGATCACCATTGCGCTCAGGGAAATGGGTTTGCCCTACGAATTTCACTTGCTTGATATCTCTAAGGGAGAGCAATTTAGCAAAGACTTTTTATCCCTAAATCCGAACAATAAGATTCCGGTGATTGTCGATCCGAGTGGCCCGGAAGGAAAGTCGATCACTCTTTCTGAGTCAGGAGCCATACTCGAATATTTGGCCGACAAGACGGGGTCTTTTTTGGATCCGCCATCGCTTGAGCGCTATAAGACTTTGCAGTGGTTGTATTGGCAGATGGCTGGCTTTGGGCCGATGCTTGGACAAAATCATCATTTTTCTCAATATGCCCCAGAAAAAATTCCCTATGCCATCGAAAGATATCTCAATGAAACGAAAAGATTGTATTCCGTTTTGAATAGGCAACTCTCGAGCAATGCATTCGTGTCAGGCGAGGAGCTCAGCATTGCAGATTTTGCGTGTTATCCGTGGGTCGTCCCCCATGGCAAGCAGGGGATAAACTTAAGTGATTTTCCTTCGCTAAAGCAATGGTTTGAAAAGCTTTCTAAAAGGCAGCATGTGATTGCGGCCTATGATGAAGGCGCGAGGCTAAAACAAGGCAATGAAACTGTAACAGAAGAGTCTCGAAAGTTTTTGTTTGGCCAAAAAGGCGATCATTTGAAAAATTAGTGAGAAAAATGACTGAGAAAAATTACGGAGAAGAATTCTCGACAAGTTCAGCAATGTTCCCAAGCCCTTCGTCCATGCTCTTTGATAGATTGAATTTCATTAATAGACAGATGTATCCCCCGATGATTGGGAAGGGAATTGTTCCGCTCAAAAGCCAAGTTACTTTGCTTTGATTGTCGCCTCCTTCTAAATAATCGAAGCGACCCGTTGCTTTTGGCAAATTCTCAAACTGGATGTCATACGCGACTCCTGCCTTTGGATCGACATGACTAAAGATCACATAACCTTCTCCATCTGGCCCTTTCCACTTTTGAGTTGCCCCAACACCTTCGAAGGAATCAACGGAAAACTGAACTTTTGTTTCATCTTTCATCCACGGATTCCAGTTGCTCCAAGTTCGGAGATCGCCGATGACTTTGTGAATCTTGCTAATGGGTGCTTTGAATGAGCGTTCAGATGTGAGCGTATAATTTTTGGGCAAAAATAGACCGGCCACGATTAAAATAAAAAACAAAGCAGCAAAACTTAGAAAGACTTTTTTCATATTACAATAAATCCTTGTGCCTAAACTGCTCATGCTCTTCTTTGGAGCTTGATGCCGGAATCCAATGAATGATTCTGTTCGCGAAGTCGCTAAAGATGCCGTCTACTTTGGCCTCTTTCATCAAAAAACTTAGAAGCTGCTCTTCTGTTTTAAAGCCCAAGGGAAGACTGTCTGGGCGGTGAGTGTAAGGGTGAACCATGAGTCCGTTTTGGTGGGCAAAATTCGCGAGCGAAGTTACAATTGGTTTCTCGCTTTCTGGATCAAGAGCATATAGGTCGTCGATGCTGGGTCCAATCCCGACGGCATATTCAGATATTTCTTTTAATCCGTCTTTGTTTTTTAGAGTTTCAAAATCAACATCAGCTTCCTGCCATTCATTTTTTCCAATGAGCTGGATAAGGGGAATTTTTGTTTTGATTTCAAATTTTAGCATTTTGAGCGCTTTTGGATCGAAGCACTGTAAATATATAAGGTCGGGTTTGTCTTCGTACCCGAAGGATTTGATTTCTTGGTAGACAATTTTAACTATGTTTTTTCCTTGGCTTTCGTGGAAGGCGGGTTTTTTGATTTCTGGATAGACTCCTAGTTTGTAGCCAGTTGTTTTGCGAAGTCCTTCAATCATTTCCAAATATTCTTTAAAAGTAGGAATTTGAAATGCTGTGCGAGCCAAATTTCTTGGGAAACGTGAAGGAAACACAGCCGTATCTTTGGGGTCACCTTTGCCTCTTTCTAGTACATGCAATTTTTTTATTTCCTCTAGAGTCAAATCAATCGCATAAAAATGTCCGTCCCTACGACGTTTGTGAGCAAATTTTTGAGAGACGTCGGTTGAGTTATCAAGGAGGATGTCGTGCATGACGATTGGAACGTTGTCTTTGGTTAAGACAACGTCGGGCTCAATGAAATCTACATTCCAACTTGCCGCCATCGCAACTCCAGCAAGTGTGTGCTCTGGCAAATATCCTGGAGCAGATCTGTGAGCAATGATGGTCCAGGGAGATTTGCGGCTGCTACACCCAGTTAAGGCAAAAAGACCGATCGCTAATAGTTGAAAATACTTCATAGACGCTATTATTTCATTAGGCATGCTTGCTTGTCACTTGGCCTGGCGTAAGCCTTCTGACGGTTAGATATATTTAATCAGCCTAAACAGATTTTATTTTGTAGACTAGGCAGGTGGTATTGCTTGTTGAAAATGAAAATTCGTTGGGGGAGCTCTTGTTGGAGGTGCTTAACGAGGCCTGTATCTCGGCTCATTTGGTTCTAACAGCGCAGGATGCTTATGATTTTATAGGAAGCAATGGAGCCATTGATTTGGTTATAACCGATTTACATATGGGGCAAATGAGTGGCGCGGAGCTGTTCCAAAAAGTCGAAAGGACGATACCGGTAAAGAGCCGTCCAAAATATTGGATTATTTCGACCGGAAGCTTGCCTTGCGATATTCAGGGGGCTGAGTGGTTGGATAATTTCGAAGAAATTTTATACAAACCTTTTCCCTTGGAAAAAATTGTCGAAGTCGCAAAAAAATATTCTAAATAAATTATTACTATAAAAATTATTTAAGGTATCGAGTCATATCGCGATCGGTGCCCCATCTTTCCCATGCTGGGCAAGCGAGAACTTCGTCGTGTCTTGCGACTCTGTAGATGCTGCAAAAATCGCTAGTGCAGCCAAGTTTTTCATCACCACGTCTAAGTCGGTAAACGCTGCATGAAGAAGCTGTGCAACCCAGCACTTCATCGTTTCTTGATACTCTATAAATGTCGCATGAAGTGGCGGTGCAACCAAGTTTTTCATCACCTCTGCTAAGTCTGTAAGTATTGCAAGAAGTGGCCGTACAGCCAAGCACTTCGTCATTTCTTGAGAGGACATAGGTTTGGCAAGAAGAAGAGGTGCAGCCTAATTTTTCATTGTTCCGACCAACGCGATAAACCTGGCAAGAAGAAGAGGTACAGCCAAGAACGTCATTGTTTCTAGAAAGTTTGTAAACTTCGCAAGATGATGATGAGCAACCAAGTTTTTCATCGTTTCTTGATAGTCTGTAGACCTGGCATGAAGAAGCTGTGCAGCCTAGAACTTCATCATTTCTTGAAACTCTATAGACTTCACATGAATAACCTGAGCATCCAACTTGTTCATCATTGCGAGTCAGTCGCTCTACTCTGCATGAATCGGCAAAAACCGAGGAAGAAAAAATTCCTAAAATTACAGTAAGTAAAAAGCTATTTGTCTTCATAGGGAGAGCGTTAATACAAAGCGTTAGGGGGGTCAAGTAACTAGCACTCCGTAGGTTAAAGCGAACAATTTATTTCGATAAACTTAAACTAATGGTGATCAACGGCAGACGGCTTTACTATCCATTGTTTAGCGTGTTGATTTGCTGCACAATGTTGTCATCATGTGGCGCAAGGCCGGTTGAAATGAAATTTCAAGCAGGAAAAAAGTTTTCCGTGAAGAATCCCGAACAGCCTCGTCAAGAAGACGATTCTAACGATTTTCCAAAGCAAATTTGCATCGTAAAAAAGAAAACAATTGCAAGAAGCTTTAAGGGACGTTGGCGTGATCAAATTCAGCTTCCTGCTGTTGGCAGTTTTTATGTCGAGAGTCATTTGGCTTCGAGTTACGATCGTTTTTCGGGTGGTCGTGCATTTCCGTCGAATACGCGGGAGGGAGTGCTTGCACACTTGCAGCGTTCTGCTCAATTGCTGGGACTTGGAGTAGATCAGCTTTATCCTTCAGAGTGGAGTCGCAGATGGACGCCTCCCGAGGGAGGTCGTGCAGGTCAAGGTGCGCGGGGGCCGCACAAGCCAAGTCCGCTCGAAGAAATGTTTTTGTTCAACATGATGTTTGATGCGTCGTCATTACCACCTGCGGGAGAAAAATGGCTAATTTCATTTGGTGAAAAATTCGTGATTGTTGTGGGGGGATTTGAAGTTGGGCCTGGCGATAGAAATCGTCTTGGCGGTATTCAGCCGGAGGTGCAATATTTTTTAGAAGCACCTAATGCTGCTGAATTAACTCTCCATGGACCTTTGCGATCTATTGTCTTGAATGAGGAGTCCCAATACTTGGAGCCAGGCCCGGTAGAGTGTGACGCTCTTGAATATCAATAAGGCGAGAGTTAGAGTTGAACGATGACAATAAAATGCAAATCGTTTTTTAATATTATTTTTATTTTCGCGCTTCCAGTCTTCTTTGCTGCAAACGCTTTGGCGAACGCTGATGAATCCCAAGAAAACATTACTCTAACAGGGACTCACTATGATCAGGATTATATTTTTGTGTTCAATCCTATTTGGGAAGACATTCAAGGCTCTTGGGGAGAAAACCATTACTCCCTTGCCTGGGATTCTGATTATAAAATTATGAAGGGACAAACCGCTGGAGTTGAACAAAAAGTTGAGTTTAGCGAAATGCTCGGGCAAATTTTTGGAGAAGTAGGCTGCGGCTGGGTAGATTTGTTTTATGCAGCTTCCGAGCCATGGATTCTAAAGGGTCGCTTTTGTTTGGATCAAAACTTATCTATAGCTTTTGAGTCTGAAGAAGAAATGAAAAACTGGGTCGAAGAAAAAGTGGCCACAGAAATGTCCGTTGAATTTCCAGAACCAACACGCGTTGAGATTGCTGGTTTTCTTAAGCGTTTGATGGCGTTTTAATTATATTTTGGCTTTAGTTAAATTTTGGTTTTAATTATATTTTGAGTGACAATCGTCCGGGGCCAGTGAGCGCTAGAACCAAAAAGGCAATGCCATATACTAGAGCAAGCTCCTTTTGAGCCAGGGGATTAGTGGCATGTACAATGAATGCAGCTACGGCCATTGTGAGGGCAAGTACAAAGGCAGAAATTCTTGCGAAAAGCCCCAAGGCTAGAGCCACAGAGCAAAAAACTTCTGCAAATATTGTTAAGATAAGCGAAGCCTGGGAGCCAATTCCCAGGGGATCTGGAAAAGCTAGTGCTGACTGGCTGTAATTCATGAGTTTTGGAAGTCCATGTAAAAAAAACATGCCCGAAGCAAAAGATACTCGAAGAACTAAAAGACCAACATCTGGAAATCTTGGAATGAGTAACATACCTGATTCTTATTCTTTATTTCGTAGGGAAGCAATGTCGGTGGCGCATATAAAAAAATTTTAGAAGAGTTATTTAATAAATTAGGTTAACTTTCAATTCTCCATGCAACACAAAAAAAGCAAGCTTCGTTTAGCTACTCTTAGCATTGTGGGGAGTCTTGTCGTTTTTGGAATCAAGACCTACGCCTTTTGGTTGACGGGTTCCGTGGCGTTGCGTTCTGACGCCATTGAAAGCATCGTGAATATTATTGCGGCCATATTTGCCTTTGGATCTTTGCGCTTTGCCTTGCGTCCCGCTGACGAGAATCACCCTTACGGCCATGGAAAAATGGAGTTTATCTCGGCGTTCTTGGAGGGCGGGCTCGTTTGCTTTGCCTCGTTGTTTATTTTTTTTGAAGCGGCAAGCGCTCTTTTCGAGGGATCTCAATTACGAAACTTAAGTGCAGGTATTTGGTGGGGCGCCTTAGGCGGTTTGTTAAACGGTGCTTTGGGTTGGTACTTAATTAAACGTGGTCGTGCGTTGGGATCCAAGGCATTAGAGGCCGATGGCCATCATGTGTTGACTGATTTTGGGACGAGCGTGGGGATTGTTGCTGGAATGCTTCTTGTGCAATGGACGGGCCTTAGCATTCTTGATCCAATCATGGCTATTGTCGTGTCAGTTGTGCTTGGCAGAGTAGGTTTCAAGATTATCAAATCCTCTTTTGGTGCTTTGTTGGATGAAGAAGACCCAGAAATTCTGCACTTGATTTTGGATAAGGTTAATACGTGGCCCGTGGATGAGGTCATTACCATTCATAAATTAAGGGCAATGCGCTCAGGGAATTTTGTGCATATTGATGTGCACATTTTATTCCCAGAGTTTATGGATGTTCTTGAGGCCCATCGTCTTTCTCACGAATTTGCAGAAGCACTTTTGACGAGCACGGGGATGAAGGGTGAATGGCACACCCATATGGAGCCATGTCGCAAAAACTATTGTGAAGTTTGCCCTGTGAAGGACTGTCCTATCCGCTTGAAGCCCTATAAGGCGCGCTTTCATTTGACTCGGGAGCAGGCCATCAGCCCGGTTGAAGTTTTGCCCTGAATTTTCAGTGAATTCAGGCCTTTCTCTGGGATTGATATTCCCCCCTATTCCGTGTAGAAGCTCACTTGTCCCTTTCTTTGGGACACTTGTGGTGACTGTAGTTCAGTTGGTTAGAACGCTAGATTGTGATTCTAGAGGTCGCGGGTTCGACCCCCGTCAGTCACCCCAGTTATGGATTGAGTTTTTACGCTCCACAAAAAACACTAAACAATATCAAACACCTCTAAACATGAAGCTGAGTTAGCTCGTGGACCTGTGCATTTCATCAGATTTCAACACATCAGTGCAGGTTGCTACATTTTTGCTACACGGATGCTACACGCAAAATTGGTTTTTTTAGCTAGGCGATCTTCTTCTTCAGAAGAGCAAGTTCGCGCTCGATCTTTTCAAGACGAGATTCATCCAATGGCTTTTTGCCCATTGCCACCTGTCGAAGCATTCTATTGATAAGTGTCTGATAAGGAGCTCCTCGATCATCGGCAAGATCGCGAAGAACCTCCAAAAGGTCTGAATCCAGGTTAATGGTAATCTTAACCTTCTTAGCTTTTTCCATGCTTGCACGCATTTTACGCGTCCCAGCCTTATCCACTTTAATATTCTTCATTTTGGGCTGCTTCATAAAACCTCCTGAACTTCCGCCATTCTGCAGAGCCTATAATTCGAATTTTTGAGCTGCGTTTTGTAAAGCGTGTGGTCAATACACGACCCGTATCAGACTTGCCGACCCAGTAAGAGCGCTCTTCCTCCGTAGAATGAGCCTCATCCTCAAGCTGGATACCGTTAGGATCTGCAAAAGTCTCAACGGCCTCAGAAAAGCTTACCTTGTGCTTTTTCTTGTTTTCGCGCTCTTTGCGAAGATCCCACTCGAATTCCACATTTTCACGATACCATATTTATACATACCTTGCCATACTTTTCTTGTTCAAGTTCTGGCAGATCCTGAACCGCTCTAAAAGGCATGCATTGGGTCACACGGATGTAAATCCTCGGAATTTCGACTATTCTGGTCTGGGAATCAGAGATTGGTGATTGGAGTGTATTTATGAAAAAAATATTTTATGTTTTGGCGATGATCGGAGGAACTGCAATGGCAAGTGATTTCACAAATTTCTCAGGGGAATGGTTGGGGACGTGCACGTTCAACGGCAGATCCAAGGACTCCCAAAAATCAATTATTCAAACAGGCGGTGCCGAGATTCAAATGGATGGCCAGACTTTTTTTCTAACTAAACCAACCTCAATGGATGTAACTAGTTCGCATAATGGCGAGAATTACCATGAGGTTACAGTCTATGACTTTAGCTGGAATGAAGATTTTAATGAAATTCTTACTTCAGCAAAATGGCTCGGGTGGTATTTAGATAAGAATGGAACTTGGTCAGGCGAAGGCTCTGGAATTATTCGGATTGAAAATGATACGTTGATAACTACAAGAAGTTTTAAGAGCACCTTTGGGGAAGGCGAAGAGGTTTGTAATTACGCCAGACCCTAGTCCGTAAGCCTTGTGGCTCGACAGAATAGTTCAGACATAGAGACCGAGGTCGAGAGGCTTCGGTCTTTGCTATTTTAGCGTGCTCTATAAGGCTCCAGAAGTCGATTGTAGGCCTAAATGCTCGGATTTTGGACAAATTACCCACGTGGAGTTTAAGATTAGTTTTGTTTAGGAGTACTACATGACGCAATTCGACCACATCGCATTCCTAGTGAATTCAGTAGAGAACTGCGTTCACTTTTTTAAAAAACTAGATTTGGAACTTGGAGAGGTAGAAAGTTTTCCAGAAGAGGGAACTAAAGAGCTTTATATAGGCAGTTCTTTTGGAAAAATTTTGCTATTAGAAGCCATATCTAAAGGGCCATATAAAGACGCTCTTAAAAAAAGAGGTTGCGGCTTGCATCACGTGGCATACAACACTCCGAACCTAGAAAAATTCTTGGAATCAATTGAGAATTCTGGCTGGCATCTGCATCCTAGAAGTCTAAAAACAATCAAAAACAGTAAAACAGCTTGGCTTTGCAGGGCCGGGACCCCCGCTCTTGTCGAGGTTCATGAAAGAAATGTTGGCACTGGCTCAAATCTTGTTAGCGGACTAGCCCTTGATTTCTCAGGGAAGGAAGTAACCATGTTTAAGAGCCTAGATTCAAACTTAGATGTCAGCTCGTCTCAGTCAGGAAAGATTAAACTTGATTCGCAGTCTGTGGAAATTGCTCACTTCATTAATCTCTAGTCCAAGAGCAGAATAGCTCTACACAATAGTTGGGACTAAACGAAAAAACCCACTTCATAACTGAAGCGGGTTTTTTGTTTTACAAGAACTCCGAAGTCTTTAGGGGGCCAAGCCCCTCAGAGACTAGGGATTGCTGTAATCAATTTCAAAGTCTTCATTATGGTATGATGGCATTTTAGCGAGTTCAGGTTCTGCTTCTTCCATCCAAATATACATATCTTGTTCGCCCTGCTCCGACATCCAGGTCATAAAGTGCTCCGCATGAGCAACATTTTTGAATTTCACTTTCACGAAGACTTCATCAGCAACTTTTTCAGCGGCATCATGCGCTATCGAGGTCGTAGTAAGCGAGCTAAGCAAAACAATTACAACTAGTGCTAGAAATTTATTCATTTTCACCTGATAGCAGAAATCTAAGTTGCGCTAAAGACCAATCTAAAAATCCCTATCCACTACATCAGTAAGTGCCTGTTAATTAGAGGATAACCCGAATTCGGTGCATTAAAAAGTAAACAAAAATATATGTTCGGTGGACAGTCTTGACCAAAACTCGGTCACCGCTGTCCAAGATGGACAAATCTGTCCGGGCGATCCTTCTGGCCACACCAAAAATCGCCTCCTTAGCCTTGGCACTATCATCGCAACTATTGTCTTGAAAAAAGAAAAGTATCAACAAAATGAGACTCTAAATCTCCAGCTTTTTGGTGTGGAAAAATTTTTACTTGTTCAAAAAAAATAAGAGGTGACGAAAAAGTGAAAATCGAAATACCTTTTGTGCTGGAGTAAGACAATGAAAATGTACTATAATATATAGGGTGTTTTTTTAGAAAGGAGGCAATTATTTTTTGAAACTGATTTTCGCCGAATGTTTTAGCGTACAGGAACTCTCTATTCCCTTAAGTATCGCTATTCCATCTGTAAAAGTCAATACAAAAAGTCTTACACAATTTTGATTTTATAAATTTTTACCAACTGTCTGCAGCGAGGCAGGGGAACGTGCACTTATGCCATCTTCACTTTTGATAGATGGCATGAGTGCTCGGCCGCTTTGTATTGCTTGCAACATACAAAAACCCTCACGGGGAAAGGAATCCCTATGGTTTACGTTATTCTATTAGCTCTATGGGCACTCGCCATCAAAGGATGGTGGAACGCCTGTGATCAAATCTCAATACTCGAATTAAAGCTTCAGGAGTCTCAGCGTGAGACCGCCGAGGCAAAAAATTCGGGAAGCTACAACGCTAGCTTGCGCAATCAGGAGATCAAACACCAAAAGCGAGAAATCTCTGAACTTAAGCAGGAGATCATCATGATCAAAGAAAACTACACAAAAAAGAAAGAGGGCGAACGAGTTCCTCTTTATGATCTTTTAAGCCTCAAACCCAAAACAAAGGAGGTGACTTAATGGCAGTTACAAAAAGAGATTTGGCCCTACTAAATGGGCTTGGAAACTTCAGGGTTCTTACAATGTCGCAGATTCGTCGCTACTACTTTGACGATCTTGCACGACCACTTGTACAGCGAAGACTTAGTAAGTTGCGTGCTCAAAAGTTACTAAGGTCTTACCCCTTTGGTGGGCAGGGCGCATTGGCTTGGACGCTCACATCCCATGCTGCAAGGCTAGTTGAACGGTCTGAAAAAATATTTCGCAGACCACCCAATCGCAATACCTTGGCTCATGATTTGGTGATAGCCGACATCGGATTGCAGCTCCAAGAGCTAGGCATTTTGCACGAATGGTTAAGCACGTATGAGATTGAGCTAGGGCTTTATCATACTCAGCGCCACATTCCAGATGCGATCTTTAGATTAAAAGTCGGAGACAAACTTTTCGGCCCTATCGCATTAGAGGTTGAAAACACTTTAAAGAGTAGGCAGCGAATCAACGGCATGCTCTACGAATACGCCGAGTGGTTTAGGGTCACTGATCTTTGGCTTTTCTGGCGCAAAGATTGGATGGCAAAAGCCTTTAGAAAGGCGGCTAAGAATCAAGAAGCGCCACGCGTTTGGATTGGAAAAGATTCTTTGAATATTGAAAACTTACTTTTGCTAGAGGATCTTCAGCACAATATTCTTGATCTTAAAAAAATGTCCAAAAGCGTAAATGCAGCAGAAAGAAGTGATACACCTTCTGATACACACGCCATCAATTCGATGGAGGCAAAAAGTGTGCTTTGTGACGTGCAAAAATCCCCTGCTTTCAAAACCTTAGGGACACCCTCCACCCCTGCGTCTGCGTTCCCTGATATTCCTGACCCCTCTCTCTCTACGATAGATAGGGGTCAGGAATGGTAACTTGACTACGGGGTGTCGGGTTTGAAGGAAAGAGAAAAATTAGGACTGGAAGGGGAAAGAAATTATGAGTAATTATAATAGTGAAAATAGGTTCTTTGAAAATCTGGTTGAATCGGATGTTTTGTTAACAGCTATTGAAGCGGCAAACTATTTGAGGATGAGTGTGAATGCTTTGCGAATTGCTACTTGCAGAGGATTGGTGCCTGTTCACAAAATAGGGCGTCGCTCAAGATACAAGTTTCACGAGCTAGCACAGCTTCCCAAAACCATTGCGCCTGAGAATGTTCTCATTCGCGCGAGGAAGGGAAGGCATTAAATGTCAGTACGAAAAATCAAAGTAAACGGAAAAGAAACCTATGAGGTTTATCTAAATCTAAGAGATGCTCGCGGCGTCCGCATGCAGAAGCGTCTTCGCGGCTTTTCGTCTTTAAGAGCGGCTCACGAAGCCGAGATTAAGTTCAAAGCCAAGTCCATGAACGAGCGCGACGAAGGACCTCGCTGGCTCTGGGATGAATGGCTTAGGCATTATCTCGGGCGAGAAAGACTAACTCTCAAGGCAAATACAATTCGCCACTACGAAACGAGTCTTGCAAAATGGGCGACGCCTCATTTTGCGGGCCGCTTCATCGACGAAATCGCTCCGCGAGATGTTCACGAAATTATCCACCGAGAGCTTCATGCGAAGTCACCCTTTTCAAAAAAAGGGGTGCTGCGTATGATTCGAAGAGTTTTTGCTGTGGCCATCGAAGAGGGTGTTCTTACAAAGAACCCTTGTGCAGGTCTCACGGTCAAAGTCATCGAGCCCAAGCAAAGTGTGCTGAATCAAGGCGAAGTCGATGTGCTGCTTCGAGAGGCCAAGAACCTCGGACATCGTTTCTACGAAATTTGGGCCATTGCTGTCTTTACGGGAATGCGCTCAGGGGAGCTATACGCCTTGAGGTGGCACGATGTGGACATAGAGAGTGGACGCATTTATGTGACTCGCTCATGGTCTTCGACTGGAGGCTTTGGCCCAACGAAGTCGAGACGCAATCGCGTTGTGCCCATCAGCGGAAGCCTTCGCAAACTCCTCCTTGAACTCAAAGTGAAGTCAGACGGTGAATTTGTACTGCCTCATATTTGGGAATGGGAGAAGGGCGAGCAAGCCCGAGTGCTCAGGCAATTTTGCAAGAGCATAGGCATTACGCCTGTAAAATTTCATGACTTAAGGGCCACCTTCATCACACAGCTACTTTTAAAGGGTGTGCCACTCGCGCAAGTGATGTCCATCGTAGGACATACCGAACTCAAAACCACCAATCGCTATTTGCGGGTTTTGGGATCGGATCTAGACGGAGTGACAGACAAGCTCGGCTTTTCGCTGCCACAAGACCAACTCGCCAAGGTCATCGACCTTACGGCGACTGGGAAGGGAGGGCGCTAAGCATGAAAGTTTGCCTCAAAACTCTTCAAAAAACACTGCATCGCACAGGCTGGCTACACGATGCTACACGCAGATTCGATTCAATCTATAATTTCGGGATGATGACGGGACCCCCGTCAGTCACCCCAATATTAAGACAGTATGCCGTATGCTGTAGACGGTCTTCTGTATACCGAAAAGAACTCAAACACATTTAAACTAACAGAAATCGAATCAGCAGAATAACAGTGCCATATTGTCGCGACGATTTTTTGCTTGTGAAAAAAGACACATCTGCTAATCCCTTCCTATGAAATCAGCAAAGGTCTATTTTTCATCCTTTTCTTTGTTCTTCTTGCTTAGTCTTGGGGGTGTCAGCTCTCAAGCTGTCCACGCTTCTGAGTATCCCGTGGAAGCTTATCATCAGAGAGTTCAAATTCATCGTGATGGCCCCCTAACGGCCATCTTGGTGAGCAACCTTTGTATGACCAAATGGCTTATTGTTTATGACAAAAATGCAAATCTTGCTCGTAGTGCAGATGGCACCGCCGCTCCAACGGTTGAGGGGCATATCTATTCAAATTGCTGGGTAGACAGCAATCTTCTGAGTCGTCAGCACAAAGTTGTCGAGCTCGGGCAAGACTGGGGCGGATCTGGATTCTTGATGAGTGGAGAGTTGAATTCTTCAGAATTACAAAACACGCAATGTCGTACGACTTTAGACAGAAATACTGAAGTGGCCTTCAAACAGGCAGGCTTGGATCAATGGGATTCGAATTATTCAAAGAATTATCACATTCCAATCGTAGATATTTACAGTTTCGAATCCTTTGATACCGAGACTGGTGGATGCCTCAATATCAACCCTCAAGCCTATGATTACATTCGAGCAAAAGTTTTAAGATAAAAGGGTCTTTTAAGGCATGTAAATCATTGCCGTAATTGATTAAATTTCGGTAAAATTGTCGGCCTAAATAGTTGAAATAATAGCCCAAGTCCTCGTTCTTAACCGAAGCTTGTTTAGGTGTTTTCCCCCTCTCTAAGTTAAACTCTACTAATGAAGCGTCATCGTGCAGCTGGAGCTGTTTATGGTGAAAGGACTTCTGGGTTTCTTCTTAGAGAGGGAGATATTTAAATGTCAGATCAAAACAACAATGAGCTTTCTGCTGAGAAAGTTGAGCAACATGACTACTTTGTTTTTTCTCGTTCAGAAAATTCCCAAAAAGATAATTTGAATTCTGAGATGCTTTATAAACTTTTACTAGATGTAAAAGATGAAGAATTGGCAAATATATTTGTTTGGCGCGCAGGCTGGGCAGGCTGGACCTTGGTATCAGAAGCTGCCGAAGTTTCTTCCATATTAGAAAGAAGTCGCAAAGACAGACAAAGGGCGGCAATGCCTCCTCCTCCTCCCATGGCAGTCATGCCACCGCCACTTCCTCCGGCCATCAAGGTCGAAGAAGAGCTTCACCAAGAAGCCAAGGAAATAGTTGCCGAAGAAATTATTGAGCAGGTCCAGGCCATTGATAATGGCGAAGTGATCGAAGGAAAATCTGACGATAGCGTCAATATTACGCCGGTAGTTGCAGAAGACAATCGTCGGCAGTTCACAAGATATAAACTCTCTTTTGATGTGATGATTGTGTGTGGTCGAGAAGTTTTTCGATCGAGCTCAAACGACATCTCCCTAGGGGGAATTCAATTAAGCCGGCCTCTACCGCAGCAGTTTCATGACAAGCAGTGTCGCGTTTTCATTTCGTCTGAGTGCAATGGCGTTCACAAACAAATCAACTTTAATATTAAGCTATTGGGAGATTCGCAAAATCTTTGTCGTATTGCTTTTTTAGAGCAAGACGGTAAATTGATAAGTGAACTTGAATCTTGGATTATTAAAAAGTCGGATTTGGAACTGGCGGCTTAATGTTTGAAATTCAAATTTTGGGGAGAGAGTGTACATCTTGGATTTTCAGCGCATGCACCAAAAGAGTGTCGCCTTGCTCAAGGCTATTGGGGGTCAGTCCTCGTATCTTGCTTTAGCTTTAGCGATCCTTTGTTCGCTAAACGCGTTTGCTGTCGATAAAGCCTTACAGCCACCTAAAGAAGTTAACGAATATCAATCTGCCGTCCTTAAGGATATGGGAGTCGTGCAGAGAAAGGCCATGAATAAGGGCGAACGCTTTATTCTCGCTACAAACTTCTCTTTTGACTTTTCTGATGGTCCTTATACAAACTATTATCTTCAGCTCAGTCCGGGCTATGCCTTTTCAGATTTCTGGGAAGTGACACTCCACTATGCTCCTTTCTTCATTTCGAATCCGCGCTCTATAGTCACAAAAGTTGAGAACCTAGATTTGTTGGGCGGCGGCAAGGCTAGTATTCTATACAACAAGCCAAAATACGCCCTTGGTGCCGAAATCGTTTGGGCTCCAATGTATGGTAAAGATAGCTTAGGTATCAATCACCTTGTAAGAAGTGACACGTTTTTTAAAGGTGGATTTTCGAGGGTAACTTATACGGATGATTCCGGAATGAGATACTTTTTTGGATTTGGGAAAACGTACTTTCTGGGAAGTTCTGCCGGATTTAGAGCCTCGGTGGTGCTCAACTATGTTCAAACAATTGTAGATAATCAAAAGAAATTTGCCTTTCAAGCGGCGCTTGAATTGGGCGGAATTTACTATTTTTAAGATCAGGAGGATCAAATGGATACAATTTTAACCATGCTTACTCAAGGGGGCATCCCGACATATATGATTGCCATATGTGTGATTTTCTTAGTGGTGATTGCTCTTGAAAGATTTGTAGTTCTTTTTTCAAGAATGAGCTTCGATACGCGCGATGCGGTCGATAAAATTAAGACTTACGTATTAAACAAAGATTACACTCAGGCGATTCAAGTTTGTGACCAAAAATCATCGGCTCCAGATTTAATCATCGCAAAATCGGCGTTGATGGACATCGAAAGCGGTCGAGAGGCCATGCGATCTGCCATTGGCTCTTCCCTTATCGAGCTCGGTGGAAAAACCGAAAGAAGAATTCCCATCATTGCTCTTATCGCAAGTATCGCAACTCTATTGGGCCTTTTAGGAACCATTACCGGTCTGATTAAAACGTTTGCTGCTTTGGCAAACGTAGACCCGGCCAAAAAGGGTGAAATTCTTGGTATTGGTATTTCGGAGGCGATGTATTCTACAGCAGCAGGATTGACAGTGGGTATCGCGGCTTTAGTCCTTCACACTTTTTTCTTAAGTCGTTCAAATGCCATTCGTACACATGCTAAAAATACGGGGCTTAAAGTTATTAACTGGGTAGAAAAGTCAGAAAGGACCTAGGTCCAAATGCTCGACGGATTAGACATCGAAGTTCAGGAATCAAAAACAGGGTTAAACCTGATTCCAATTGTCGACATGTTGACGACAATTATCTTTTTCCTATTGATGTCTACGACTTTCTATAACTACACAAAACATACTTTACCTCCTTCAGCCACTGCTGTATCCGAGGCTAAGCCCGACCAAAAACCGCCACTAGACCTAAAGGTATTGGCCTACTTCCAGGGAGGCAATAACTTACGGGTTGTTTATAAATGGGCTGGAGAATCGCCCGCTGAGCTTAAGGAAGATTTTGAACTGAAGAAACCTTACAGCCGGAAAGGGATTGATCAATTGGTCGGTGGGCTTTTTAAGCTCAACGAAAAAATGAAGAAAACGATAAGATCTGATGACAAGACAATCCGCATGTCGATGGCTCGAAACGTTCCGTATCAAGCGCTAATTTCCATTATGGATTCAGTAAAGAAAGACTTCCCAGATATTGTGTTGTCCGAATCATCGGATGCAGAAAATTATCAAGCAAGTTCAGGGGCAAATTAAGATGAACTTAGATTATTTTGAAGACGACACAAAAACCAATCATGAACCGCCGGAGCTTCCAATCGCCCCAATGATCGACATATTTTCGATGATTCTAATTTTCTTGGTACTGGGATCGGTATTTGGATCTGCAGAAATCAAAGTTCCTGCTGATGTGAAGCTCCCAAAAAGCATGAGCCAAGAAACTCCATTGCTTGCACCAGAAGTTTATCTTTCTAAAAATCGCCTCAATGCAGATTTTGTTGGCAGCTCTTTGGCTAAGGCAGAAATTATGGTCGCCAACTCCAGTGCTCGTGCAGTTTTTAAAAACAAAATTAAAAAATATTTAGAAAACACGCCCCTCGAAATTAAAACCGGCCACAAGCCTATTAATCTTGTTGCAGATTCCGATACGCCATACGAAGTGGTGTTCGCGGTCGTTAGACTTCTTAGGGAGGCGGGGTTCGAGAATGTATTATTTCTCTCAAACTTCGACTAACGGAGAGGTGCCATGAAAATAAGCACAGGTATTCGGCTTAGCTTGATTCTTGCCTTTTTAGGGGCGGGCTCATCCTTCTCTGCGCCAAGGTCCACGCAAGCGCCTGCCGCTAAAAATGCCAAAGCTGTAAGGGGCAAACCCGGTGTACGGAAAAATATTCGTAAGGATGCAGGTCCTGATTTATTTACACAGACGCTTCAAACTTTTTTAGAAGATGAAGACTATTTGGGTCTTAGAATTTTTTTAAAAAAATATGCCTTAAATAAAAAGAAAACCAAGAGATCATGGTACATAACCAGGCGAGTTCTAGATGTGGCGCCACAGGCTGGTTTTGATTTGCTTTATGTTTGGAAACATATCTCGCCCCTCAAGAGGACGCCTCTTGAAGTAAGACTTCAAAATCAATGGCAGAACGCTCAGCAGCTCATGCTTCGCAAAAAATTTTCTGCAAGCGTTGATGTGTTGACTGGACTCGCAACAGAAATTCGAGGCAAATTATCAAAACTCGAGGCAACGCAAAAAGAAGATGTCGTTGATTTGGAGTATGAAAATATTACAATCGTTTATCCTTATATTCTTCATTCGCTTGGTCGTGCATTGTTTGGAGCCGGACGTTTTGCAGAATCTGCGGAGGTCTATTCATGGATTCCGTCGGGATATGCTGGAATCCGGCAGGTCTTGTTTGAAAAAATGTGGGCAGCCTATAGGGCGGGAGATGCTGGCGGAGCTTTGGCCGCAATTGCCTCTCAAAAATCGGCCTATTTTAGCCCTTTTTTAGAGCCCGAAGCTTATCTTCTTCAGATCTATCTCTACAAGCGCCTATGTCGATCTAACGAACTTGAAAACGTTTTAAAAGAGCTTCATTATTTCCGAGATTCTTTAAAAGATAAAAGCTTTAGTCTTGTGAAATGGGCCGGGTGGGATATGGAAAGCCTAACCCTGCTTAGGTTGCTCAAGAAAAATAACTATGTCGAAAAAAATGGAATATCAAAGGCGCTTCGTCACGCAGAAGGCAGATATATTTATTCTCGTTTGAAAAAATTGTATGCAGCAGATGTTAATAGGTTGAATTCTCAGATATCGAAGGTAATCGCGTTTTCGGGAATGGCAGTCCTTTCGAATACGAGTTCTCAATTAAAACCAATAAAAAAATTGGCAAGTCGAGCAGAGCTCTTAAAGTCTTCCAAAGAAATTTGGCCATATGACAAAGGTGAGGAATGGCTCGATGAAATTGGAACTCAGCACTATTTGGGAGGCTCTCAGTGCGCCGATGTCAAATAGTTCTATTAGCTTTGCTTTTTTTTGTTGGACCTGCGCATGCAAAGACAAAAGCTAAGTCCCAACCTAAACAATCGAAGAGTCTTTTCGTTCAGAGTGCCGGAAAGTTTAAAAAGTCCTCTAAAAATACAGCGGTTTATTCAAAGTGGTCTGAAGACCTTCCTTACACTCACTACATCGAAATCATTAAGGCGATGGATTTGGCGATCGGAAGTCTAACAGATCCAGGTGAAATTTCGAAAGCACGTGAGGGCCGAGCGGTCGCACTTATAAATGCGGCCCGTGCACGACTCATTGAAGGTAATGACACGGCAGTTGATAATGTTGAAAAAAATATTTTGAGGCGCGCTAGAGCCGACGCAAAGTGGATAACTCAACACAAAACTTTTTCACCCATCCTCATTGCAAAGGGCTATTTTATTTTGGGTTACGCCGATGTGCTGGAGGGAAAAAGCGCGGGTGCCATTCAAAACTTAGAACGAGCGTTGGCCGGAGCTCCGAAGGCTTCTTATGCGCCTTGGGCCGAAATCTTAGTGGCCGAAGAATATTTTGAAGCGAATCAATTCAAACAGGCTCTTAAATATTATGCAAAACATGCAAAAGACAGAAGCAGCCCTTACAACCATGTTGCCATGTACAAGTTTGCTTGGTCACTGGTGAATTTAGGATCACTCAAACAGGGTGAAATTGCCTTCAAAAATATTATTGTCGACAAGAGGCACAAATTTAGATCTGACAGTATCAAAGACTTGGTGTTTCTTTTAATTAGGTTTAGGTCGCAGGCCTACGTTGTTCAGACGGCTAAAGAATTGTTTCCAGATACAAAGGACGAGCATTACAAGGAGTTTATAAAAACGGCATTTATAAATTTCGAACAAAAAAATCGATTGACCCTTCAAAGTCCAATAGTGATTGCAACATTAGAGGTTGAAGATGATCCCTTAGAAATAGCAAAAATATATTTGAGCACTATCAAGGGTGCCCAACGTGAATATGCTGATGCTGGTCACAAAAACACAATTTTTAAATTCTATACCCACTTAAAGAACGCAAAGATTTATGCGTCTAGCCGAAGTTTTGATACCTTAAAAGACGGCGCGGATATTGAAACTCAAAATTTTATTAAGGCTTATTATGATACTTATTCTGGTAAGGTTCAAAGCCCTGGTAATACTTCAAAAAAGGAATTGGCTCAGACTTTGTTCCAAATTTTGCCCATTTATTTGGAGTACTTTCCTCAAACAAATAAAATATCAGAGATTTATTCACTCTGGAGTTTTGTTTGCACAACTGAGCGAGACTTCCCCTGCCTCATTCAACTTTCTGACCGCGCAATGGATGATAAGCATCTTTCTATTAAGGATAAAGAGACCCACTATTTGGGCGGTGTCTCGGCTCTGGAAAAAATGGTTAAGCTTGACAAAGAACACGTTGATAAGTGGTCTGACAAACTCCTTGATAGTTTGATCAAGTTTGTTAAGGCCTTTCCAAAGTCGAAACAAAGGCTGACGGCAACCAAAAGAATTGTAGAGCTCTATGTAGAGCGTAAAAACTTTAAATATGCCTTTCTTTTTTCAAAATTCACTTACAAATTTGAGCCAACGGCAGCAAACTTCTATACCTATCAGTGGATCAATTATCAGTTAGAAAAATACAGCGACATTATTGAAAATCCTGACAATGCCAAGCACAGAGTAAGTGAGCCAAGAATTGATGCGTTGATTAAGGAAAGCGCACTTAAGATTGTTGCAGATGCTTCAAAATCTTCTAACTTTGGCAAACTCGAAAAATACACGGCCATTTTTGTGGCGAACAATGGGGACCGAGCAAAGGTCTTGGCGGCCTATGACAACGTCATAATACTTTACTTGAAAGACAAACAGCTGGATCGAGCAATGGCCTATATTGCAAAGCTTCCCCCCGAGTTTCAGCAAGACAATCACATATTAAGTCGTAGAGTTGAACTGTGCTTACAGTTTGTCTACCAGGCAAATTTTGAAGGGTGTGAAAAAACTATTAGGCTTGGAAGATCAAGTCCAGATTTTGAAACGCTTTTGGTGTACTTTCAACTTGCCTCTGGTGTGCTCAATTTGGATAGCTTAGAAAGAAGACCCGACAAGGATGCCTTTATCTCTGGGACACTTCTCCTCGATCCTCAGCGATATGTTAATTATATGAGCTCCCAAAAAAAGGCACTCTCTAAACCTCTGAAGCTCCAGGTTTTACTGGCCTTACGATTGGCGGCAAAGCAGGATGTTTTTGCAATCAACAGCTATTGGAGAACGAGCTTAAAGGATCTTTTGCCTGATGATTTTAATCCTGCTCCACAATCAAAAATCTTGAGTTCAATGGCGGCTTTTGTCCCAAGTTCAGACCGAAAGGTCAAGGCAGATGATGCGATTGCAAAAAACTTACCTCTGATTTTAGATTCTCGAAAAAAATTCGATTTAGAAATTAAGAAGTTGCGCCCCACTGAGCAAATAGAACTCTTAGAAAAACTTTCTAATTATGAAAAAGATATGGGGACGTGGGTGATGAATGCCAACATGCCTGCCGACCTCACCCCGGCCGAGCAAGAAGAATTTAAAACAGCGCTTACGCAGCAAGCGCAGCAGTTTGTCGATCAATCCAAAGTTTATAGTGATCTTAAGGCAGATGTTGAAAAGGCTTTAGACGAACTTAGTAAAAAAACCGGCGAAGCGGCTCCTCCCAAATTGACCCGAATAAGTAGGTGGAATTGGCCGAGTAGTTTGATGAATAAAGACGAGGCCGAAGGCTTATCAGACTTGATTAAGAATAAGCAGTGGAAGAAGGCCTACGTTTTAAATGAACTGCTGTTGGCGAACAAAATTAGCACCCCAGAGGAACATGTTAGAGTACGTTCCGGGATACTATTAAATCATAATCCTTCGCCTCCCATGGCAAAATATGTGTTTGATGAGCTTCAAAGAGGCGGCCAATCCGCTATTATTGATAGCTGGAGAGAGACTTACGAATGACAAATCTTAAAAAGAAAAATGCACAGAAATTGAGTGCCGCCCTTTTTATTGTCGTGATGTGTATGTTCGCGTCATCATTAAAAGCGCAAGATGCCGAGGAGCCAATTGATCCCGCTCTCGAAAAAGAAGCTCCACCTCCTGTCAATGCTGCCGTATATAACTTCGACGCCGACTTGATCATCGGGGAAAAGAAAAAGCCTGACTTACTATTTCAAACGGGAGCCGCCACTTTAGGTTTCGACGCTTTGCTATTAAATCGAAGCGATTTTAATGACTTCCTCCAGTTTGACCAAAAAAGAATTCCAGATTTAGTTGAGAAGAACAGAAAATGAAATTACTCCGAATTTACAAAGATGGTTTAGAGCTTGAAAGTTTGGTTTTGCATAGGCCACACCATCTGATTGGGCGTTCTCCTCATTGTGACATGGTTTTACGAGCGAGAGGAGTACGATCGGTCCATTTTATTGTTGAGTGGCTAGGTTCCTCTACCTTTGATCCAGAACAAGGACAGTGGACGATATTTGAAGTTAAAGAAAGTCACGCTGACAACACAAATCTTGGATTTGTTCTTCAGCCAGGCTCAAACGAAATAGGAGAGCTCGACTGTAAACTTGAAGAGGCTAGATTAGAGGCGACTCCAAATATTGGCGGAGGGCTTAAGGAATCTCTTACTCAAAGGGAATCACAGACGGCAACGGATTGTGTTGAAGTCCTTCAATTGCATGCCGCTACGGGATCGTTAGAGAAAATTTTTCATTTTAAAAAGTTTTCATATTTGGGCGAGAGTTTTGTGCCATGCTCAGAAGTTCCTGAATTCAACGTGACCTGGGTCGATGAAAAACCAGAGGCTGTTAAAGTGAGCATCGACAATCTCGACAATCAGTTCCATGTGTTTGTAGGGCTTCGAGAAGAGACTGCCGTAAAACCTTTTTCGATAAGAGCCAATGATTTGCTTCGTCTTGAGGGACGATCCAAGATGATCTTTTTGCGCTTTATTGAAAGTGCCGATGTCGTTCCCATTCCTAAGGACTATTTTGGTGATCGAACTATTAAGTCTTTATTCTTGTTCTTATTCCTGCCTCTATTGGTGGGTCTCGCGGCAATGTTTATTTTTGAGCCCTATACGCCCCCTCCTCCGGAAATTGAAGAAAATATTGAGAGAATCATTCGTGTTGAGATTGTCAAACCTGCTCCTCCAGAGCCTGAACCTCCAAAAGTAGAAATTGTGAATAGCGGAGAAGAAACCGCACCCCAAAAAGTTGCGCAAAAAAGTGATCCGGTTTCGGCAACCGTTCCAACCGAAAAAAGACCTCCAAAAATTGCTCTGACAAAAAAAGCTCCTGTAAAAAAAGTAACCCAGCTAGGCGTTCTGGGTTTGTTGAGCAAGTCTACCCCTGGACCTGGAGTTCGTCCTGACAAAATTAAAGCTCAAGATTTAGTTTCGGACATGCCAAATGCTAATAATCCGAGCATTATATTAAAATCAAATCCAACAGGAAAAATTGGAACAGGTGATTCTGGCTCGAACAATGCAAATTCTAAAGATTTGATTGATTCTGCGTCGACTCAACTTCAGGGTGGGAAATATGACCCCAAAAAATCAAGCTCCTTGGTCACCACAGGATCTGGCGTGGGGAACTCTCTTAATTCAATTGGCGGCTCTAGCTCAGGACCTCCGGGGTTTGCTTCTGGAGATTTGGGAGCTGTTCGCGTAGAAGGCGGGCTTTCTCGCGAAACCGTTAGGCGAGTTGTCCGTTCTTATCAGGGCCAAATTCAAACTTGCTATGAAAGAGTTTTAGTTAAAAATCCTAATCTATCTGGCCGCTTTGTTTTCGATTGGAACATCACCCCTACTGGCCCTGTGGCAACTGTCAAATCCGTAAAAGAGACAGTCAAAAGTCCAGAACTTACGACGTGTCTACTTGGTTTGATTAAACGAATGGTTTTCCCAAAAGCTGAAAATGGAAAATCAACGCGAGTTATTTATCCATTCGAATTTAAATCGGCGGGCCGCTAAGATGTCTTTTAAGGCAAAACGAGCATGGGGCCTTTATATACTTGGTGTTTCATTTTTAATTGCCCCATTCATGAATGCGGCGATTGCCCTCAAAATGCTTGGGCATGCGGAATGGTACCTGCCTACGGTTTGGTTTTGGGCCTTGGCAAATCGTGCGGACGTCTGGGCGCAAGCATTGTACCTCGTTACATTTGTTAGTGGGTGCTTGCTCTTTGTGGCAAAAAGATGGAGCCAAGGATTAAGCCTCGTGGTTGTCCTCATGTCACTAGCGGTTAATTTGCGCTTTAACATTTATAAGCTCAGCAATATTTCTTCGCCGTTTTTCTTTGGATCAATCTTAAGTTTTATCGCGATCTTTATAATTTTGTTCTATTTTAGGTATCCTTATCTTGATCGTAGACGAGGAGGCCGAGTGCCAATGGCCTTAGCAGTTGTGTGTAAGCAATTTCCAGATTTGTCTTTGCAAAGCTCTGATATTTCAAAAAACGGAATTCGGATTGATCTTCGTACCGGTAAGCTTAATGATTTATCTGTGGGGCAAACGATTGAACTTAAAATCGCTGATTTCACCTTAGATGCTTTGGTTTTAAATGTGGCACCAACACAATTTAATGCGCGCTTTGTGAATATGACCAGAGCTAAAAAGCAAAAACTTAGAATGCTCCTTAAGAATAATGGCTAAAAATAACAGCTAAAATTTTGCTCAAACTTCTTTGATAAAAAGTTTTGAGTCGAATCTGATTTGTGGCCCATAAAGGCCGCCATCTGCGCGTTTGCCTATGGCAAGTCCCATAACAACTATAGCATCGCGGGGAAGCTTTAGTGCTTTGGAGACTCGCCTTGAGTCCATTCCCTCCATGGGACAAGAGTCATAACCTTGTGCAGTCAGCGCGAGCATTAAGTTTTCACAGGCTAAGGCGCAGCTCTTTGCGGCCCAAGTTTGAAGAGCGCTTTGACTAAACGGTTCACGGGGAACGGGCCGGGCGACTCCGACAAGCGCCACTAAAAAACTTTTTAGTAGTCCCCAAATTCCAAAGAAGCCATTGTTGTAAACCATGGGAACTAATTTTTTGTAGTAATCGACTGCGGCCTTTGGCACATTGGATTGCTTCTCAAAATATTCTAACATGAGATTGCGATTTCGATCCCAAGTGCGCGTGCGTGCAACGGCCACAATTAAGGCTGGTGCGGTTTGGACGGCAGGTTGTGATAAAAAAGCAGTATTTAACTTCACTCGAAGCTCGGGAGTTTTTACCCAATAAAATTCCCAGCTCTGCAAGTTCGATGAGTTGGGCGCAATGAGCGCCAGGTCTAATGCTTTTTGAATGACATTGTCGGGGACAGCCTCACTCTTGAATTTGCGAATACTTCTACGGGCTCTGACAACGGCTTCGAACTCGGGAAGATGCGCTACAGTTTTTTCGCTATAGCTGCTTTCGGGAACGTCAATCATTTTTATCCCTTGTTTCCGTGGTGAGTTACGGTCCACGCAGTTCCGTCGGGTCCATCCATAATGACAAAGCCATCGGCTTCAAGCTGTTCGCGAACGGCATCCGCTTCTTCGAATTTTTTGTCTTTGCGAAGTTGCTCTCGGTTTTTTAAAGAGTCATCAACTTTTTTGGCAATGTCGGCGCTAACATTCATTCGCTTCAATCTTCGAGCTTCAATGGCCGCGCAAGCTTCAGCAGGATCAGCTTCAAGAATCGAAAACACTTTATAATATAGAGGAAGGCACTTGCGTCCCCAGCCCGCCCAAAGTTCGGGCTTTTCTTCTTTGAAGCAGGTGCGCAGAGCCGCTAAAGTAAAGCCGATGGCTTTGGCGCTATTAAAATCGTCAAACAAAGCTGCATCAATCGTTTCTAGATTTTTAAAGGTCGCAGGTAAATCGGCGTCGGGGCATTGAGCCTCTTGGTGTTCCAAATATTTTGCCTTGGCCCTATAAAGGCGTTCCACCAAAGCTTCAGTGCGAAGATTGATTTCGTCTGAAAAATCAATAGGGCCTCGGTAGTGATGCTGCAAGCAAATAAGTTTTAGAGTCTCTGCCCCAAATTCTTCCAAAAACGCGTTGGTTCTAAATACGTTTCCGATGGACTTCGACATTTTTTCTCTTTGAATGGTTAGCATTCCATTGTGAATCCAATAATTCGCGAGAGGTCTTTCCGGATGAACACATTCGCTTTGAGCAATCTCGTTTTCATGGTGAGGAAATATCAAATCTAGTCCCCCCATGTGAATATCTAGTCCATCTTTGAAAATAGAATCAATCATGGCAGAGCATTCAATATGCCAGCCTGGCCTGCCCTCGCCAATGCCTTCAAAACTCCAAGAAGGCTCACCTGGTTTAGCTGCTTTCCATAAAGTACTGTCTACGGCAGCCTCTTTGGCTTCGCCAACTTCAATGCGCGCGCCATCAAGCATGTCTTCAACTTTTCGTTTCGAAAGCTTTCCATAGTTTTTTATGGCAGAAACGCGAAGATAAACATCTTTTCCAAACGGAGTATCTGCGGCGTAGGCCGCATCTTTGTCCATGAGATTTTTAATCATGCGAGTCATGTCATTGATGTGCTCGGTTGCATGAGGAGTGTGGTCGGGCTTTCGCACGCCCAGTGCTTTCATCTCTTCATTGTAAGCGTTTTCAAATTCGGTGGTCACCTCAGTGGTCGAGCGCCCTTCTTCGTTGGCGCGATTGATGATTTTGTCGTCAATATCCGTAATGTTTTTTGCAAAACGTACTTTATAGCCAGCATATTCAAAAATTCTTGTAACTAAATCTCCAACAAGTGCAGCGCGCGCATTTCCAATATGGGTGTAACCATAAACGGTGGGACCGCACAGGTAAATTTTAACTTCGCCTTCTTTGAGGGGCTTAAAAACTGATTTTTTACCCTCCAGAGTGTTGATAAACTGAATCTTTGGAAGCGACGCTTTGCTCATGCTTGTACCATAGCGAAGCTATGGGCGTCTGAAAAGGCCAAATATTAACAGGATGTTGGCGCTGATTTGATTAAACTCAAAGTTTTGCTTAGCTTCATGTCTTGGCAGGCAATTAGGGTGCGTAGGTCGATGCTTGTTTTGGGAGGAATGACTATGAAAAAAATTATTTTGTCTTTGGTGAGTGTTTTTGCTTTTGCAGCTTCGGCTAGCGATGTGGCTGTTGTTTGGGGCAGCCCAGATTTTAGTCAGGAATTTATTCAAAATGCGGTCATTGAACATGTTGATATTTATCAGGGTGAAAAAGAATCTCGCTATTCGACTGAGGTAGCTGCGCGCCTAGTTCGGTCTGGGGCGAAGACTATCAGCTCCATTGGGGTAACTCAGCGTAATGGCTCGGCAACGGCTATTGATTTTGCTGATGGCCTGAGGGCGGCAGCCGAAAGATCAAGAATTGTGCTTTCGACTGTTGGCCCCATTAACGGCCAACTTATTTGTGATGTGATTCGTGAATTCAATGACCGCACGGTATTTGTCTTTACGGCAAGACGTGGTGACGTGAATTGCGGCAGCTGGAATACGCTCCCCGTTTTTAACGACGGGTACAATTTTCCAGGTGCTTTTACTGCGGGTGATTTGAGCAATTTTGCGATGCTTCATCCCGAGTTGTCTGGAGCTAGTTTGCTAAGGGGCTATCGCATGGACCGCCCAGGAAACAATGCTCTTGGCGCCAGTGCTTCTAAATAAGCTTAGCCAGTAAAAATAGCTGAAAAAGGAAAAAGCCCACGACCTTTAAAGGTCGTGGGCTTTTTTAATACTTTATAATGTCTTTAAAAAAGTGGACAGATTAAGCGTTGTAATCAAAGATCTCTTTGATTTCGTTCTCAACAGCTTCTTCTTTGATTTGTTGAGCCAAAGAAAGTTCTTTGATCAACAAACTTTTAGCTGTGTCCAACATTTTGCGCTCACCGAAGCTTAAGTCCTTGTCGCTCTTGAGGCGGTAAAGGTCTCGCATAACTTCTGCGATTTCATAAACGCTACCAGTTTTAATTTTTTCCATATACTCACGGTATCTGCGGTTCCATGTTTGGTTGTCTACAGACACTTCACGAGTTTTTAGGATGCTATAGATTTTCGGGACATCTTTTTTAGCGATAATGGAGCGTAATCCAACGTCCTTAACCTTATTGGTTGGGATAAGAATTGTGCTTCCATTTTCTAATAGTTGAAGAATGTAGAAGTATTTCTTTTTTCCGCCAATTTGTTTTTCTTGGACTCCCCTTACGACACCTACGCCGTGAGAAGGGTAAACTGCATTGTCACCGACTTTAAATATTGCCAAAGCTTGGGCCTCCGTCCTTGGTTAACTCTAGTTTTGGGATGCAACCGCAATTCCTTGGGTTGATATAAAGTCGAGGCAAAGGCCTGAAACGGGAGCTTTCTGCTCCGCGTTATATTTGACTTAGTGCATCCTAAACGCTAGGGGATTATACCACGAATGCATTATCTCAACAAGCTTTTCTTAGCATCTGCTTCGCCACGGCGAAGGATCTTGATTTCACAAGTTTTTGAAAATACTGAGCTTTTGCAATATTCATGCGACGAACCCAGCTGGCAAAAGGGACAAAAACCTGAACAATATCTAGTACTTTGCCTTGATGCCAAGTGGGACGCAGCCCTTAAAGCCCCTGCTTTTCACTCGGCAAAAGACGGCGAGGGACTCCTTGTGGCCGACACAATTGTGGTTTTAAATGGCAAGGTTTTGGGCAAGCCGCTGAACGCAGCAGACGCTTCCAGCATGCTCAGGGAGCTTTCAACGAGTGTTCATGAGGTTTGGACTGGCTTCAGGCTTGGCCGCCTCGAAAAAGAAAAAGTAAATTTCATCAATAGGATCTGCAAATCAAAAGTGGAATTTAGAGCGCTAAGCCCAGCAGAAATAAAATCTTATGTGAGGTCTAAAGAGCCCATGGATAAGGCCGGGGCCTATGGTTTTCAGGGCATTGGCATTCACTTGGTTAAGTCGGTTCGCGGATCTTATACGAATATTGTGGGACTCCCGCTAATTGAACTTAAATCACTTGCGCGAGAATTAAGTTTTGAAGTGAGGCCTTCTTAAATTAGAAGCTATAGTTGTGAGCGATTTAGAATCAGTATTTGAAAATATTGCGAACGCTGAAAAGCGTGCTGGGCGGAAGTCTGGGCATGTTAAAGTTGTTGCAGTTTCAAAGGGGCAGTCTGTAAAACGCATTCAAAGTTTTTTAGATGCTAAAGTAAAATATTGGGCGCTTGGTGAATCCTACGCCAACGAGATGCTTTCAAAACAAAATGAATTTCAGAATTTGAATTTACGCTGGCATTTTTTGGGACGCCTTCAGTCGCGTAAAATTCCGGAGGTTTGTCGGCATTCAGATGTTTTGCACGCAGTAAGCAGAATCAAAGAACTTGAAATTTTATTTGAAGATTTTCCTAAGCAGCAATTCTATTTGCAAATCAATGTTTCAGGCGAGGCGAGCAAAGCAGGGTTTATTCCTGTGGAGCTTGAAAAAATGATGACAGACGCAGGGGCTGAGGCGGAGTATTTTTTGAGTCCGCCCTGTTTAGGGTTGATGTGCATGCCTTCTTCGCTTGAGAGTGTCGGTGAAGAGAAGCTTCGCAGAGAATTCTCGGAACTAAGAAATTTAAGGGACAGATTTTTAAAAGGAAAAGAGCTAAACATGGGAACATCCGGTGACTATGAAATCGCCATTGAAGAAGGCGCAGATGTTATTCGATTGGGCTCGTGCCTTTTTGGTTCGCGTAAATATTAAAGCTGTAAAAATTAATCTGATACTAACCTGAAATTAATCTGAAATTTAAGAGAGAGAAATTTTTTGAATTCCTCAATTTACTTTATATTGCCGCGCAATTTCTGGCGTGTTAAGATAAAGAGGCTTTGAACAATCAAAAAACTTTTACCTATAGATCAATTTTTTTAGGGCTTCTGGCGTGTCTGCTTCTTTGGTCAAATCCGTCTCACTCCACAAATTCAAGTCTTCGTTGCGAAAGACTTCTTGCCGAGCGACGGAGCTCGGTAGAGTTGTTGGGCGAATACCAAAAGAGTCGCACGCACACCAGTGCTCATAATCGCGATACAGAAAAACTTCAATTCGCGGGTGTTGGAAAAAAGGACGTTTACAATCCTTCTGCCCCTTTTAAAATTGCCGTCAAAAAGGGTAGCAAAACAGAAGAGATAACGGTCCTTGCGGGCCGAGTCGAGTCACGGCATAGTGAGACCGATACTCAAGTGCGTTTGTTTTCTAAATCTAAAGACGGTAAATGGCGTCCTATTGCGGGAGCTCCTGCTTGGGATATGCAGGATCCCTTCGTTACAAAGATTGGCAAGACAACGGTTATTGGTGGAGTGAAAACATTTCCGAATGGAAAAGGTGGGCTTAGCTATAAGACCGTTTTTTATAAAGGTGAATCGCTAGAAGATTTAGCTGTCTCCTCGAAAGCGGAGCCGTTTGCGGCGGGCCCTAATGGGATGAAGGACATTCGACTTTTCGAACTTGATGATGGAAAGATTGCAATGTTGACCAGGCCGCAAGGCGGCGATGCTGGGCCAGGAAAAATTGCTTATAAAAAAATCGATTCGCTTGATCAGCTCAATGCGGAAGAAATACTTTCGGCAAAAATGTTAACCAATCTTTTTACTGAAGGTGAATGGGGTGGTGCAAATGAGCTTTCTGAGCTTCCGGGTGGTCGCGTCGGCGTCTTGGGGCATGTGGCGAGATTTGGTCCCGAAGGTGAGCGGCACTATTATCCAATGAGCTTTGTGCTTGATCCCAAAACTGGTGAGTATGGGCCGATGAAAATTCTACTCGAAAGAAAGGATTTGGGTCCTCTTGGCGAAACTAAAAGACCTGGCCTAGAGGATGTTCTTTTTAGCGGAGGATTAAAACGCTTAGGCGATAATTCCGCGGAGCTCTTTGTGGGTGCTGGAGATGCAGAAACCTATAAAACCGTGATCCCAGATCCCTTTGCTGATTATCGATAAATCCGTAGAGCTTTATAATGTATTATTTTAAATTTTTTATGCGCTGAATTTTGTCGCTTGCAACCCACCCGCGAAAAACATTGGGGCGTTCGACTTCGGTGAAGCTTCCGCTCTCGCTAAGAATTCGAAGACGGGATCCGGGTTTTATGATCATGATTTCTTCTGCACTATCTAGAGGCGCACTTTTTATGGAGGCATCGGCAGGACTTGTAACGATCGCGATAGAGTTCCCTGAGTAACTGAATATGCTGAAAGCAAATGCGACAACAAAAAGAAGGGGGACTATTCCCCAAACTATTTTTTTATATGGCTTCACTAAAAGAGGATAAGCCAAAAATAATAGAAGAAAAAAACTTAAACCAAACAAACCTTCTTCGGGGCGGACAAAACTATTGGTCCAGGCGGCCCATTCTGCTGGATGTTCAATTTTTGTGGCAAGTTGTCCTGGATTTTTGGACTGAGCAAGCGCGAGGTCTTCTCGATATTGAGAATTAAACCTATCAAAACGTATTGCGAGTTCGAAATGCTCGATGGCTTTAGGGTAATTTTCTAATTTAAAATAGGCACGGCCTAAGTTAGCCTCTAAGGCGGATGAGCTTTGTCCAGAAGACTTGATCTTTAAGAGTTTAGAAATGGCTTCGCCCCATTGTGCGCTACCTGCGCCCTCTTGGGAAAGCAAAGCCACAGCTTCGTTATAAGCCGTGGCTATATTGATATTCTCATCTGACATGGGAACAAATGATTACAAACTTTTATCGGCTTGTCGATTTGTGTCGCGATTTCCGAGTTCAGATTCCAAAATTCCTACCAATGTCTGAAGTTCGGCCATCTGGGCCCGAAGTTTTCGGTTCTCGTTTTCAAGCTCTTGAATACGAGAGTTGTCGGAAGGACGTGGCATCGAAGCAAATTCGGACCCACGAATGTTTTGATTAGGTGTTTCGGCGACGGGGAGGTCGGCTTTTCTGGAAAATAGAGGAGCTTCATCCATAACCGATGATAAATCAGGAAGCCAATAGCGCCCTTTCATCAGTTGAAACTCGATGCTCTTAGAGCGAATACGTCGTCTTAGTGTCGATAAACTGACGCCGTATTTTTTCGAGAAAGAGTGAAGATCTATCCAGCCCCCATTGGAATCGTTATGCATAACTATACTTTAACGACTTTCTTTCACGTTGCAAGGTGGATAGACTTAAGTTGTGCAAAAAGAAGCTCTGGCCCCCAAAATAAATCTCAGCACCAAAAAAAAGGTCGCCTTTATTTGTAGCGGCGGGGCCGTGAAGGCTGCTGCCTTTCATGTTGGTGCCGCCTTGGCCCTGGAAGATGCAGGATTTATTTTTGACGGTGGGCTTGAACATCAGGGGTCTGAGTTTGCAGGCATTGATCCTGCTCGAGTGATATCATGCTTCGTTGGATCATCAGCGGGCTCTTTGATCTCGGCGTTTTTATCGAATGGTGGAAGCTTGAAAGAGATCCTTGCTAGCTTCCAAAAAGATCCTGCCATTGAGGGAATTCCTGGTCTGAAGTATTGGGAAATGCTTTCACCTCGAGCGCGAAGTGCGCGCGAACTTTTGAGCTTTGATAACTTTTTTATTCAGATGCTCCGTAAAAAGCGCGTGCAGAGCCCATTCGGGACGGATGGCATCGTCAAATATTTGCGCGAACATATTCTAAAAACTGAAAGATTTTCGGAGCTCAGATCAAATCTATATATAGTAACAACCGAGCTTAATCGTCCCCGAAAAGTGATTTTTGGAAAAGAGAAGCTGTTGAATACTGATCCCGATGTGGAGTACCGGACAGATGTCGGTATTGCCGATGCTTGCGCTGCAAGTATGAGCCTGCCCCCCATTTATCACCCCTATACCATTCAAATTGAAGGGGAAAACAGGGAATTTTTTGATGGCGAAATTTGGGAACCACTTAGTTCTCATGTTGGAAGAGACCTTGGATGCGATTTAGTAATCTGTAGCTACACGCATCAGCCGATGCGACTTGCGCGACAAAGAGCACATTCTGTTTCGGATATGGGCATTCAAAATGTAGCCCTTCAGGCTATCTACCAGTCGATTGAACAAAAAATTAGATCTTCTCGAGGAACACGTCGTCGCGAAAAAGAACTCTTAGATATTGTAAAAAAGTTTTGTAAGGAAGAGGGCATTGCCGCCGAGCTGGCCAATCGCTTGCTCGAGCGGTTGGAACAGAGAATGATTTATAGTTCAAACATTGATTACATCTATATTCATCCACGCCAGACGGATCTAGAAATGTTTGGAGCCCCTCATTTTTCATTAAAGCGCGCCACGACCGAAGCCATCGCCCGCAAAGGCTACATCGCCGGAAAACTAGCTCTCAGACACATCTACCTAAGCCCGTAATTTTTTCTTGCGTACAGTTAAAATTGAACTTGTGAGACGACGCCGTCGGAAACTCGGACCACCTGAATGCTTTGTCCGATGCCGGTCTCGGCATTGATGAGAACAAAGTGAAATTCACCCTCGCTAAGACCAGTAACCATAAATCGAGCATCCGCAGGGTCAATGGATTTTACGTTGGTCGAAACTCGTCCGTCTTTGCCAAAATAGAATATCTTGGCTTCTCTAACTCTTTTTCCATACGAATTGTAGACTAAGATTTGTGTTTCATAGTTATAAATTTCAGGTCGAAGTGTTCCGGCAACGAGGCTGTCGTTACGTCCTATTTTTTCATCAACTGGAGCAAGAATTTCGCTTGCCTGTCCAGGCGTAAATAGGGGTACAAGATCTGGCATTGAGGCCTGATCAATTGGAGAATTGATCCATGTTTTTAGGTATCCCTGAGCGCTAATTTCAATCAAATCAACGTTGGGTCGTTTGTAGAGATCATCAAATTTTAGAAAACCATTTTTGTCGGGCTCGGTCAGGCCCCGTTGTCCACCAACGCTAGCAAATATTCCGGTATCTGGCTTAACAAGGGTGTAGGCATCGACTACTTGTGTTTCTAGATCCATTGGTCGGGAAGAAACAATTGTATTTGTTAAAACAGTTCCGAGTCCCTTTAAATCAAGAATTTGTGCGGGCCACTCGCTAATGGTGTGATCATTATTTTTTCTAGATGATAAGAGGTACTGTAAAGTGTGATCTAGACCGGAGAACAAGAAATCACCCTGAGGGCCACTTTCTTTAGCCGCCTCATGAAAGAGTCCAAAAGATCCAACAGAAAAAAAGTTTCGTCGAGCTTGTGATTCAAAAGTTTCAAATTCCATATGAGCAATAGGCTTAAGATCGCGATCTAAAAATCGACCAATTAAAATACTCTCCCGTGAGTCAGGTTGAATGTGTAACGATTTTAAAATGGGCGGAAGGCGCTTTTCTTTATAAAGTAGGACTGGGGTGACTTGCCCCTTTACGGAATAGCCAACGGCAGGGAGATATCCATCTGCCACGACAACAAAACGAGTTGAAATTGCTTTTGGATAGGGCACTTTAACAAGGCCGCTTTCAGAGACTATAGAACTTAGCGAAGAATCTGGGTGAAGCCAAAAAACTTTGGCACCAGGAACCGACACAAATTTTCCTGAAGAATAAGTTTCTTCGTCTAAAACCGCGATGCTAGCGCGATGAGAGTTTAAGTCTTTCGGAAGAATGACTTCTCTCGGGCTAAGTTTTTTTGTTGCTTCAACTTTTTGCTCCGGAGCTGGCTTTTCTTCTGCAACAACGGGAACGGCTTCTGCTTTTGGTTTTTCGATAAAGGCGATCAAATCTTTTTCAACGGGCATGGTTTGGGGCACAACCGCTTCTTCAATGGCTGGGGCTGCTTGCTCCAATACTACGGCAAGTTTTTCTGTTTCGGTGGCCGGAATCGAAGAGACAACTTCGTTTTCTCGGCTGACAGGAGCCTCTTTAATGGCAAGAGCTGGGGCCACTGAAGCCGCGGCAATTTCTCTGCTGACAGATTCTTGATGCGCATATTCGAGAGCTATGATTTTTTCGACAAGTTTATCTGATATGAGGGGCCGAACAGTTTTCTTGTCGAAGTCTTGATCAAAAAGTAAAGATTTACGCGTTGGAGCAAGGTCTTTGGAAAGCTTTTTATAGACCGCAGACTTTCTTACATGAAGGCTGCTGGCTAAAAGGGGGGTTGCTGTGAATAACCCAAAACCAGCACTTAAAAACAATAATGATGAACTTGGTCGAAATTTCGACATGAAAACCCCCTACAAAATTTCATTTTGCTAATCTCTAATGTACTGTGAAATATAAGGTAAAAAAATGATGGCAAGAGACAATTACATGGCTCCAACGATACAAGAGCTTAAAGAGCGATTCCCTGATGTTCTAGGTGGTGCAGTGGGTCTTCATTTGATCAAACTAACGGGTGATGCGTCAAGTCGGTCTTACTTTAGGCTGACGACACAAAACCGAGGCGACTATGTTCTCCAGGAAGACCTGTCCCACGAGAAAAAAATAAACTCAGATTCTCATCCCTACATCAGCGCTCTTTTGCTTTTTAAAAAGCTTATCAAAAAAGTTCCTGAATACTTTGGACACTTTCCTGAGCGAGGATGGGTTTTGTTAGAAGATTTGGGTGACATCACACTCCAGCAGCGCAACACTGAGAAAAACTATTTAGAAGCCGTGGACTTGATTTGCCAATTATCGATTGCTCACAAGTCGTTAACTCCAGAAGAACTTAGAAAATATAAAGGGCCACATTTTAATTGGGCTTTTGATGAAACTAAGCTGAGTCAGGAAATGCAACACACGGCAACACATCTTATTGAGTTCTACTACAAGGAAAACGCAAAAACGTTTATGGAGCTGGTGCAGCCAACCGTCAATTTCTTGGCAGAGCGACCACGTTTTTTTGTGCACAGGGATTATCACTGCCGAAATTTAATGGTGTTTTGTGATGGCCTTTGGGTCATTGATTTTCAAGACGCGCGAATGGGCCCAATAAGTTACGATATTGTTTCACTTCTTTGGGATCCCTATGTTCCTCTTGAAAAAAATGTAAGAGAAATGTTGCTCAATCATTGGAAAAATACGCTTCTTAAGGCTTCATCGGGCAGTAAAGCGTCTTTGGAAATCCAAGAGGCACTCGGCGATGTCAAATTTGCAGAAGAACTTGAGAGAATGAAAATTCAGCGATTATTAAAGGCGGCTGGATCGTACGCTAGTTTCTTAAACCTCAAATCCAATGATTCCTACCTGCCTTCTATTAGTCCCGCCCTTGAAGCTGTGCATCAAGCAATCGAGAACTTAGAAGTTCTCGGTGTAATGCGCGGCGAAGATGCAAGACTTTTGACCTTTCTAAAAACATTGAAAAGAGAAGAGTCGGCTATAATCAATTGCTGATGAACGTTACTGGTGTTGTGCTCGCGGCGGGTTTTGGGACACGCTTAAGACCGAGCACTGAATTTTGTCCCAAACCCTTGATTCCCGTTGCGGGAGTTGAACCCTTATTTCACGCGCTCAATCAGCTTAGTGAAATAGGGGTTAAAGACGTTGTCATAAACGCACATTATCTTCCCGAAAAAATTAATGCAGCACTCGTTCGCTGGAAAAAACTTTTGCCGAATTTAAGAATGCACTTGTCGGTGGAAAAAGAAATTCTGGGAACAGGTGGCGCCATTCAAAAAATTCTAAAAGATTTTCCAAAATTATTTGAAAACAAGGGGCTGATGCTTCTAAACGGAGATACCTTTGCCAGGATTCCATCGACCAGACTCTTTAACAAGAAAGATTCAAGCACTTTTGCCTATTCATCGGCACCTGAGCACTTGCAAAAGTATAAGCCTCTTTGGATGGGGCGTGATTCTTCTTGGCATGGAATTGGTCCAAAGGCTCCAAAGACCGATTCTAAACCCGTACATTTTTTAGGGGTCCACTTTTTATGCGCCAAAGACGTGGCTTGGCTTTCAAAAAACTTACCGTCACAGGTGGAATTTGTAGATCTTTTCAATGGTATCTATCGCCCTCTTTGCACTCAGGGAGCCATCATTGAGGGCGTAGAAATGCTAGCCTCAATGGCCGAATATTCTGATTCACTTTATTGGTTTGATATGACAAACGGACAGTATTTGCTGGAAGCACAGCATTTTCTACTTGGCGACAGCGGACCCGGAAGCGATTGGCAAAAGTTTTTGAAGTCTCGATTCCCAAATATAAAAGAAACAGCCAAGGGAGTTTGGGTCGATGCTACTTTTTCTGATGGGCTGAAGTTTATAAGTCCCTCAATCTTTGTAGATAGTAATCAGGGAACCTTCAAAAAGGTTTTTCCAGGTGTTGAATTGGGCCCCCATGCTTCATTGATTTGCGAAGGGATTTGTTTGTCTTTTGATAAAACTGGAAATAAAAAAGTTCTGGTTAAAAACTCCGTACTTTTCTTAACAGAGAATGACAGGGAAAAAACGCAAACCCCGGAACTCATCCAAGACGAAGTTAGAGTCTGGTAAGAATATGTGGAGTTATATTTTTAGACGAATTTTGTCAGTGATCCCCGTCGTAATTGGGGTTGTGACTCTTGTCTTTTTGTTAGTACATTTTATTCCTGGCGATCCCGTTGAGATAATGTTGGGCGACGCCGCCGAGGCGGCTGACAAGGCGCGATTGCGTGAGCTATTGGGCCTTAACTTGCCTCTGCTAAAACAGTACACACTTTTTTGGAAACAAATTTTTGATGGAACTTGGGGACACTCAATTTCTTTTTCAAGGCCAGTCCTTGGACTTATTACGGAGCGCTTCGGTGCGACGATGTATCTGTCATTGGCGAGCTTAGTCGTAGGAGTGATGATTAGTTTTCCATTGGGCGTAAATGCAGCAAGAAAAGCTGGGACCTTGGCGGACACCTGCTCGGTTGGTTTTGCGTTGATAGGAATGAGCATTCCCATTTATGTGATGGCGCCGGTCGCCGTTTGGTTTTTTTCGGTTCAGTGGCGAATGTTTCCGGTTGCAGGTTATGGAACTTTGGCGCATCTTTTTTTGCCGATGATATGTCTGGGCTTTGGATTATCAGGCATTCTGACAAGAATGATTAGAACGAGTGTTTTGGAGTGCCTGGGTGAAGACTATATTCGCACGGCACGGGCCAAGGGGCTTAAGGAGCGTAACGTTTTGTTCAAACATGCGCTAAGAAATGCGATGATTCCTGTCATTACAATCATGGGAAATATGCTTGGTGGACTCTTGGCAGGTGCGGTCATAACAGAAACTTTGTTTGATTGGCCTGGCATCGGAAAATTATTTTTCTCTGCCTTTCAGCAGCGTGACTACCCATTGGTTCAGGGAGTTGTGTTATGGATTAGTGTTAGTTACGTTTTCATAAATCTTTTTGTTGATTTAGCGTATTCGTTTGTCGATCCACGCGTGAGGTACGACTCATGAAAGTTCTTCGCAGAGGGCAGCTTTCACTGTTTATAGGCGGTTTTATTGTGATTGGGATGGTTGGTATTGCGCTATTAACACCTTATTTGCCGCTTAATGATCCGCAGTCTCAAGATTTGGTAAATCAATATTCACGACCAAGTTGGATGAACTGGTTGGGTCGCGGGGAAAACGGTGTGGATTTACTCTCTCAAGTATTTTGGGGGGCCCGATTATCTTTAGGAGTTGGCGCTGGCAGTGTTGTTTTCGCTTCTTTTATTGGAATGTTCCTTGGATCATTCGCAGGATACAAAGGTGGATGGGCGGACTTAATATTGATGAGAATTGTAGATTTGCTCTATGCTTTTCCAGGAATTTTGCTTGTTGTAGCATTAGCCGCTGTCTTGGGACCAAGCGTACGCAATATGATGATTGTCATGGTTGCAACCTCTTGGGCTGGCTATGCTCGGTTGGTGCGAGGAGTTACGTTGAGTTTACGTGAACGAGAATTTGTGGCCGCTGCAGAGGCGCAGGGGGCCTCGACGTTTCGAATAATGAGCAAACATTTATGGCCAAACTTACTGGCTCCGTTAATGGTGCAAATGACTTTTGGTTTGGGTGGCGCTATTTTGGTTGAAAGCTCACTAAGCTTTTTAGGTTTGGGAGCGCCTCCCGGAACTCCATCATGGGGACAATTGCTCAATCAAGGGCGGGAAGTTTTAACGTTTGCGCCTCATGCCGTAATCGCGCCGGGCATTGCTTTGGTATTAACAATTTTAGGATTAAATTTAATGGGTGATGGTCTACGCGATAGGCTTGACCCCAAAGTTCGTTGAACGTTTTGTGGAGGATAGATGGCAAGTTTAGAGGATACTGAGAAAAAAGTTGGGCAATTGTTTTTTGTGGGAATACCCGGGACAAGTTTTGACTCTGAAGTGATGCACACATGCATTCGAATTGGGGTTGGTGGCATCATTTTGTTCAAACACAATTATGAATCTCTGGAGCAGCTAGTGGCTCTTACAACTGCGATTCAGAAAAATTTGATTCCGTCTTGTTATAAGGGGCATCCGGCATGGATTGGTGTGGACCAAGAAGGTGGGCGGGTTCAAAGATTTAAAGATCCATTCACAGTATTACCGCCGGCAAATGAATGGGCGACCGTTGCCTCTCCAAAGGCGTGTTTTGAAGCTGGATTTGTAATGGGCAAGGAATTGCGCGCCTGCGGAGTTAATGTGAATTTTGCCCCCGTCCTCGATGTAAGCCAAGGCGATTCTAGAGCCATTGGCGACCGCTCATTCTCTTCAGATCCTGAAGAGGTGGCTAGTCTGGGATCGGCTGTTGTGCGTGGCATTCAGAAGTCTGGTGTTGTTTCGGTTGCGAAACATTTTCCTGGTCATGGTGGAGTCGAGGCTGATTCACATGAAGAGCTTCCTGTTTGTAAAAAAACACTGGAAGAGCTCGATAAGATTGATTGGCCGCCGTTTAAAAAATCTATTCGTTCGCGAGTTGAAGGCATTATGACGGCACACATTCTTTTCCCTGAGGTGGACGCCTCTCGCCCGGCGACATTTTCGAGAATATTTTTGCAGCAATACCTTCGCAAAAATTTACGTTTTCAAAAGCTTATTTTTAGTGACGATTTAGAAATGGGTGCTGTGGCTGCGAAGTATGATTTAAAAGAAGCCGCGTTTCTTGCTGTGGAGGCTGGTTGCGACCAACTAATATTTGGTCACAAGTGGGATCAAGTTGAAGATGTGTGGCAGCATTTAGTGAAGGCCTTCCATGATGGGGTTTTGCCGATGGAGAGGCTCGACGAAAGCATTGCAAGAATTACGACGAGCAAAATGGAGCACCTGAGCCCCTATCGTCCACCTTCCCTTGATGAGGCTAGAATTTTTGTTGGCCATGCCACACACAAAGAACTTGCCGCATGCATCGTGCGAGGAGAAGTTCCGCAAATAGTTTCTGAATCATAGATAGTGATCCCAGAATTAAATTGATGTCGCAGTGGGTTCTTAATTAGGCTTACAAGTTTAGGTTTTTTACCGAACTGCCAAATTTATGACTAATATTTTTCTCTGGGGAGACGGAGAATTATGAATTCATTTTTAAAAACTAATTTATTTGTATTGGCTGGAGTATTCGTAGTGGCGGAGACAGCGAGTGCGTCAAGCTTGCACGAAAAGGCTCTTGGGGGCTCTTTGCCACAAAGTCTCATTGTAAAATTTAAGCGCGGGGTGAATTTAAATAGTGTGGCTTCGGGAAATCACATGCTTTCTACCTCTGCTATTGGCTTCAGAGAGCTTGGGGCCCTGAATCTTGAAGACAGCCTTGCTTCGTCTACTGATTTGCTGAGATACTCTTCTGCAATTGATGCAAAGCAAGCTGCTAAAAACTTGTTAGCTTCGGGCCTGGTTGAGTGGGCACAGCCCAATTACTTTCTTTCAATTTTTAAGACGGAAGAAGAGTTGATGGGATCTGTAGAAGTTTTTAAAACTTTTAGTTTGTTTGCAGAAAACAGTGCAGAAATATTTGCTACGCCAAATCCTCCGTATGCTCCTCCGCAGGCAGCGCCCGTTGAGGGAGAGAAAGATCCATTGGTTGGGCAGCTTTGGGGTCTCACGCGAACTCATGCGAAATTGGCTTGGCCGCAACAGGCGGGATCACGAGATATCATTGTGGCTGATATCGATACCGGTGTTGATTACAATCATGAAGACTTGAATGACAATATTTGGCAAGGCGTGGGCTACGACTTTGCCGATAAAGACGAATTTCCCTATGACGGACATGGCCACGGAACGCATACTTCTGGAACCATCGCGGCTGTTGGTGCAAATGGAATAGGTGTTAGCGGCGTTTCACAAAAGGCAAGTATCATGGCTGTTAGATTTATCGGAGATCAGGGCTATGGCACGACGGCAGATGCGATCCTCTCAATTGATTATGCCGTTAACAATGGCGCGAGAGTTTTGAGTAATTCTTGGGGTGGAGCCCCAGAGGAAGAAGATGAGCTAAATGTTGCTCTCAAGGAATCAATCGAGAGAGCGCGTGATGCTGATGTGCTTTTTGTTGCTGCGGCAGGTAACGATGGAGCAGATAACGACCAGACTCCTGTCTATCCAGCGGCTTACGATGTTGAAAATATCATTACAGTGGCGTCTACTAATAATAGAGACAAACGTTCTTTCTTCTCGAATTTTGGCGCAACGAGCGTTGATCTTGGAGCTCCGGGGAGCAACATATTAAGTACAGTTCCAGGAAATAAGTATGAAGCGATGAGCGGTACTTCTATGGCTTGTCCACATGTCGCAGGTCTTGCCGCCTTAATTTTGGCGGAACGTCCTGACTTAAGTGCTCTGGAAGTCAAACAAATCATCCTCGACACAGTTGACCCCCTCCCCGTTCTTCAGGGTATAACTGTATCTGGGGGTCTCATGAATGTTCAAGCGGCCCTGGAAGGGGCGAGGCAATTTGTCCGATAGTAGAATTGAATTCGGAAACACGACACATGTTCTTTGTTTGGGCGCGCCCGAACAAGTTAAGGGGCTACAGTGGGCACTTGATCAAGGTGCCCCGTCCCGTCGTGCCTATAAAGTATATCGAGGATCTTTGTCGGATCTTCCTGTTTCTTATTCTGATTATGATTTTGTAGTAATGCTACTTGATTTGGGACAACCTGTTCCGGTTGAGTCGCTTCAAAAGATTGCTACAAAAAAAGAAGGCCTTTGCGCGTTTATTCAGCCGACGCCGGGACAGTTGCTAGCTCTCAATGAAGCTTCCGATTGGAATGCGATTGCCTGGGACGGAGTTAGTGTCTCTGAAATTGCAATTAAGGTAGATCGTTCTGTTGAAAATATGGAACGAAAAATTAACAATAAGGCCTTCATTGACTCTGCAAGATCTTGGATAAGAAAACAGTTTCATGAGGTCGAAGAATTGAAACTTGTAAATCCTCCTGAAAATTGGAATCAATCAGTTAGACGTAGGCTTGATCAGAGTATCGGAGTTTTGAGTTTTGGTTGTCGTGATAGTCAGGCCGATGTGAGGCTATTGCTCCCAGGAAGTGACGACCTTTGTGAGCTAAGATTTTATGAGGGTGATTGGTCCATTCAGGGGCTGTCAAATAAATTTCCGGTAGAGTTCCGAGGCGACCCTTCCAAAATTCGAAGCGGAGATGAACTGCAGATCAACAACTTAATATTTTGCTTTGGTAGAAACTCTGAGGTGGACGAATTTGTTGGAATCGCAAGAAAGCTATCAATCATCGGTGATGAAGATTCCAGCGTTGATAATGACGGGAAGAGTGCCCACCATTCTTCCCAGGAACTTGAAAATTACTGCCGTTCTTTGATGTATAGGCAAGCTAGTGGTGAATTAAGCATAAATTCGGATCACAAGTCTGGATCAATCTTTTTCTATTTGGGCGATATTGTTCATGCCACCACGGGAGCAGTTAGCGGGCAAAAAGCCCTACTGCGAATTATAAATTGGGCTGATGTTTCGTGGGCCTATGTGGCCGAATCTTTGTCATCGGTTCCACTCGATAGCATGCGATTGGATTTGATGAATTTTACCCGTTCAGTTCAGTCATCAAGAAAAACATTGGAAAAAGTAAGGGCCTATGTCCCGCCGGCGGGAGTATCGTTAAAAATTGTTCCAGAAAAATTTATGGCAAAAGTTCAATGGACCATTCCAGAAACAAAAGTTTTAGCAAGCGTGGGCGAATATGGCCTGGTGAGAGATATTTTAAATTATTGCCCTTTGCCAGACACTGAAATTTTTGAAACATTAATTGATCTTAGGCGCCAAGGGTTGCTTCTTCCGGTGACCCAGGGTAGGAGGACTAACTAAATGTCGATGCTAGCAAGATATAAAAAAAATTCAGCTTCTTTGATGGAGCTAGTAAAACTTATTGAAGAATCTGCCGAACCCAAGAAAAGCAATTTGCTAAACATGGTTCTTCGAGAGGACCCCGAATTTGGGGAGCGAGTTAAACGTCGATTATTTGATTATGACAGGCTCAAAACTCTTGATGAGGGCTTAATCGCGGAAATTATAGCGTCAACACCACCAAAAATAATCGCATTGGCTTTGTTCCGCGAGTCTAACGAAGATTTTGTGAAGTTAGTAGAAAAATGTGCCGCGAGTCGATATGCGGCACTCCGAGAAGAAAAAGAAACTTTTGTAACGGCACCTCCCAATGATGGCCAAGTTGATTCGGCTCGCCGAAAAATAGTCTCTGAAGCACGTAAGCTTGAATCGGATGGTGCGATCAAGTTAATGGACTACGATAAACTTGATTCGGGCGCCGATTTGGCTGGTAGCAGTGCTGGTACGGAAAGTCTTGGCGACCATCAGGCGTCTGGGGCTGATGGTACTCCTACTGGTAATGCCACCGGTAATGCGACGGAGGAATCTGGGATTCCTGCCGTAGCATCTTTTGGTATGGAAGTGCCGCCTGTCGGCTTAATGGGCGAACGCTTTGAAAATTACGTCAAGAAAACTCTTGGCTTAAAGTAAAAGCTACTTTTAAAAAGTAAAACCAACCAGCATATCAAACGCTGACATTTTTGTTGAAGCATCTCCCGTCGCATTCGCTAAGATATTTTTGAGTCCGTAAAGGTAGCGTCCTTCGACTGAAAGAGTCGTCACTCCGAGAGGGAGCGATAGGCCAACGCTTGCAACCGCGCCGTAGTCACTTTTACTTAGTGAAGCAGCGTCGAAACTAGCAGAGCCCGTCTCAACTCCGAGAGCATTTTTACTTGTAACACTCCCAATTCCAGTGGAGAAATATCCACCCAAACCAATGTTTAGCAGAGGGATGAGCGCAAATTTTGCTTGAACGGGAACAAGAATCGTTTTCCATTCACGGGATTGAATGACCTGAAAGTCACCACGTTGTGCAAAAAGTATGTCGGCTCCTATGCTTACTATTCCGGCACCAATTTCGAGGCCAAGTCCCCCTTGGTAACCAATCCCGAAACTTTCACCGGTTAGAGAGGTGCCCCCAACGTCCGTAGAGCTCAATTTGTTGACCCCGATTCCGCCTTTAAGGCTAAAGGTCATAAGTGCGTGCGCACCTTGGCTCAAAAACACCACCATTAAAAAACTAAAAGTTGTAATTGCACTGAAAATTTTATTGTAGAAAGTTCTCATATTTATTCCTCCAGTCATGGCGAATGACTGGATACAGTTTCGCAATTTTAATCGTCGAAGACAAGGCTTGTTATTTGATATTGCCAGTTGTTTGACACTACCTGTTCAGGTCGAGCGGTTCTATGATGTTGAGTGTGCTAGTGAAAATGATTCAGGGAAGCCGGGCGCTTAATTCCATTGTTTCTATAATTGCTTTGCTATTTTTATTTTCCTGTACTGTCGCGGTGTCAAATAACTCACAGTCCGAGAAACTTCGAAAAAGAGCCCTGAGAAATCAGGCCAAGTTAGGTCTAGCCTTTTTGTATCAGGTCGTTGGTGGGGCGGAAGTTACAACTAAAGAACAGAGCTTAAAAGCTTTCGAAACGCTCATTCAGGAAGATGGCAATGTTAGTCATGACTATGAGTACGGATGGCTTGTCAAAAAGGAAGATTTGTCCAAAACATGGCTTAGCCCAGGACCCATTGAAAATTCTTTGGCCTGGAAGAATTACGATATCCTTAAAAATCTATGCCCCCATTGCGGGCTATGGGACTCAGGTATGATTTTAATGGCGGTTGGAAATTTGGATGCCGACCCCGATCTAGACGTTTGGACGATGGACCAAAGTAGAATTTTTGTGCATGTTATGGAAGATTGATTTTTGTTTTGGCTTAAACAATAGTTAAAATCTTCTGCCAATGGCTAGGCCGCCATGATAAAAAACATCCTCAGCTTGATAGGCCACAAGTTTGTTTACAGAGACCTCTAGTTTCAAAGAAGTTTGCCCACCACCGAGTTGAATTCCAAAATTTGCCCCATAAGAATTTGTTGTGCCTTTTATGGAAGCAAGGTCGCCGGTGTCTGTGCTTAGGTTTTGAATCATGCTGTAGGGGGAATTAAAGAAAAAGGGACCCCCATAAAACAAAATGGAATCGCTGATACGTAACCCAACAATTGCGGCCACATCGTAAATTTTCCGATCGAATTCATATTGGTAATATGCTGGTTCTGGAGTGTCGGTTTCGCTGACCGATCCGGCAGATATCCCTCGACTTGCCCATGCGGCCGTTAGGGCTAAAGAAAAATTCCCACTTTTTGCATCATCGGCATTGTCACCTAAGAGTTGGACCTTGGCCCCTATTGTGGAAGGAAATGTAACATAGAACTCGATTGGGATGATGGGGGGTCTGTAGCCGAGATTTAAGTAGAGGTAGCTATAGCTGAAAAGGACTTCAAAAATGGTGTCAGATTCTTTATCCATAAAACGCTGCCTAAAAGCAGCTGGGGTGCTGTGAATGGGGATCGTTTCTACGGCTGACGTGAGCTCGACATCGTTATAGCTCTGCAGTCCTCCTGCAAAATTCCAATTTTCTTTGGGGCCATTTACTTCGGGGCTTTGAAAGCGAAGAACAGGCACAACAAAACGAAAGGGTGTTGAGCAGGCTCCTAAGGCGAGGGCTAATCCTCCAAGAATTCCTAAGCGACTGATTAGATTCGTCATATTTGGCAGAATAGCTTTGTTTTTCCGGGTTGACCACTGAGCACAGTATCGCTATATCAAGGACCTTCCAGCAAGGAGTCCCTTAGCTCAGTTGGTTAGAGCACCTCCCTTACAAGGAGGGGGCCCACGGTTCGAGTCCGTGAGGGACTACCAATTTTCATCTCGCTTTAGCTCGATGAATGGGCCTTCGGCCTAATTTAGATCAAACAAGATCACACAAAACCCAAGTAAAACTAAGGCTCTTCGGCTCTTCCCCATTAAAACTAACTACTAACCACTAACAAAGTAACTGAAGTTCATTCTTCGGGGGCAATCCATTTTTGGTTTAGTTGGCGTAAGTTTGCTGTTCTTTGAATAAGTTTGGTCAGGATTTGGTCAGTTTTAAGTATTGAAAGCGCTACTTTTGTTTTGGGGCTCCAAATATCTTGGTTCCGTCAACGCTAATATCAACTCGGTAATAGTAGTTAGTTCTGTCTGCGAATACAGACGCGTCGAATGCGTTAGATGCAGACTCAATCTTAGAGGGGTTAAATTTATCAAAATAATAGAAGCACCACGTAGCGCCTTTGTATTGGTTCTGGCAATGCGCCTTTAGCTGCTGCTCATTTTTGTTTGGTGCAACAAATCCTAAAACTTGAGTAATGCCTTTCGCGCCTGCGTTGTAAGTGTATTTGTAGAACTGAGGAAATGTAAGGGTATTTTTTTTGACTTGTTTGGTGGTGCTCTGAGGTTTGTTGGGAGCTGCATTCGTGGAGTCTCGTTTTATGGAGCTAACAATTCCCATCACAAAACTAAAAACAATAAAGCCAGCGACTAGTTTTGTAGTGAAGGTTGTTCGTTTGTTTTTTCCCCCACAGCTGGGGCAAATTTTTGCAGTTTTCGCGATTTGATGACCACAGTGTTTGCATGAAATTAGTTTTGTCATGTAGACAAGTTTAAAGTTGAATCGTTGGTTTCGGCAGTTCTTCGCCGCCAAAAGATTGAAGGATTCTGACCTTGATGTGTAATGACCCTGCTGGAACTGGTTGCAAGGGAGCTCTGCAGACCTATTTCCCGTTAAAGTTTTTTAATCAGAGTTGGCTTTCCTGGGACAACATTGTGGCTAAGAATAAATAATTTGATGCTGAGGGCGCAGAGATGAAACAAGAATCATATTTGGCAATTATTGGGCTTTTAGGAAAACTGTATTTGTCTCTGCAGATATTAGGGGTGATCTTCATTCTCTTATTTGGAGCTTCGGGAGTTTGGGATGAAATTTCTGAGAATACGCGGTTTTCAAAAGTACAAGATATTATTGAAGCCAGATCAAAAAGTCAGAAAGAATCTGGATTTTATCCGTGTCTAGATTGGTCCGGAGAGCCTTCAAAAGAGTTTTGCCGACATCCACTAGGGTTCAAGGAGGGAGGGCCCTTTAAGACGGCTGGGCTTGTTTTACTTTCTTTGCTTGCTTGGGGCGTGGTTACTGCTGGTTTTCTAAAATGGATAAAATGGTTGTTTCGCCAAAGGGTCAGTTAAAAACGGCGTTCTGATGCTTTTTGCTAAATGAAGCGCCATACCCCGGACCTAACTCGAGTGACGATTTCCTTTTCCTTCCATTCGGTAAATAGTCTAGCCATTTGGCTGTTTTCTGACTTTGAGTTTGTCATGCCAATGAGCTCCTTGGCTTTTGCTGAAGTGATGATTTGATCAGAGTTGTCCCTTTTTGCCCACTCTCTAAAAAACCTTTCATATAGTTCCTTTTCTCTAATAGTAAATGCTGTAGTGAATTGTCCTTTCTCAAGCGCAATTCTTGCCCATCGACGTACAATTAAGTCGTCTCCAATTAAAAAAACGGGTGAGCTTGAGGATTGTAAAACAATTTCAGCAACGTTTTGAAAAGAATCATCAATGTATTTTTTTATTTCAGACCATTTCTTATCGCGCCACAATAGAAGCGCAGATGCCACCCTTAGTTCGGTATCATTCGTAAAATATTGTATCAATCTTGTATCAATGAGATTTTTTAGATTTGAATTTCCAGAGTTGTTTTGGAGGGTAATCCACCAGCGCCCTTTGTTCTTCATTCGGTCAAATTGAACTTCGGGGGCTGATTTCCCATGGTCAAGCATGTGTCGAAAAACCCTATATTTGCCCGATCCATGATCGTCAGTAATTCTGGGTTGTCTTAATGTGTTCATTAAATGCTTGTTGTGGGCATTGTGTTGCCGGGATAGCCATTTCTGAGCAAATACTTCTGCGTCGAGGTCGCAAATATTGGAAACGGTAAGTTTTTGAGGATGTAGTTCCACAACAACGTCGCCTTCTTCTGGAGTTGTATAATTTGCATGTGCAACAGCATTGGCTAGCACTTCCCTAATTGCATATTCTGGATATGGCGATTGCGAAACAGCAGCAGCGCCATCAAGGGTGGCAATTCGTGCTCTTGTCCAGGATTGAATTTCTTCTGTGAACTCGTGGGACAGAATCTGAAAGAGTCCTTTTTTATCAATCTGATTCAGAATCTCTCCGCGTTCATCAAAATAAGAAACTCTAGCCGTTGTGTCTCCAAACAGAATTTTAGAGGTAACGGAGTCTTTAATATTGTAATAGGATAGAATTTCTTCTGAGGATGCTTTGGAGGAGTCAATTGCGCCGCTGTTTTGTCGTGCTACTTGGACTGCTTGGGCGAAATCGACAACTAGTGATGGGTCTACTTGTCCATTCCATTTTGCCTTAGAATAGTCCGCGCCAGGAAGCAACATGCTCAGTTCGAGTTGCTCTGACGGAGACATCTCGGAGGCGGAAGTCCCAATTCTCTTATAGGGGACTCCATCCCAAGTTGTGACATCATTTGGAGACTGCACCTGAATAGCAACAATATATTTTTCGGCTGTAACTTCGTGGGCCGAAATACTTTTAACTGCCCAGGCTGGTGAGAGTTTGCTTGTGATCTGGTTAGAGATCGCATGTTCTAACTCAGCCGATCTTTCTGATGAATAGCCCTTTGTGCTCCCATCGTTCAAAATGCCAACGACAAGCCAACGAATCCTGGGCTCAAGGAGATTGGCCAGGGCAGATAAAGATTTTCCGAAATGGGGCTGCCAATTTTCTTTAAGTTCTAGTGCTTGATGGTGATGCTCGAGGCATTTTCCAGCTCGTGCTAGTTCTACTATTTGGTCAATTGTTAAATCGCTCACAATACGTGAATTAACAGCAAAGATAGGTTGTTTTACAAGGAAATAAGTCACCAGCGAGCAGCAGAAATAATTCTTTAAATACATGGGCTTGACTAGCAATGACGGTGCTTTGGCCGATAAATAATTTTAAATAAGAATCACCAGAACAAGGCCCACGTGTCCTTGGTTATTTTGACCAGGTTGGCCGGGGATCAATTGGCTCCGTCATGCCTAACAATGACAATGCTGCAATCATATCCTTCACCAGAGCCTGGGGAATGCCGAGACCAATATGTGCCTACAAAAAGAAAATCCCTAATTGGTAGATTTGAGTCTGTAATAATTGAGGATGAGCAATTTGATTGGAGCGAGAAGAGGGGGGCTATAGGTGAGCTCCTTCCCGAGCTACTTCATTTTTCCGAGGAAGAACAAAATATAGACCGCAGGATTTGGTCAGTTTCGTTCTAAATTAGAGCAAATTAGAAGAGCTGAATGCATAATTTCAGTATCGTAACCTCTCCAGACAACACGCCCTACAAGGAGGGGGCCCACGGTTCGAGTCCGTGAGGGACTACCATATTTTCATCTCGCTTTAGCTCGATGAATGGGCCTTCGGCCTAATTTTCATCTCGCTTTAGCTCGACGAAGGGGCCTTCGGCCTAATTTTCAACTCACCTTCGTTCGTTAAAACAGCCTTCGGCGATAGCCCTTTTCATCTCGTCTTAGCTCGATGATTTTGACCGTGGCTAATGCGGTGATATGTTGCTTCAAAATGAACGAAAAAATTCTTAGAAAACTGAGATTCTTTTTAACAATTTGTTTTTCAATATCTTTGTCCATTCCGCACGCAATGGCTTGGGGCCGAATCGGCCATGGAGTGGTAGGTGAAATTGCGGAGCAAAATTTAACTCCCGAAGCAAAAAATCTTGTCTACAGTATTCTCGGCCTTGAGCCTTTGGCTATAGCTGCTGTTTGGCCCGATATGGTGAGGTCTGATTCTAGGTTTAACAAATTTTCCCCCTACCACTACATCGAGATTCCAAACGGAAAAAAATATGAAAAACTTTCTAAAGAAGAAATCGTTCCCAAGAACGCTCATACGATTATTTCTCAAGTTCCATCAAAATTAATTGATCCAAAAGTTTCAAGGGAAGAGAAAGCTGTCTTGTTAAGGTTTCTAATACATATTGTGGGAGATGTGCACATGCCGTTGCATGTTGGTTCAGGTTTGGGTCGCGGAGCTACTTTGTGTTTGATTAAGTGGAGAAATCCAACTTTTGATAGAGAGGTTTTAACGAACTTACATTCGTTCTGGGATGATAGTTTGTTTGAATTCGCGGAGCATGAATACAACATGAAAAACCCACCCTTTGTGGGGCAAAATCGGTTTTTTGGTTACCAAGAATTTATAAAGCTTTCTCTAGGCAGTGATGGGAAAAAATCCAAACTTTTGCCCTCCATGAAGGAGGCAAATAAAGTTTCGGCTTTAGGATGGTATGCCGAATCTCAAGGCTTGCACTCGATCGCTTATCCGCCTCCTCCAGGGGACAATAAAAAAGGGTCAAAATCGTACTGCAAGGGCTTTGATCCAAAGACTGGCCAACCAAGCCCTGTTAAAATTGAAGATGATCTCATCCCTGTTGTGACCGAAGGGTTTGTTCGCGCTTCGCTTATGGTGGCACAGCGTCGAGTTTTTTTGGCAGGACTTCGGCTGGCGGGGCTTTTAAACGCTACGGCTAAGCTCGGTAAAATTGACGCCTTGCCAGAAAAAGCACAGACCGATCTCATCAAAAAAATGCTCCTAGAAAATTAATTTACCCTGCTATCTTTTTTATAAAACTAGCGCACAATTATCTTCATAGGCTCGGTTCTCATAATGAGCAGGGCAGAAGGAGATATGTCACATGAATGGCATGAAATTAATTGGAACAATGACCCTGGTATTCTCATTTTTAATGGCGGCGAACGTTGAAGCATCTAAGGCAAAAGCAAAAGCAGCTCCTCAAAAGGCTGAACCTATGATGACCTTCGCAGAATGCTGTGATTTGCATGATGATACTTCAACTTGCCAATCTCTAAAAAACGTAAAGGACAAAGCCGGTAAAACTTGTCCGAAAATGGAAGAAGAAGAGTCAGTTGAAATGGACGACTCTGATGAAGCTACTGATTCTGTAGACGAATAAATTTTATAAATAGGCTGCCAGCCTTTAAGCACTCGGGATACTTTTGATGAAAGTCTCTCGAGTGCTTTTTTGTTTCCGAATTTTTTAGCTCTTATAACTCGGGAAGCAATTCGGGTAACATTCCGGTTCTTTTGATCGCGTCTATTTTTATAAGGTTTCTTCTTTTTGCATCTTCCAAGACACTGGAAGGACTTTTTTCGTAAAGCGCATCAATGATGCCATGAAACTCTTCTGCAAATTCCGGGTCTCGAATAACAAAAATTTGCTCGTTGTTGCCCTCGGCACCTTCACTAAAATTAAAGGATCCAGCAATCACCCATTCGTATTTCGAAAGTTCGCCGCCAGATACAAGTGATTTATGGTGAACTTTCGCACTAATTGAAACTTTTTGCTTTGCGCCTTGCTGATCGATGTATTCAACCCAATTCATGTCGCGGTATTCAATAGGCCCAAGTCGTATGTTTTCTCTAAATCTATCAAATTCTGTATCGCTCGAGAAAAGATTTCGCCACCGGCTATCCGGGTCCACTATGTAGAGGCCTTCTTCGGGTCCGTCGGTTTTTCTGGCGAGTCCACTCATCTCTAAAAAACCACTCCAAAACTGCATGGCAAAGCCCGCATGTCCTACGCTCCTAAAATCAAACTTATCGGTTTCTTTGATTTCGCGAGCGGCCCTTTTATAAAGTGCATCGAGGACCGCCTTTGATGAAAAAGCAAACTGTGCCATTTCAATTGGGCCATTACCCTTCTCAATAACTTTTGCAATGAGATTTTCGTTTACATTCCGGTATGCTCCACCGGGAGTGAAGGTGAGATAGAAAGGAAATTCTTTCCCAGATTTGTTTAGGCCAAGGAGTCTAAAAACGCCAGAAATGGGAAACTCGGCCCCTTTCATTTTATAGTTAATTGTTTTATCGAGCTGGTGATGAATGAGTTGAGCTACGAGATCACTGTCCAACGTAATAAGGTGATTCGCATTTGGAACCGAATCATTGGGGCGAAGATTGTCTGGGACCAGATGCAAGTCTCCCTTGGGATCAAGTCCTGAATGTGTAAAGTTCCCCGATGAAAGCAGTGCTCGCCCTTTTCCCTTGAGAGACCAGTCGACAGCAATTAATTTTTGATGATTCAAGCCCACTGAGTCTATGGCTTCCACGTGTAAGCCAGCGGCTTTGAGCTTCTCATAGACGGCTTTGACCTCGGCCTTTACTTGGATGACATTTTTATTATCAATGCCTCCCATGACTTTGATGCCCCGCTTATGAGCTCTAATGAAAGCATCTGCGATTTCTTCGTGATCAAAATCAAAAACGTTAAAAATGATTTCTTCTTGAGCAGAAGCAATGAACTCAATAATTTTTAGAGACAAGTCATCCTTTGGAATTTTTTGACCTCTAAAATTTCTCACATGGCCAACACTAAGTTTCATTTTTCTTATTGAGGGTTGTCCGTCTTCGGTGGCTAAGTGAAGAGCTTCCGTCGGGTTGTTGAGTTTCGAAAATTCGCTTCGTAATTCTGGATTCGCGAAAATGGCTCTAAACTTTTCCTGCCAAAGGATTCTGGTGGGGTCGTCTAGCGGAGCATCTGCGGGAACGTCTTGTAAATAATTTTTTAAGTCGGGCCAAACTTCAGGATTGTTCTGAAGCAGTAACACCATTTGCGTCTCGGTCATATCGATTCCCCGAGGATCGGCGATTTCAAATTTTTCCAATAGTGTCTGGTCGTTTCGAAGCTCGCCTTCAAATTCATTTTTTAAAAAATCTTGAACAGATTTGCGGCTCAAAAGTTTGCGCGTCAGATCTAAAATTTCTAGGTAATCAAAATTTTTCGGATGGCTGCTTTCAACTGTGGCCAATCCGCGCGATGCTGACTCCGAATACCTATCAAACGATGATCTTTGTGACCAAAAGACGAGTCCACAAAAAAGAAAAACAATTGAAAAAAACGAAAGCCTAACGGCCCACTTTTGAGATTGGTGGTGATTGCTATAGATAAAGCGCCCCATCCAATATTATCGGTTGGGGGCTATTTCAACGTGAGATCTATGTCTTGCTTTTAACTCATCTATGCAGGCACTGTCAGTCTTTTGACAGGCTCAATGCGTTTGATTGAGGCTAATGAGCCCACTCTTGGTTTTTACTTGTGTGATTGCTTTTACGTGTTTGCCTAAGATATCTTGCAGCGCATCGTCTTCGTCGATAGCAAGAGCTATTCGTAAAACCTGGTCGACGTGTTCTACGGGATAAATATTGAGGTCTCTCAATATTTCTTCGGGAACATCGTAGAGGTCTTTCTCGTTCTCTTCCGGAATGATGACGCTTTTTATGCCCGCTCGTTGAGCTGCCAGCAACTTTTCTTTGAGTCCACCTATGCCAAGAACATTGCCCCGTAAGGTGATCTCACCTGTCATGGCGACATCTTTTCGAATGGGCTTTTGTGTTAGGGCCGACGTTAATGCTGTCACCATTGTGATGCCAGCGCTAGGACCATCCTTTGGAACCGCACCTTCTGGTACGTGAATGTGGATGTCAATTTTTTCATAAAAGTTCGGCTCAAGGCCCCAGCGGGCCGCTCTCGAACGAACGTAAGTGTTGGCCGCGTACGCTGATTCTTGCATAACGTCGCCAAGCTTTCCTGTAATTTTTAAATTTCCTTTGCCCGGCAAGATGGCGACTTCAATGTTGAGAGTTTCACCACCGACCGATGTCCAAGCAAGTCCTTGGCACATTCCAATTTGATCAGTTTTTTCGATGACGCCGTATCTGTATATGCGAGGTCCTAAAAACTTTTCAATCTCGTCGGCTTTGATAACCCATTTCTTTTTAACTTTACCTTCGACAAAGGCCTTGGCAGCTTTTCGACAAATGTTTGCAATCTCTCGTTCGACATTTCTTACCCCGGCTTCGCGCGTGTAATAACGAAGAAGCTCAAGAATGGCCGAATCATCGAGAGTAATATTTTTCTTCTCTAGACCATGAGCTGCAAGTTGTTTGGGGAGCAGGTGGCGTTTTGCAATTTCTAATTTTTCGGTTTCTAGATAGCTCGACACATGTATGAGCTCCATGCGGTCCAAAAGGGGTCCAGGTATCGAATCAAGACTGTTGGCAGTCGCAATAAACATAACATTGGACAAGTCGAAGTCTACTTCAAGATAGTGATCATTAAAGGTTGAGTTCTGTCCGGGGTCTAGAACCTCTAACATCGCAGAGGAGGGATCGCCTCTAAAATCGGCACCCATTTTATCCACTTCGTCGAGCAAAAAGACAGGGTTTGATGAGCCAGCTTTTTTTAGAGATTGAATCATTTTGCCGGGCATGGCACCGACATAAGTTTTTCGGTGACCACGGATTTCGGCCTCATCGCGAACGCCGCCTAAAGAAATTCTTATGAATCGTCTCTCAACAGCACTTGCAATTGATTTCGCGAGGGACGACTTTCCTACGCCGGGAGGACCCACAAAACAGAGAATCGGTCCTTTGAGAGTTTCGGTAAGACTTTGAACGGCTAGGTATTCAATGATGCGCTCTTTGATTTTCTCGAGACCAAAATGTTCCTCGTCTAAAATGGCTTTGGCATGTTCAAGGTCCAAGTTGTCTTTTGTGCTGGCCTTCCAGGGTAGGTCGAGGAGCCAATCAATGTAATTGCGAATAACGGTCGACTCGGCCGACATCGGCGCCATCATTTTGAGTTTTCGAATTTCTGTTTCAGCTTTTTCTTTAGCTTCAAGACTCATTCCACTGTTTTTGATTCGTTTATCAAGCTCGTCGATTTCGTTTTTAAACTCATCGCGTTCGCCCAATTCCTTTTGAATCGCTGCCATTTGTTCGTTGAGGTAGTATTCTTTTTGGCCCTTTTCCATTTGCTTGCGAACGCGACTTCTAATGCGGCGCTCGACTTGTAAGATTTCAATTTCACCCTGTAGAATTCCTAAAAGTTTCTCAATTCGTTTTTCAATTTCAAAGGTATCTAAGATGTCTTGCTTGTCTTCGGTTTTGATATTCAAGTTAGAGGCAATGGTGTCAGCAAGCTTCGATGGATTGTCGATGCTTTGAATGCTCATTAAAAGTTCGGCCGGAATACGCTTGTTTAGTTTTACATACGATTCGAAGGCTTTAATCAGCGAGCGTTGAAGGGCTTGTGTTTCGGAAGCACTGTGGGTGATCTCGGCGACTTCTTCTGCTTCCACTAGGAGGTAATCATCATCACCAACAAAGGCCGATATACGTGCCCGTTTTTTCCCCTCTACAAGAACCTTCAAGGTCCCATCTGGAAGTTTTACAAGTTGTAGGACTTGAGCAAGACAACCCACCTGAAAAACATCTTCAGCTCCAGGCTGGTTTTCTTGGCTGTCGAGTTGAGTGCATAAAAGGATGTCGACTTTATCGGCCATGGCGGCCTCAAGAGCGTTGACTGATTTTTCCCGACCTACAAAAAAGGGCACCACCATGTGGGGATAGATGACGATGTCTCTTAGAGGGAGCAGCGGCAAAACTTGTTTGCTGACCTGAGAGTCTAACTTGGCTGTGCTTGCGCGCTTAGGCGTTTTTTTGCGAGCTACTTTTTTGCCTGTTTTTGCTTTGGTCTTTGTTTTTTTTGCAGCATTCATACCCTCTATTTTGACCAAAAAAAAGCATGTCCACAATGAGTGAACACGCTTTTCTTGAAAAACTTCTAGATATTGAGCTTTCGGGGGCCCTTAGGCGCTTTCTTTTTTGTTCTCAATCTTGTCAATTTTCTTAAGCTCGCCATTTCCAAAGGTAATTTTGGGTTGTTCATCACCGTCAATCACTTGCTTGCTGATGACACAAGATTTGACACCTGCAAGTGAGGGAATTTCGAACATCACATCTAACATGGCTTTTTCTAGAATTGAACGCAATCCACGGGCACCCGTTTTTTGTTTGATGGCCTTTTGGGCAACCGCCTTGAGGGCATCTTCTTCGAATTGGAGCTCACAGCCTTCGAGTTCAAACATTTTTGCATATTGTTTGCTAATTGCATTTTTTGGTTTGGTGAGAATCGAGATCAACGCTTCTTCGTCAAGCTCTTCTAGGGTCGCGATCATTGGTAGTCGTCCCAAGAATTCTGGAATCAATCCAAATTTTACAAGGTCAGCTGTTTGAAGGTGGTTGCTCAAGACAGCTCCCTCTCGTTTGGCCCTGGCTTCTTGAATGCTGGATCCAATGCCCACAGTTCTTGCGGTAAGTCTTTCGCCAACCATTTTTTCTAGGCCCACAAAAGCGCCACCAACAATGAACAAAATATTTGTGGTATCAACCTGAATGTATTCTTGTTGAGGATGTTTTCGACCACCTTTGGGCGGAATATTTGCCGTGGTGCCCTCGATAATTTTCAAAAGAGCTTGCTGCACGCCTTCGCCACTGACATCGCGAGTGATTGAAGGGTTCTCGGACTTCTTAGCAACTTTGTCGATTTCGTCGATGTAGACAATTCCGCGTTGTGCCTTTTCAACGTCCCAATCTGCCGACTGTAAGAGTCCCAAAATAATATTTTCAACATCTTCGCCAACGTAACCAGCTTCGGTAAGAGAGGTGGCATCTGCAATTGCAAACGGAACCTTAAGCATTCGCGCTAGCGTTTGAGCGAGCAATGTTTTTCCTGATCCCGTGGGCCCAATTAACAAAATGTTTGTTTTTTGAACTTCAACATCGTCGGGCCGAGAGCTTTTGGGAATGCCGATTCGTTTGTAATGATTGTGTACCGCTACCGACAAAACTTTTTTTGCTTGGTCTTGGCCGATGATATATTCGTCCAAAGCCGCTTTAATGTCTGACGGTTTGGGCACGCTGCTCAGACCAGTTTTTACAACTTCTTTCTGAGCTTCCTCTGCAATGATTTCATTACAAAGCGAGATGCACTCGTCGCAGACATAAACAGAAGGGCCTGCGATAAGTTTTCTAACTTCACGCTGACTTTTGCCACAAAATGAACAATATAATTCTTTTACTGACATATTATTATCCTACCCCTTATCAGCCTTGACGGTGAGCAATAATCTCATCAATTAATCCCCACTCCTTGGCTTCTGCGGCCGACATATAATTGTCACGGTCTGTGTCTTTTTCAATTTTGTCGAGGGTCTGACCTGTGTGAATGTTGTAAATACCGTTGAGTAATTTGCGTATTCTAAGAATGTTTTTTGCAACAATTTCAATGTCTGAGGCCTGCCCTTGTGCGCCACCTAAGGGTTGGTGAATCATGATCTGAGAGTTCGGTAGGGCAAAACGCCTTCCCTTTGCACCACCACATAAAAGCAGCGAACCCATGCTTGCGGCCATTCCGGTACAAATCGTTGAAACCGGACAGGTAACATACTGCATGATGTCGTAAATCCCGAGTCCAGCTGTCACGCTCCCACCGGGTGAATTGATATAAAGGCTGATTTCTTTATCTGGATTGGAGCTTTCTAAGAACAAAAACTGAGCGATAATTGCGTTGGCAACTTGATCGTTCACCTGCGTTCCTAAAAAAACAATGCGATCTACTAAGAGTCGCGAGTAAATATCGTAAGTACGCTCTCCTCTCGGAGTATTCTCGATAACCGTCGGGGGATAATAACCTATAACATCTTCAGCATACTTAAAATTATTACTCACTCGTTCCTCTTTCACGACATAGCGTTTTCGAGAACCCACTCCAATGCTTTCATTTCTTGAACCTGTCTCATGAAGCCGGGAATCATGTTCTTGTCTTGCATGTCTTTAACAATTTCTTGAGGATCTTTGCGGTTTTGGGCCGCCATCCTACCTAGCTCCCTTCGGATGTCTTCATCGCCCACTTGAATGTTCTTTTCCTTAGCTATGGCGCCAAGCAGCAACGACGAGCGAACCTGATTATTGGCGCGCTCAGTCATTTCTTTTTCCCATTCTTTTAGGCGAGATTCTATTTGGGACTGATCAAGGCCCATATTTTGAAGCTGCATACCAGCTTCGATGGCTAAATTTTGGATTTGTTGATTCACAAGGGTCTCGGGGGCGTCTACAGGGTTTTTGCTAATCAACCATGCAAGCGCTTTTTCTTGGGTCTCTTGGCGAAACTTTTGCTCTTTTTGGCCCATCACTTCTTTTGTAACCGCCTCTTTGAGTTGCTCCAAGTTTTCAAAGGGCCCAGCTTTTTTTGCGAATTCGTCGTTTAACGGCGGCACTTCTTTTTCGTGAACTTCTTTAACTTTCACTTGGAAGTGAATTGTTTTTCCGCCTAGCGGATGAGGCTCATCCGAGCCTTCTTGTTTTTCTGGGAAAGTAACATCAAATTCTTTTTCATCGCCGGCCTTTAGGCCTGAAAGTGATTTTTCAAAACCTTCAACCAATTGGCCATTGCCAAGCTCAACCAATGCGTCTTCTTGAGAGGCCGATTGAAGTTTGTCGCCATTTTCTGTTCCAACGTAATCCATCTTTGCAACAAGTCCCTCAGCAAGAGCTAGGCCATTGGCCTTTTTGAGTGTTGTAAGCTGCTGCTGAATTTTTTGTAAAGTGTCCAAAACTTCCGCTTCGTCCACTTTGAATTCGGGCTTGACCGTCTTGAAGCCCTCAACGTCTTTAAGCGTGATGGGCGGCAAATTTTCGAATTCAGCCGTAAATTTTAGCGGCGCTCCATCAAGGACTCTTCCTTCAAGATTGATGTGGGGATTTGCCACAGGAGACAATTTTTCATTGATGATGGCTTTGTTCAAAAATTCATTAATTATATTTTGAGTAAAACGAGGCATCTCTTGAGGGCCATAAGCTTCGCGAATCATGTTGATGGGTGCTTTTCCCTTGCGAAAGCCTTTGAGTGTGGCACCGGCTTGGATTTCCTTGAAATGTTTCTCAAGCTTGCGAGTGATGTCCTCAGCAGGGATTTCGACAGTAAGTTTTTTAAAGTGTCCGTTCAGGTTTTCAATTTCGACTTTCATAGTACAGGCGTTATCCTGCTTAAGACGCTTAAAATCAAGAGTTAATTACGGCTAGGTGCATGTGCGTGAGATGTCAGATATCTGTCGGCGCTCATTCCCACAAAAAAGAAGATGGCTGCAAGCCACTGGGAGGTTGAAAGATGATTAAAAACTCCTCGAATGGCGTCATCCCGCACAAATTCTAGTAAAAACCGACACCCTGCATAGAGCCACAGATAGCGAGCAAAGCGCTGTCCATTTTGAAGAGAGGGCGAATTTGAAAAATAATAAGCCATTAAAACCAAAAGGGTCGATTCATAAAGCTGGACCGGGTGCCTGGAGGTGGGAATATGGTGAGTCCAATGGGTGACAGCCCACGGCAAATCACAGACATCGCCATAGCAGCAACCGCGCACAAAACAGCCAATGCGTCCGATGGCGTGAGCAATACATAGGGGAAAGACGAGTGAATCGAGCAGAGCTCCGACTTTGATTTTTAAAATGAGTGCCGACGCTACGCTCATAAAAAGTATGCCCAAAAAACCACCGTAAAAGACAAGGCCCCTATCGCGGTCTTGGCTAAAAAAAATGTCGGCGTGGCCATTCTTAAATTGGACGAAGTCATGAAGCATTCGGGCTCCGCCATAGGCGGCGAAAAGGAGTCCAATGCAAAATAAAACAAAGGTCCATGTTTTAGGCAAAAGTGGTGCCGAAGGCTTTTGCTGGGCTTCTTTGTAAAAAAGGCCAATTCCCACTGAAATGGCAATGCAAAGAAAAAACTCATAGGAAAAAAACATTGTTATTGAGCTTTGGCCTCTTTGGCATTTTTAAATGAATCTATGACGAGCAAAAGAACGGCAATGTTAATAGAAATGTCCGCGACGTTAAAAACGGGCCAATGGCATTCTCCCACGGTGACGGGGTAAAACAGTGGAATGCATTTGTTGTTGCTGGTCGGATAAAACCAATCAATGAAGTCTATGACGTAGCCAAAGCGCACTCTGTCTATAAGGTTTCCAATGGCGCCACCCAAAACCAATCCCATCGCCAAGGGTGCTAGTTTCTGAGTGGGCTTAAGATGGCGCACAATGCTGAACCAAAGAATTCCTAAAACCGCTATAGGCATCAAAATAAAGAATGTAACTCGTACGCTATCGGGCAAATTGCGAAGCATGCCGAAGGCGGCACCGTGATTGTGCACTAAGGTCCAATTAAACCAACTCAAATAGGGCCTGCTCGTGCCTTCGCTCACTAACTTTTCGAGAGCGAAATTCTTGGTCCATTGGTCTAAAGAAATAATTAAAGACCCGAGACATAAAATGATAGCATAAACGCGCGCCATGGATTTAAAACCTATCATAATATGGAAAATCTAGCTGCACATGATCCTAGCTTTTGGCAAAGACTCGAGCGATTAAGAAGCGTCTTTTTGTCGCGCGAAGGGACCCAGTCCAAGGGAGGACTTGATGCCTATTGGCAAAGTGCCGAGGATCTTGCGGCCTACGATGTCAGTTTTGGAAGGCGCATAGCAAAAAAATGGGAATTTGCGTTGGCCTCGGTGCCTTCATTGCCTCATCTAACATGGGTCGACTGGGGCTGTGGCAGTGGCGTTGCTTCAGAATTATTGTATTCCAAGCAGCCAGAATCTGTTGAGGGCATAGAATTTTACGATCATTCGCACGCCGCAAGGGAGTTCGCTCGCAATAAGTTAGAAAAAATTTCTGCAGAAATGGGAGTCGATCTGCCTCTTGAAAACGTTGAGAGGGCATCATTCGCAGGCAAGGGTGTGTTGATGAGTCACGTCATTAATGAATTGTCGGCTTCACAGCGCACGGTTTTGCATGACGACTTGAAGGGCGCCAAGGCTATCTTGTGGGTTGAGTCTGGTTCAAAATCTACAAGCCGATTGTTGTCTGAGATGCGCGATCAAATGTTGATGATCGCTAGTCGCGATGAGGATCCTTGGACAGTGCTTTTTCCGTGCCCCGATTGCGCAAAATGCGGAATGCTCGCTGATCCTGATAATGCGGCCCATTGGTGCCACTTTTTTGCATCTGGAGATTCTGCTTGGCATCAAAGTCCCGTTTGGTCGGAGTTCTCAACTCGTATGAAAATTGATTTACGCTCATTGCCTTTGAGCGCTTTTGCGATGGTGAGGACTTCTGTGTGTAAGGAGCTTGCCATGGAGGGCTTGGGTGACGATGCACGCATCATTGGAAAACCTCGCATGTACAAGGGCTACTCCAAAATTCTCAGCTGCAGCAAGGCCTATGGAGTTCGAGAAGTTAATTTAGATAAGCGGAGTGATAAAAATTTGTTTAAGACATTGGGCAAATTTTCTTCTAAAGATAGTTCTCTGACGCGTCTGCAGTGGAAATTAAATGCAGATGGGACGAAAATCGATAAAGGTGAATTGAAATGACGAAGTTGTTTTTTCCAGAGTATGGCAGTGATTATTCTTTTTCTAATTTTGAGCAACAGGTGCTTAAGTATTGGAAGGGCGCTGGAATTTTTAAAAAAACTTTGCGTGAGGACGACGCCTCTAGAAAAGAATATTTTTTCTATGATGGCCCGCCCTTTGCGACCGGACTTCCACATTACGGACATATTTTAGCTGGAACCATAAAGGACATCGTGCCTCGTTATTGGACCATGCGTGGCTATAAAGTGCCGCGAAGATTTGGCTGGGATACACACGGCCTGCCCGTGGAATTTGAAATGGAAAAAACCCTTGAGCTCAAGGGTTCGCTAGATATTCAGGATTACGGGATCGCAAAATTTAACGAAGCTTGTCGCGGCATTGTGCTTAGGTACACCGAAGAATGGCGCAAAGTCGTGGAGCGCATGGGTCGTTGGATTGATATGGACAATGACTACAAAACCATGGACCCCAATTTCATGGAGTCTGTGTGGTGGGTTGTTAAAGAATTGTGGGATCAAGGGCTGGTTTATCGCGGAAGCAAGGTCGTTCCTTATTCTTGGAGATTAACATCGGCACTTTCTAACTTTGAGGCGTCTCTTAACTATAAAGATGTTCAAGATCCTGCGATCACTGTTTTGTTCCCGCTCAAGGATGAAAAGTTTAAAAACACTGCGCTTGCTGTTTGGACCACAACCCCTTGGACGCTTCCATCTAACTTAGCGACAGCCGTTGGAAATATTGATTATGGTGTTTTCACGTTGCGAGAGCCCGTCGGGGAAATTAAAAAAGTTGTTTTTGCAAAAGCTCTTGCCCTCAAGCACTCTAGCTTGCTGGTACGGGGCGACGATGAAGCCCCCTTGTGCGAAAAAGCTTTAAAAAAATCGGATCTTGTTGGACAGGAATATTTGCCTTTGTTTGATTGCTTTGCGGGCCACTCCAATGCCTTTCGCATTCTTGATGGCTCATCCTTTGTAACCGATACAGATGGTACCGGTGTTGTTCATATGGCCCCTGCCTTTGGTGAGGATGACTATTATCTTTGCAAAGAGGCCGGCATTGAGCTTGTCGATCCTACAGATACAGAATGTAAGTTCACAGACGCGATTGCCAAAGATGCAGATTTAAAAGCTGTTGTTGGAAAATTTGTAAAAGATGCCGACAAAGAAATCATTTCTGTTTTAAAGCGCAGTAAAGCTCGTTTACTTAAGCAAGAGGTTCTGCAGCATAGTTATCCTTTTTGTTATCGTTCGGATCAGCCGCTTATTTATAAGGCGATCCCCTCTTGGTATGTTGCGGTTGAGCGCATCAAAGAGCAAATGCTTGCCAACAATCAGCAAATCCACTGGGTGCCATCTCATATCAAAGATGGGCGCTTTGGAAAATGGCTAGAGAACGCGCGTGATTGGTGCATTTCAAGAAATCGTTTTTGGGGAACGCCTATTCCTATATGGGTTAATGAAAAAGACGAAAACGACACCATTGTTATCGGATCGGTTGCTGAGCTTGAAAAGCTAACTGGCAAAAAAGTTCCTGACTTACATAAGCATTTTGTAGATGAGCTGGTGATTGAAAAAGATGGCAAACGTTATGTGCGCACCTCAGAAGTTTTGGATTGCTGGTTTGAGTCGGGCTCAATGCCTTATGCGCAACAGCATTATCCCTTCGAGAACAAAGAGCAATTAGAGAACACCTTCCCTGCCGATTTCATTGCAGAAGGCTTGGATCAAACACGCGGTTGGTTTTATACGCTGACTGTTTTAGGCACAGCACTTAGTATGCCTAAAAAAGGTGGGGCGAAAAACGGCTTGAAGAGCGGTCCCGCCTTTAAAAATTGTATCGTAAATGGAATGGTGCTTGCTGAAGACGGCAAAAAAATGAGCAAGTCTCTGCGCAATTATCCAGACCCCAATTTGATTTTTGACAAATATGGAGCCGATGCTTTGCGTTTGTATTTGATGCAATCTCCTGCCATGCACGCCGAAGAATTGCGCTTTAGCGAAAAGGGACTTGTGGAGCTTATGCGAGCCGTGATGCTGCCCTTGTGGAATTCATATTCATTTTTTGCGTCATACGCGAATATTGATGCATGGACGCCTGAGCAAGGTAAAAAAGCTTCTGCTGTTGCTGAACGCAGCAGGCTTGATCAGTGGATATTGGCGCGAGCTAAAGATACCGAAATACAAATTCATGAAAAAATGCAAAGCTATCGCCTTAGCGAAGTTGCGCCTTTGCAGATTGCGCTCATCGACGATTTAACAAATTGGTACATTCGTTTGAATCGCGACAGGTTTTGGGCGGCAACTAGCCCTGAAACGCAAACGGATAAATTGAACGCGTATTCTACTTTGTGGACGGTGCTCGACAAATTAACTTCGTTGCTTGCGCCTGGCTTGCCGTTTATTTCTGAAACATTAACGGCTGCTTTGCGTGGACTAGCGCTTGATAAGCTTGAAACCTCTAAAGATCATAAGTCGGTGCATGAGCATGAATACACCGATCCTTCGAAACTTGAGTTGTCGGGAAAAGAAAATGACATCTTACTAGAAACAGAATTAGCAAAAAAAGTTATTTTGCTAGGCCGAAGCTTGCGTGGCGAAGCCAAGATTGGTCTTAGACAACCCTTGCCCGGCTTACGCGTTGCGGGACTTAGCATGGAAGAGCAGGCGCATATTAAGGCCGTGGAAGAACTGGTATGTAGCGAATTAAATATTAAATCTTTGGAGCTTGCTCGCAAGGCCTCAGACATTGTCGAAGAAAGTGTGAAGCCAAATTTTAGAGTGCTTGGCAAAAAAGCTGGTAAGCAAATTAAAGAAATCCAAAATGCGTTGGTCGCGTGGGGCGCCAGCGAAATTGCTGCTTTTGAAAAGGCTGGAACAGCCACTGTTTGCGGCGTTGAATGTGGCACAGAAGACATTCAAATTGTCAGACAAGCCAAAGAAGGCAAAACAGCCTTGGCGGGCTACGGACTTGTTGCAGAGCTTGATACAACGATGACTGACGAATTAAGATTTGAAGGTTTGCAACGCGAAGTTGTGAACCGCATTCAACAGCGTCGCAAAGAAATGCAGCTGCATTTGGCCGATCGCATTCAGGTGAAATGGAAAGTTGTTGAGGGCGCCATGCTTAAAGATGTTCTTGCCCGCGAAAGCAAAAGCCCAAGTTTTGTAAGTGCCGAAACACTGAGCCAAGCTTTTGTAGAGGCCGGCGAATTGTCGATGGCGCCAACCGATTTGGGTGAGGCCAGCTTTCAGTTTGAAATTTTGAAGAAGTAATTTAAGACCAATTTATTCGTCATCAACATATCCATCTTGGTCAAGCTGCACATAATCATTACTTTTCATCTCTACGCTTTTACCAGATCTCGTTGGAAAAACCTGGTCTTCTCCTAGTATAAAAAAGGCCAATCTTCCGTTGAGATGAAAACCCACGTAAGAGTCGAGCTTTACTGAAATACCTTGAAGCTTGTCATAGCTTATGAACGTTGCACTTCGAAGGTTGCCTGTGTCTTGTAAAAATGTTCCAGTTTTATAGAGTCGATCTTGATAATTAAAATTTCCAAATATGTTTTTGATTTTTCCGTCTGGGTAAAGAGTAATTATAGAATTTGGGTCAACGATTTGAGCTCTTCCAAAGAACTCTGGATTTTTTAAGTGAACATACTTTATGCCTCCATTTGAAAACCGCTCTTTCATGCGCTCCACCAAGTAAAAGGCGGCACCTTCAAACTCGACAACTGTACGTTCTGTCCCAAGGATTTCAAGCTTGATATAGGATCTATTTGCGTGACCTAAAAGTCGAACGTTGCTTTGTAGCCATGTTATTAGTGCGCCGCCCGAGGCAGTTGAAATATCTTTGCTAAAAAGTTTGGAGGTGAAGGCACGCACGGCTGTTGAATTTGTATGGAATGCGGGCGCCTTCTTACTATTTCGAATCTTATCACTTTGTCTGGCTAAATAGTAAGCCGTTTCATGTATGATTAATCCGGCTTTTTCGGTTGTGCTCAACTCTCCAAAAAGTCGATCATCGTAGTTTACACCCAAATCAGTCTGTACAGCTATTTGAACGAGCATACAGTTGCTGGGCATATTTGTTTTTTGGTTTGAGTCGTCAATTTCAATAACGCCTGTTGAGGAGGGGATCCAGTTTTCGTTAGCAAGGGGGCCTTCAATCACCTCTCGAAGTGTTTTATCGAAGTCAGTCTTCTCGGCAAAAACATTGATTCTGTTTTCAACGATGTCCCTAACAGACCCTGGCAATTCAATAAGGGCATTTTGAGGTTCATCAAAAACGCCCCTTTTTTCGGCAGATACAAAGTCAAAGAGACGAACTTCAACGTTCTTTAAATTTATACCTTCAAGGACATCTTGGTAGTCATTGTTTTCTTTATTGACTTTGATTCGTCTGAGGACTGTTTGAAAGTCTACTTTATTATTAAAACACACACGCACATCGCCGCCGTTTCCAAGGCCAGATATGCCTTCGGAATCTGCATGGGCAGATGAGCTAAGGGCGGGAATGATAGTTAACAAGGCTAGGGTTAATTTTTTATTTAAGTTTTTCATTTCGTCTTATCCTTTTTGGAATTTTTTGTAAGTTGAAAGAACTGCACATTCAGCTGGTAGGTGAGTTCTGCTTTTTGGGGATCATTCGCTCCGAGCTCTGAAGCAAATTGTTTTATAAATTTTCTGATCAGGTCTTTAGCCTTGGGAAGTGATCCCTCGGGAATCGACAATGCATAGCCATTAAACTCGCGTTCGTGAATGTTCTGTTTAGAAACCATTTCTGACGCAAGAAGAGAAGCATTTTTATGGTATTCTTCTACGCCTTTGCTTGCCACGTCAGGGGGATTTGTGAGGTTTCTCCCCGTGGCAATTATTCCACCGTTGTTAGTCTCTTCTAAAAGACCAAGGTCGATCAATCTTTCGATCGCTTGGCGAATTTGTGCGATGTTTACTTCAAAGTAGATGCGCTGTTGAATCCAGCTAAGGTCGTATTTGAAGTCCACCAAATTTACCATTTCGAAAAGCAAATTATGTAGAGGGTCCCGTATAGATTTATAAGCCTCGACTTCATGAATTTTTACGGGTTTAGCTGGAAGGAGTTCGTTGAGTCTGTCGATATAGATTTCTTTTTCTTCGATAGTCTTAGATCTTTGAAGATCAACCATGGTTTCAAAGTACAGACCCTCGCGAGCCGATAGGCCAAGGTGTTTGCTGAACAAGGGCACATATTTTTTTGGAATTTTTTTGCTGCCATCCAAAAAGTGCTGAAGCATGCTGTGGTTTTTGAAGCCCAAGTGACGTGCCCATGAGCGAATGGAATACGATGGATTTTTATCTTTGCGGATGAGCCACTGGTCCTTTAAAAACTGTGAGGCATCTTTGTAGCTGTATACTTGCGTTTCCATACGTCCTTGTCTTTCTGGAATCGTGTTGTATCAGGCTTTGGCGCTCCGCAGCAAGAAAAAAGTATACAATGCGGCACCGTTTGGTGAACGGGTAAGTCTTTGAAATTATATGTGTGGCGCTATGTATTGCGGTTATATGGGGGCTCAATGCCCTTCGCCATATCCAATTGTGAATTTACAAGGCTCCTTGGAGTCGCTGTTCTTGAACTCTAAAATTAGAGAAGTCTTTAGTGTAAGGTCTTCAATGGCGCTTCTTGCGTTGAAGTCCTTTAGTTCATAATAGTCCTTTTGGGTTTTGCTCTTTTCAAGGAGAACTGTTTTTGTCACTTCTTTTCCGTCTTTGTCGTGACTATGAACAATAACTTCTTTTCGTTCGTCTTTTGATTTAACAAGAAGGTGGCTTAAAAGAGGACCATCTTTTGATAGGGGCAATTTAAAAGCCTCTGGGTCAGACATGCGATTTACAAATTCTTCGCCAACTAGAGTTGAGCGATTATACTGTGCAAAAAGCTGGATGCCTTCACAAGAGTCTTTTGCGGCATTGGCGCTGCAGCTAGTAGAGAATAAAAGTGCCATTGAAAAATAAAAAGTCCTTTGGCTGAATAGCGCTTTGATTTTTTTTCTTAAATGTTTCATTTTAAAATTCGCCTTCTTATTTCTTCTTGGATTGGTTTAAGCCATAACAGCCCGCTAGGGGGCCTTTGCCAATTGCATTTTTGCTGAGTGTTGAATCTGGGGTTGAGCGGTCGGGGAAACATACGTGAAAGTGATCGTAATGGCCTTCCGCTTGCCAAATAGTATAGGTGGCCCCTATGGATTTCGCAAATTTAGTAGCCTCGGTAGTTAGGTCAACTACTTTTTTGGGTTGACCACTTCCCGCGGTTAAGCCGGCGGGTCTCACGTCTACGCAGGTTCCATTGTAGTGACTTTTATGCCCAAGATCACATCTGCCGGTGTCTTTATCAACATTTCGATGATGTAGAGATAGGTCACCAATTTGCAGGGTGCAAGTTTTTGACTTGTTTGCATCGCTAAGTTTAGATTTGTCTTTTGTAAGCTTCGCTATACATTTTTTTTTCCACTCCGCCGCATACACCAGCGTTGCGCAAACTGTTTGTGCTTCGCCCCAGGCGTCTCGTCCATCCCGCTCAGCTTTTATTGAATTGTAATGTAAAAAAATAGGATTTCCATCTAGTCCAACGGGGCCCTCACCGTCTATGGCTAGGTCGGCACCCCATGACTCAAAAGTCCCCAAGTCTGCAGCTCGCTTCATTTTAAGCCGAACTTTTTTGCTATCATTTATATTGTTAAAATACGCAGCATCATAGCGCTCTGTTTCGCCTTTAATATAACTATTAACGGTGGCGGCACGAATGGCATCGGCAGATGGTTTGTAAACGTCGCCCTCTGAGTTCGAGTGGCTAGTTTTGTTCGACTGCGCAAATGCAGGCGGAATTACAAAAACGAACATCAAAAGGCCGGTTACTTTTACTTGTCTTAGTTTTTCTTTTAAATTCCCCATGTCTTTGTAAATTTTATATAAAGAATGCAGCAGAGTACAATTAAGACTTTGTTAAGATTGCCTCACAATGACTAAAAATTTGACGAAGTGGCTAATTTTTTTACAAAACTTAGAATTGAAGGTCCACAGAAAGGCCATATCCGAGGAGACTGGGATTAAAGGCAGGGGCGTAAATTTTGGGAGACAGGCTCCATTCTTTCATTGTCACCGTCGCACCTAGGCTAAGGCCCCATATAAAGGCAAAAGTTGGACTGACGGTAGTGTTCAAAATATTGCTGGAATAGCTGTTTTTTATTAGGCCTGCGAAAAGATCAAAGCCAATAGCCAAGGGCATTTTTTTGAATTGGTAGTAGGCACTTCCCTCTGCAAGGCCATGATAGCCCCACTTGCGTTCCGTTTCCCAATTTAGTGAGGCGCGAACGGCTTCGCCGTCTCCGCGCCCAAATCCCGCTGAGACTCCTCCGCCTAAATACCATGACGATTCGCCCTTGCGGTCTAGCCATTGAATCCCAATGTTGATTGGGAAATACTTAAGAGTGAGGTCTTCTGCCGTGCTCGTTGATTTTAGGGAGCCAGCAAATCTTAAATACGCCATTCCTACTCTAAGGTTTCTTATAGAATCTGGGGCAGATTTGTAGCCCTGAACCTCTTCTTGAGTTCTGACATTCCAGTCTTCTTCGCCCTCAAAGCAAGTGCGTGGACCCGCAAAGACAAATTTTGCATCTCGTTGAAGTTGGAAAAAAATGATGTCGGGCCTTCTGGGGTTGATGGCGCCAATGACTTTTTTTCCAGGAGGCAGCGCATTCTTAAAATTTGCCCATTCACCGCTTTTGCCTTTTATCTTCAGGGGACATGATCCCTCAATCAAAGTCATGATTTTTGGTTCACTGTCTGACCAAGATTCTTGCGCCATTATAGTGTGGCTTCCGCAAAATAAAATCAAAAATAGCAAAAAGCGACGCATCGTATTTTTAATCATAGATCCTCGCAGCGTTTAGGCAAAGACTCCGCCTTAAAAAGCTCCCAATAATATCGGGTGCCATCAATAGAAAAATCTTCGGGAGGCGGAGTTGTTTGAGGGGGCAGGGCCGATTTTATAGTTTTGGGGGCTAAACAGGCACGGGCCCGCTCAACCATTTGCCATTCAAGCTTGCTACTTTGTGGCCATTGCCACGATTCTACGGTTTTTGAATAGGGAAGAATGATTTCGGCGACAATTGGAAGTGCGGCAGTTGCACCCGTAAATTTTGTTTCCTTATTGTCATCTCTACCTACCCACGAAAGTGCAACGAGATGAGGAGACATGGCGACATACCACGAGTCACGCAAATCAGAACTTGTTCCTGTTTTTCCCGCCCAAAATTGATTTTTGTCAATTTTGGATCCTAGGGAGGCAGAGGTTCCTCGTCGTAGCGCTCCTTGGAGTGCGGCTAAGGTGAGTTGAGCCCCTTCTACGCCAAACGGATTTTCAATTTGCTTATCTTGGTCGTCAGAAATTTCTGAATCGGCGTCTGAATCTTTGTCAGTTTTAGCGACAGATTCAACGGCGGCAAAGCTTAGTTTGCATTCAAGATCGGCCGCGGTCTCGGCAAGCCCCATGGCTCTTCTTGTAAACCTTAAGTAAGTTTCCATAACGACCCAAGGACTTTGTTCGATGCTTCCAAGCAGCGCCGAGGGCAATGCGCGTTCTTGAGGAATTTCTAAGCCTAGTTCGCGAATTGGGTAAAGTTCGTTCCAAAGCAAACCATTCGGCGCTCTTGCAAAAAAAAGTTTCGCCATTGGGACATTGAGCGATTGTTCAAGGATTTGGCGAATACTCACCATGCCCCGGTATTTGTGATCATAATTTTGTGGACTCCATTGCGAGCGGTCTTTGTCAAAGCTCCATTTAAAGGGCGCGTCTTCAACTGTGCTAGCAAGGTTATAATTTTCATCAGGACTGTTTAATAAATTCTGAATGAGCAAAGGTTTTATCAGTGAGCCCATAGCTCTTTTGATTTGTCGTATGTGGTCGAGTTGGCTGATTTGATAAAGCGTGCCGCCAGCATAGGCTTTGATCGTGCAGGTGCGAGGGTCGGCCGCAATAAACGAAGCCTGAAGTTCTGCTGGCCATTGCTCAGCTCGTTTTGCCAATACGTTTTCGGCGGCTTGTTGCATAGGAAGGTCAATGTCCAAGAGAATATCAAAAGCGCCTTTGATTAACTCCGTCTCGCCGCGCTCGGCAATGAGTGTTTGGCGAAGAGCGTCCATCAAATAGGGAGCTTTCACTTGTGCCAGTTGTTGTTTGCGAGAGGGAAGCGCTTGCATTTTGGCCGCGGCATATTCTTGCTCCATTATAAGATTGCTCTCTGCGAGTTTTTTGAGAACAAAATTTCTGCGATCAATGGCTCTTTGCGGATGCTTCCATGGGTCGTAATAGCCGGGCCCTTTCACGAGGGCAGCAATAAGAGCCATCTCGTGCAATTCTAATTTGTCTAAAGATTTTCCAAAATAGTAATCAGAGGCCCGCGCTACTCCATGAACGCCATAGGCACCTAGCTGCCCAAAATAAATTTCGTTCAAATAGGCCTCGAGGACTTCGTCTTTTGAGAAGGTGGACTCAACCATTGGAGCAAGAATCCACTCTGTTAATTTTCGCTTTAGTTTTTTGTCGTTGCTAAGAAAAATATTTTTAACGAGTTGTTGCGTGATGGTGCTTCCCCCTTGGGCATAGCGCATGGCTTTGATGTTGGCCCAAATGGCGCGCGCGATTCCGATGGTATCGACGCCTTCATGACTTAAAAATCTAGGATCCTCTAAGGTGACGATGGCTTGGGTGAGGAGTGGGGGAATCTCGGAAAGGCTAACCGGAGATCTTTCTTCAAGGCGTCCTGCGGAGAGGGCCCCAATCCATTTTTCTTCGCCATTTTCACTTTTTGCAAGGACCCGGACTGATGCAAGAGAGCGGTGTTCGCGAATGCGGAGCTCTATGACGGGCCCCCACTCTTTTTGGACGCTCCACACAAAATATATGGCGCTAAGTAGCACTAAAATTCCGGCGCCGAGCATCACAAAAAAGGCAATTTTTAGTTTTTTCACAACAAACTGATTTTATTAGAAAAAATGGAGAAGTGAAGAGCGTCAAATGGCCACTTGCGTCTTGTGACCATACATCAATATATATGGTCATTGACTTATGTTTAAAGTGATTTTAGTTCTAATAATGTTGAATCAAGTCAGATTATCAACGAAAGGGCTCGAGTCTCAGGTGCTGAGAATCCTACTCCCCCGGTTCAGGTACCGAGGCTCGAGACAATTTTCATCGATTCATCGTAGGAATATCCAGAAATTATGAAAAACATCAAAACATCAAATAACAGTTTTTTAGGTGCGTGTGGCGTTGCTCTTTTGGGGTTGGCGCTTGTGTTCTCTTCCGTTCATTCTTCGCCTGCGAGTGCCGCAAGTTTTGCGTTGAACGGGAATTATCGATTCGGCACTAACATGCTAGTGAATACCGACTTAACGCCGGGAACCAGAACGGGGTCAAGCAACTCGACAACTTTCATGGATCATAGATTTTTGCTTCGGCCCGACGTTGTGGTTGACGAAAGATTTAGCATCAAAAGTGAGCTCAGCTTTGCGCAATTGCTTTCAACTTCGGGCAACAACGTTGCCTCGAATTTTGGAACAACACTTGATTCACGGTCGAGCCAAATGGCAGGCGATCAAATGATGCAGGTGAATTCTTTGTACTTGCGCTGGTCTTCGGACTGGGGCCTTTTTCGTTTTGGAAGAGTTCCTAAGTCTTGGGGTTTGGGTTTGTTATATGATGGTGGTGAAGATCCTTTGGACGACTTTCAAACTCTACGTGATCGTGCCGACTTTCAGGCTATGCTTGGTAGCTTGGGATTGCGTATTGCCTATGAAAAAGGTGCTGAGGGCGTTATCACAAATGATAGTGACGACATAGATACTTACGAGCTTGCCCTAGATTATTCAAACGCTGAGGGAGATAGCGCCGTAGGGATTATGTATTCTCGCAATATTCGCTCTTTGCAATCTACGGCCGCAGGAGGAAGCTCACATGATCTTTCTATTTTTGCTAAGAAGAGATGGAATAAAGTTCAGTTGGGTGGAGAGTTTGTTTCCATCGCTACGCAAAATGCCGACGCGACGACAGGTTTTTTGATCCAAGCAGATTATCTTAGTAGTTCATGGCGATTGGCCTACGACGTTGCGTACGCATCTGCCTCTAATTCATCGACGGCTAAATTTACTTTCAATCCTAACTATAAACCGTTTATGTTTTTGTTTCGCCATGATTTAGGGAGCGGAGTAAGCTCTGCAGATTTGCGTTCTGGTCGCGGTGTTGGTTCTGACGTTGTTGGTGACGGTGGCGGCGGTGCTCTTGTAAACAAGGCTCATATTTCTTATGAATTTTCAGATTTAACTTTAGGAACAGACTTTGGCTTTGCTTCTTTAAACCGAAAAGGTTTGAGCGGAAAATCCTATTTAGGTTTCGAGACCGATTTGTTCTTGTCACAAGATTGGTATGACAATTTTAAAATGATTTACGCTGCGGGTCTTTTAGTGCCAGGAGAAGCCTATGGGGCTTCTCCTAAGGCCGCATGGGGCCTCGAGTTAAAAGGAGTGCTTGAATTCTAAATAAAATTTCTATGCTGTGGTAAAAATGAGATTTTCTTCACGATAACGCATCAAACAGAACAACAACAAGATGATGCACCAGAGTTTTTACGGAGCTCAGTATAGAAGGCCCGGTCCCCCAGCGAGGGGGCCGGGGTTTTTTTTGTCCGAGTTTTACACAATCTCGTTGGCGAGGTAGAACGACGAAAGGTCTATGGGAGGACTTTTTATATGAAAACATTTTTTAAATCGATCGCACTCGTTGCAATAATTGCAGTTACACAAACATCAGAGGCTGGAAACTTAACTGCCAAGCAGTTGTTGAGCATTCAAAACTCTGTATCTATTTTGGAGAGAAACCTTGCTCCAATGAACGCCATCAATTGGAAGGTCGGAGACTTTCATAATAATAATGTGAAACTTTCTCTGCCGTTTCCTGGTTCGGCTCACAAATTTGTTCGTGAAGACGTGCCCGCCCGCAATGCACTTTGGTACATCAATGAAATGTCAATCTTAGGTCAAAAGCAAAAAACCGAAGCTCTTATCAGCCGAGAAAACGGCGAAACACTTGAGCTTATTGTAAACGGCGAAAAGCAAGACTTGAGCGGTGACAAATCAGAAATGGAAATCATTGAGCAATATGAAACCGAAGTCACAGTTGAAGCAGGGACTTTTGAATGTTTCTACATCAAAGCACGCATCACTCAGGACGGAAAAACTCAAGAGTTGGAAGCTTGGATCAACCCAATCGATGTTAACCTAGATGGAATGTTAAAAGTTGTTGTACAGTCTCAAATGGGCCCTGTTCAAATGACTTTGACTGAGTTTGGTAGCAATCCGTAATTTATTACTCTGTATTTTTAGCTGTCTTTAAGGATTTAATATTCGTGAATTTTAAAAATACTCTTTTAAGAGGGGTCCCGAATGTGGGGCTCCTCTTTTTAGTTTTTATTGGGAGTCATAAGGCTATAGCTGGTTCTGAGTCCGTAGAGACAGAGCGGTGGGTTGAGGCTTTTCAATATTTAGAAGACAATGGATATAAGGAGGCGTTTTTAGGGCTTAAAGACCAGGCTCTAAAAGCTCAAGCCTCAGACCAGGCCATTGCGACATATGTTTTTGAATATTTGGCACGCCAGCGCGACCGTAAATCGATAACAGAATACGCTTTCGAACTCTCGACCTTTAACGGCTGTGACTCTCAAACAAATAGACCGAGACTCAGCAAGGCGGGTGAAGAATCTAAAATATTTTGTCAGTGGTTAAAGAGCTTCTGGGCTGACTCTTTAGCTAACCTTCTTTTTTATGATTCTAGCGCGCCCCAATTAGAGGCTTTTCGACAATTTATGGAGCAAAAAGATTGTCCGAACGCTAAGCTTGTTTTAGAACAGCTTGAAGTTCGAGAGGGAGAATTTCTTTGGCTATTAAATAATCGCCTTAGAGTTGCAGAGTGCCTAGAAGATAATGCGCTTAAAGCGCGCGTGTTAGCCCGATTAAAGGAATTAGAAATTTGAATTCATCAGAATCATTACTGGCTTCAATTTTACAAATGCCCCCATCAGTATTGCTACTATTTTTGGTCAACATTGTGATGGTTGCTTGGTTTATTGTTTTTAGAATATTTGTATTTCCAAATCGTGAGTGGACTGAAGAAACAAAAAAACGACCACGCAGTTTCGTGAGTAACGCCGCTTTTCGTGAGTGGTGGTACGTGGTTATTGGTCCCTTCAAGAAGAAGCTCGTTGATTGGGATATCAACCCAAACACCATTACTACCTGGGGCTTTTTGTTTTCTGTGGCTGCCGGCGCTGCGTTTTCTATTGGAGAATTTGGCACAGGCGGCTGGTTGGTTATTCTTGGTGCGACCTGCGATATTTACGATGGACAATTAGCAAGGCTTCGCGAAATCAAGCTTAAGTCCGGTGCATTTTTTGATTCTGTTCTGGACCGTGTTGGCGAAGTTGCAATTTTTTACGGCATTGCAAAATATTTCCGCGCGGATGATACTTTATTTTTAATTATTTTTTTGGGCTTTGCTGCCTCACAAGTTGTCAGCTATTCCCGTGCCCGCGCCGAAGGTTTGGGCTATGGCAATCTCGGCCAACGCGGGTTTTTTCAGCGCGCCGAAAGAATGATTTGCTTGTCTATCGGCATGCCATTTGCTCCCATGTTTCAACATTTTTGGGGCTGGGGCGATTGGGTTGTTAAGTTCACAGTCGTCTTTATTTGTGTCGGCTCTATTCAAACAGCTTGGAGCCGAATGTTTGGAACCTTTGTTGGAATCAAGCGCGATGAACGCGAAAAAGGTTTGATCAAATAGTTTTTTGGCGAAAGCGTTTTGCTCGTTGCTTCTTAATCGTTGTCTTCAAAGACGGGATCTTGTTCCATTAGCAACGATCCAGCATCGTCGGTGCTACCTTCACCCTCAAATTTGCCAGCATCTTGATCTTGCCAAATAGGAACTTCTTTAAATTTTTGAACAGGTTTGTTGCTTGTCTCTGACCATCGGTAAATAAGTCCAGTAGCGAATCGAGAAAAGCTAGGAGCATTGCTACCAAAAAGCGCCGTAGAATATTGAATGTTAACAGCCCATTTTCCTGTAATCCAAAGCTCAACAACTGGCTCTAGAATAAAAATAGAAGGGCTTGGCGAAAGTGCCCAATCAGATTGTGCAAAAGCATCACGAATATTTTCGGTTTCACTGGTATTGGCACTTCCTGACCCTAAGGACATAGCTCCGCGTCCGCGAAAACTAAAGTCCATTTTTGGAGTCACAAAACCAATCGATACCATGTATGGCATTTGCGGGGCAAAGCCATCGGCTCGATAGGTGTACCCCAGGTCGGCTTGAAGTCGCCAATGCTTGTTCAGCCAATTTTCGGAAGTGACTAATGCTGTAATGTCTATTTGCCCATCGCCAATCAGCACGGTGTTATTGGGGTCATCACTAGCCGCTAATTCAGCAACTGTGGCATTTGAATAGCCAGGAAACTTAATGACAGTGCCAAAGCCAAGTGAGGAACCTACGGTGTCATAGGCTCTAAATTCCATAAACATGAATTGATCTCCCAATGAAGATTTAGATTTATCTAAGCCAATGGGATTATATATTTTGCCGGAATCCAAGCTAAGCTTTGCTCCAAAGCTTAGCTTGCGGTTCGCCTGATACTCTGGAGTAAATTCATGGCGAATCAAGCGGTAGGTGGTGTTTGAATTGTTATACTGAGTGTTGCGACCGCCAATAAAATCTTTTGACGTTCTGAGAATTGAAAAATTATATCCCAAATGAAGACTGCGATCTGTTGGATAATGGTGGGGTGGCAAGAAGGGGCCGTAGCTGGTCGCGAATGAAGAAGCTGAGATCAATGCAAGGGTTAAAATCGTTACCGCTAGCGCTAGTTTAGGAAAATCATTCTTTCCAGAGCGCAGCAAGTTTCTCATTAACCCACTCCAACGAGCGAGAGATTTCCAAAATTTTACTTCGACTTTTGAGGCCCTTAACAATTTCAATTTCATTCCCCTTTAGCGATAAGCTGTCCTTCAAAAATTTTAACAACATTTCGTTTGCCTTGCCATCTATGGGGGGTGCCTTTATCTGAACTTTGAGCTGGTCTGCATCAAATAGGCCTAAAATCTTTGACTGTTTGGCGCCTGGTTGAATTCTTATTCTTAAATAGCAACTTTTTTGATCGCTGCTGGGGCTCAGACAATTTTTAAGTGTCATGCTTTTGGGCTTAATTGCGGGCAAAGGGAGTTCATATGCTTGGAGTAGATTCTACAATTTCAGCCATCAAATCATTGCCCACAACTTCGGTAATGCGACCTAGGACAAAAGAACCCGTAGATGCCGAACCTCTGTTGATCATGGTGATATTATCGACATCGGGTGCTTGTCCGTAGTGGCGAGCTTTCAGCAAAAGTGGCGTGTCTTCATGAAAGCCTTCAATCAAGAGAGGAATTTCTCGCCCTACCCAATTTTGAAGTTTTTGCTCTAGCTGCGTTTGTTGGATTTCATAAAGCTTGGCTCTTCGAGCTTCTTTTGTCTCAGCAGAAATATCGTCGCTAAACAACTGAGCTGATTTACTGCCCTCTTCATGTGAGTAAGTAAAAATACCAACCTGGTCTAAGTGCCCTTCGGCCACAAAATCTGCAAGCAATTGAAAATCTTCTTCGCTTTCACCAGGGAAACCAACCATCAAAGAGGTTCTAATAACGATTTCAGGAATTTCTTTGCGAAGTTTTTTGAGCATTTCAACAATCTGTCCACCCGTAGTTTTACGATTCATATTTTTTAAAACCGAATCGCTGACGTGTTGAATGGGCACATCTAAATATTTACAAATTTTGGGTTCATTGCGAACAAGGGCTATGACTTCGTCATCAAGTTGATCGGGATAGGCATAAAAAAGTCTGATCCACTCAATGCCGTTCACTTTTACCAATTCGCGAAGCAAAGCCGCAAGATTGGCGCCATCTTTGCGATCGCGACCAAAGTCCGTAAGATCTTGGGCGATCAAATTGATTTCTGTAACGCCGCCTTCAACAAGCTCTTCGGTTTCTTTGATAAGGCTCTCAATGCTTCGAGAGCGCAAAGGTCCACGTAAATCAGGAATCACGCAAAAGCTGCAACGTTTGGCGCAGCCTTCAGCGAGTTTTAAATACGCTCTATAAAAAGGCTGTGTGTTTACTCGGGGGAGGTCGTAATCTTTGATGCGTTCGTGATCGACGCGAATGCCATCATGTTTTTTGCCCTGGCCAGTCCCGTCTACATCAACCAAATTTAATTTATCAATTTCTTCAACAATTTTACTAAAACCAGCTGTTCCAATAACCAAATCAATTTCAGGAATGGCTTCTTTTAATTCTCCTGGGTAGCGCTCAGCTAGGCAGCCTGCGATGACTAGCTTTTGGCAGCGGCCCTGCCCTTCGATTTTGTACTCAGCAGCTTCTAAAATGGTATCTACGGATTCTTTTTTTGCAGTATCAATAAAGCCGCAGGTATTGACGACAATGACGTCGGCTTGTTCGGCGTCGCCAGTAATGGCATAGCCATCTTTTTTCATGAGGCCGAGCATCACCTCTGAATCAACAAGGTTTCTGGCGCAGCCCAAGGAGATCATATGTATATTTTTCATGGGGCTCTCTCTATATAGGTTTCCGAGGCCCGACTCAATAACGTTTATGGGATCTCTTCTACCTGCGAGCCTTTGGGAATTTTGGGGACAAAGGTGTTTTTCTCTATAGTTTTTAAGAGCTTAGCATCTTTTAGCTTGATGCTAATTTCTCCGCCCAAAGAATCAACAATCTTTGCATTGGAGGGAGTTTCTTTAGTTTGCTCAAATGTTATGCTGATCTCCGAGATATCCGATGACCCTTTTGGGGTTAGGAGTAACGACATTTTTGAATCGTCGAGCGAGCTCTCAACAGAAAAAGATTTTAAAAGCTTTTTCTTTTCAATAGGATTGTTGGCCGAAACACCTCGCAAAAGTAAAAGGTATTTATCGAGTTCAATATTCTTTAGATCCTTGAAGTGTTGAACAAGTGCTGGGGCTTTGCGTCCCTTCGGAAATCTAACGTACCAGGCTTCCTTGCCATTGCTAATGAAGTCCGAAATTTCTGCAGGGCCATTTAAGACAAAGCGAAATTTGTCCGGGCGAACAAATATAAATTCGCCTTCTGACAGGCGGCTTGTGCCTAGGGCCACAGAGTATGATTCGTGCGCAAAGGGCGCTGACCATGCTCTCAATTTTGCATAACGTTCCGAGACGCTTTTTAAAACAAGTTCCGTTTGCGAGCTAAGCGTGTCGCCTTCGGTTTTTTTGGGTTGATCAACTTTTTCGGCCCAAGTTCTAGCAGGCGAAAAAACACTTGCTAGCAAAAGGACCGTGATGGCTAAATTCTTCATTTCAAAAATTTATAGTATAACGTCGCGAGGTTTACCAGCAGATGATGCTTCCGATACAACGCCACGCTCTTCGAGCTGATCCATAATTCGTGCAGCACGTGTGTATCCAATTTGGAAACGCCTCTGAATGAGCGAGGTCGAAATTTTGCCTTTTTCTCGAGCAAATTCTATGACATCGGTAAAGAGCTTGTCTACATCGGCTGAATCGCCCTCCATTTTAGACAGTAAATCTTCCTCGGGATTCAAGATTTCTTCGCGATAAGATGGCTCGCCCTGCTCTCTCCAAAAGTCACAAATGCGTTCGATTTCTTCGTCAGAAACATAACAACCTTGCATACGTTTAAGCCCCATGGGACCCGCATTGGTAAAGAACATGTCGCCTCGACCAAGCAATTGCTCAGCCCCGGAACAATCCAAAATAATTCGGCTATCACTGGCAGAAGCTACTCGCAAAGAAACACGACTTGGACAGTTAGATTTTATGAGGCCCGTCACAACGTCCGCCGAAGGTCTTTGTGTCGCCATGATCAAATGAATACCGGCCGCTCGTGCAAGCTGTGAAAGTCTTACAATACTTTGCTCAACATCTTTTTTGGCTGTGAGCATGAGCTCAGCAAGTTCGTCGATGACGATGACAATGTAGGGCATTCGCTCGCCACCGTCGGCCTTGCCTTCGTCGACTTTATTGTTGTAGGCCTCTAAATTTTTGGCCGCAAGTTTTTGCATTTCTAAGTAGCGCCGTTTGGTTTCTGCAACAGCCCATTTCAAAGCTTGGCTCGCGTCGGCAGGGTCATTCACAATAGGTAATAACAAATGTGGAATGTCCTCAAATACTTTGAATTCAACCAACTTGGGATCGACAACAATCAATTTCAATTCGTTGGGAGTAAATCTGCAAAGCAATCCCGTAAGAAGTGAATTCACCAAAACAGATTTACCCATGTTGGTCGCTCCACCGACCAAAAGGTGGGGCATGCGCGCTAGGTCTTCACAGATAGGATTGCCTTCATTGTCGACGCCAAAAATCATAGGTAGCTTAAAGTTGCTCGCACGATTTCGGGTATTTTCATAAACATCTTTTAAAACGATTTCTTGTTTTTCTGCGTTGGGGACTTCTATTCCCGCGACACATTTACCTGGGATGGGTGCCACAACGCGAACACTAGGAACACCAAGGGTCATGGCAAGATCAGTAGCGGCCGAAACCAATTTGTTCACACGCACTCCTGGTGCGGGTTGAAATTCATACATGGTGATTGTCGGTCCCGGGGATACTTCTACAACTTCGCCGTCAATGTCGAAACTTTGCAGTGCGCTTGTTATCTTGTCGGCTGTTTGAAATAGTTGATCTTCGGAAGGGGCTTTAATTTTTGTTTTTGCAGATTGAAGCAACGAAAGGGGTGGCGTTTCCCATTCATCAACTTCGTCAGCACTTCTAGCAGATTTGTTACGAGTTCTTTCTTTGGCGGGAGCTGTGTCTGCTTTCGGACTTCTAACTCTCAGGGTAGGTCTGTTGCCTTCTCCGTATTCGTCAAGATCGGACTCTTCATCTCCATCTTCTGCGCCATCGAATTCATGCTCATAAGCATCGTCGTCTTCATCTGGTTCATCTTCAAATTCTTCGTCAGTGGCGTCGACCTCAACTTGCGAAGCCGCGGCAGAAAGGGCTTCCAATTTTGCGGCCCTTTTTTGTTGGCGAGCTTCAATATATTTTGCGTAAGCTGCGGATAAGCCGCTAGTGACTGATAGTTTCGGAAACTTGATCTTCACAAAAATTCCTTGAATGGCTTTGAAAATATAAAAGGGCAATTCTTCCCACCACATCATGCACGAAAACCAGAGTGCGAAGGTAGCAATAAAGTACGAACCCACAACTCCAAGCAATGGGACACTGGCTTTGGAAAGCGCAATTCCAATGAGTCCCTCGGGGGGGAATCCCATATTTTTATGAGCGATATTGATAAGAGAAATAAAAAGAGTTGTTGAGCACAGGCCGAGAGCAAGGCCGCCCCAATCCCTGGTTTTTAAAACAGAAGTCGTTTTGTCTTCACCGGCCGCCCACCTGATGACACTGCTTCCCCAGAGAAGGGGCCATAACCACGCGGTGTATCCAAAAAGCTGATAAAATATGTCGGCAACCCAAGATCCAAAATATCCAAGGACATTTTGAGGCTCTACCCAGTTGGCGCTAAAGGTATTGAGGCTCGGGTCTTCAGGATGATACGAGGCAAGTGCCAAGATCAAAGCAATGCTGGCAAAAACAAAAGCGCCCGCACTTTTCCAACGAGATTGAAGTTCAGATGAGTCTTTTTTGCGAATCAAAGCTGCCATTTTTGGTGAAAAATCCCTCTAATTACAATATGTCACGCTATTAAGTGATGCGCCAGTGGCAAGGTCTTGACAGGGCGCACGGCGAATCGTAGACATGTCACGATCTGTCTGGATCATCTTCATCAAATTATTGAAATTTATTGAGGATAACTTTCAGAATCACATCTAATATATTGGGCTACTTCAGGAAATTGACCTGACAATCATGGCATCATCACTAAGGAGAATATTTTTTAATGTCTGAAAGCACAGAAAAACCGGCAAAACCCGACGGCAAAAATTTGCCACGTTCTAAAAATAATGGACCAAGAGGGCGAGGCCGATCAAACGGTGGACGCAACAAACGACCGCAAGACGGTCAAAAACCCATGAAGACAAGAAAAGCGGGAGAGGTTTCAGCAGAAGAAATTTCTCAGCATGAAGCGGCAGCCAAAATGGCGAGAGCCGAGGCCGACGCCGAAAGGCGAGAGGCCAGGGCCACTGTGGTTGAGGAGAGCCAGAACGGGAATTCCAATTCTGACGATCAGGTTGACGAAGCTCCAGCTCCAAAGCTCGAAAAACCCATCATTGAAAAATTAAACATTCGCGAACTTCGCGCAATGAATATCACAAAATTGGTTGAACTTGCAGAGCAGTATTATGTTGAAAACGGTTCTGGACTCCGAAGACAAGACTTAACGTTTGCTTTGCTCGAGGCCCATTCAAAAGCCGGTGGCGCTATTGATGCCGAAGGTGTCTTAGAAATTTTGCCAGACGGCTTTGGTTTTCTAAGATCAGCTGACTACAACTATCTTGCTAGTCCCGACGATATTTATGTCGGCCCGGGTACAATTCGAAAAAATCATTTACGAACAGGGGACACCATTGCCGGTTCGGTGAGACCCCCTAATCATGGCGAAAGATATTTTGCCTTGATGCATTTGGTTTCTGTGAACAGTGAAGATCCTTCTGTCGCTCGTCAAAAAATTCTTTTCCAAAACCTTACGCCTTTGTATCCTCAAGAAAAGTACACACTCGAATTTGATCCCAGTAACCTAACAACACGAGTGATCGATTTGTTTGCTCCGATTGGTAAGGGACAACGTGCTTTGATTGTGGCGCCTCCTAAGGCTGGTAAAACGGTCATGCTTCAAGACATAGCCAACGCTATTTCTAGAAATCACCCAGAAGCTGTGCTTTTGGTCCTCTTGATTGACGAGCGTCCAGAGGAAGTTACTGATATGAAGCGAAGTGTGAAGGGCGAAGTTTGCTATTCAACGTTTGATGAGCCGGCTCAACGCCACGTTCAGGTTGCTGAAATGGTCATTGAAAAAGCAAAACGACTTGTTGAACACAAGAAAGACGTTGTTGTCTTGCTAGATTCCATCACTCGATTGGGCCGAGCTTATAACTCTGTGGTGCCTCCATCTGGTAAAATTTTATCGGGTGGTGTTGATTCCAACGCACTACAACGACCTAAACGATTCTTTGGTGCCGCTCGAAATATCGAGAATGGCGGTTCTTTGACCATCATCGCGACGGCTTTGATCGATACGGGTAGCCGCATGGACGAAGTTATTTTCGAGGAATTCAAGGGAACAGGCAACCAAGAGATTGCACTAGATCGCAAACTTATGGAAAAACGTATTTTCCCTTGTATCGACGTTAACAAATCTGGAACACGAAAAGAAGATTTGTTGATCGACAATGATACTTTGCAGAAACTTTGGATTTTGAGAAAAGTTTTATCTCCGATGAGCCCCATCGACAGTATGGAGTTTGTTCTCGATAAACTTAAGCGTTTCAAAACAAACCAAGAGTTCATCGATAATATGAATAGCTAAGAACTTGCATAGAATTGTCAAAATATGGCACATCACATACCAGTAGAATTACGGACACGTCTCGAAGAATCCGTTAAGCAGTTTGATTACCTCACTGAACAAGTGAGTCAGCAGGCTGTTATTGCTGATCAAAAAACTTTTCAAAGATTGTCGAGAGAGCGTGCGGCCCTCGAAAAGCTTGTGGATGCCTATAAAGATTATGCGGCAAAGTTTAAAAACTATACGGAAGCTCGGGAATTGCTCTCAACAGAAAAAGACCCCGAACTTAAGGCGATGGCCTCTGAAGAAATAGATTCACTAGAACCGGTTTTAGATTTGGATCTTAAATCTTTGCAGGTCCTATTGTTGCCCAAAGATCCTAACGACGAAAAAAATACCATTGTTGAAGTGCGCGCCGGAGTTGGTGGAGACGAAGCGAGTATTTTTGCTGGCGATTTGTATGGAATGTACCGACGCTTTGCTGAAAAAAAAGGATGGCGTGTTGAATTACTAAGTCTTTCCGATGGAACGGCTGGGGGTTACAAAGAAGTTATCTTTAGTGTTTCGGGAGACGAAGTGTATAGCTGGCTCAAGTATGAAACCGGTGTTCATAGAGTTCAGCGTGTGCCCAAAACAGAAACTCAGGGCAGAGTTCATACGAGTACGGCGACAGTGGCCGTGCTGCCGGAAGCCGATGAAGTCGATATTGATATCAATCCTAATGATTTGCGCATAGATGTGATGCGAGCCGGTGGAGCGGGTGGACAGCACGTAAACACCACAGATTCGGCCGTTCGCATCACACACTTACCGACAAATACTGTGGTCATTTGTCAGGACGAACGCTCACAGCATAAAAATAAAGCGAAGGCCATGAAAGTTTTGCGATCGCGACTCTTCGAGGCCGCGCAGGCCGCGCAAGATAATGCCATCGCTACTCAGCGTAGAGCGCAAGTTGGAACAGGGATGCGCAACGAGCGCATCAGGACCTATAACTTTCCGCAGGGGCGCGTGACGGATCATCGAATTGGAATGACATCCTATAACATCGACGAAGTTGTTAATGGTGATGTGGAGTCTTTTATTAGAGGCCTTGCTGACCACTACCAGACGCTTGCACTAAAAGGCGAAATGGAATTGTAGTCTTGGAGCTCTCGTCTAATTTGTTGGCTCTTCAAAAGGAATTTTTAAAAGAAAATTTTTCGCATGAGTGGCAGTGGGTTATTGCTGAAGCCGAAAAACGACAAAAAGAAAATAGCATTTCCAGTGTCGAAGATTATGTTCGAGCAACCTTTGATCGCAGAAAATCTGGCGAAGCACTCGCCTATATTTTTGGGCATGTGCCATTTTTAGGATTGAATTTGGCGGTGGGACCTGGCGTCCTTATTCCTAGACCAGAGACCGAAGAGCTTGCGGAAAATATTTATAAAAAAATTGCAGCTAAGTCGCGCTACTTTGAGCATTGGAACATTGTTGATTTTGGTGCCGGTTCGGGTTGTTTGGGGCTTGCTATTGTTGAGTCGCTTTTGCAGAAAAACATTCTTCCGTCAGAAAAAGTGTCGCTTCACCTTGTTGAAAATTCGGCGGAGGCACTCGTTTATCTAAAGAAAAACGTAGAGGCCCTTTTTGAAAAATTTCGAAACTTTAAAAATAATTGTCATATCTCTCCGACATCTTGGAATAATTTTTCGCCTAGCAATCCGCTCCAGGTTATTGTTTCAAATCCACCTTACATAAGTGGTCTGGAGGGACGTGGTTATAGTGGTGAATCCGATGAGGCCGATTCAAATGTTATAAAATATGAGCCTTCTTCGGCCCTGTATCCTGCGGATCTCGCCCAATATCCAGATGCCTCAGGTCCCTATCGCGATTTGCTAAAAATTTCTTCCTTGATGTTAGCTTCGGGAGGCATTGGTGGATTTGAATTGGGTCCCGCTCAAGCCACTTGGATAGAAAATTTTTCAAAAGAGAATTTTCTCACCCTGCGCGGCAATATCGAAAAAGATATGTCAGGCAAAGATCGATTTTTTTATTTCTCAAAAGCTTAGTGAGCGTGATTTTTGAGAAGCTGTACTGGTTAGTTTCTGGCCCGTGTACTAGGCTTCATACCTATGGATAAATTTGTTGTTCAGGGACCCGTAAAATTAAAAGGCACGATTCAGGCTGGAGGCTCAAAAAACTGCGCCCTCCCCGTCGTTTTCGCCTCACTACTTGCCGAAGGAAAGCACCGCATTAGCAATGTCCCTCGACTCGCTGATATGGAATTTTGTCAGCGTATTCTTGTACATTTTGGCTGCCCCGTTGAGCAAAGCTTTAAAAATAACTTTGCTTGTGACTGGAGCATTGATGCTTCTCAAGTTACTAATTCCGAAGCGCCCTATGATTATGTTCGAAAAATGCGCGCAAGCTTTTTTTGTATGGGGCCACTGCTTGCAAGAACAGGCAGGGCTCGCGTTTCCCTTCCTGGTGGATGTGCCATTGGTGCTCGCCCTATTGATTTGCATTTGATGGCTCTAGAAAAATTAGGTGCGCGTATTGAGCAAAGTAGTGGCTATGTGGAAGCTACTCATCAAAATGGCCTCAAGGGAGCGCACATTGTTTTTCCATTGGTATCGGTTGGCGCAACGGAAAATGCGGTCATGGCAGCAACGCTCGCTAAAGGCACGACCATTCTCGAAAATGCAGCGGCAGAGCCTGAAGTTGCTGGACTCATTCGCGCTTTGAGGCAAATGGGCGCACAAATTGTCGGAGAAGGGACTTCTAGAATTGAAATTCAGGGAGTCACTTCGCTTAAACCGATGAACTTCGCGATTCCACCCGATCGCATTGAGGTTGCTACTTATTTATTCGCGGCGCAATTAACGGGAGGCGATGTTACGGTTGAGGGCGCCGATTCGAGAGACCTAGAATTGCCTCTTCAATATTTGGAGCAGACCGGAGCCACGATTGAGCGCGGCAAAGATTATATCCGGGTTATCGGATCCGATACTATCAGACCTGTTGATATTACAACCAAACCTTACCCCGGTTTCCCGACCGATTTGCAGGCTCAGTGGGTGACTTTGATGAGCCAAGCTCAGGGAGATAGCTTGGTAACCGAGAAAATTTTCGAAAATCGTTTTATGCATGTTCCCGAACTTGCGCGGATGGGGGCCGATCTTAAGATCAATGGATCAAGCGTAATCATCAAGGGGAAACGTGGAAATTTACACGGTGCTCCCGTGATGGCAACCGATCTTAGGGCCAGTGCCAGTCTTGTGATGGCAGCTTTGGTCGCTCAGGGAGAGACCGAAGTCAAAAGAATCTACCACTTAGACAGAGGCTACGAGGCGATGGAGCAAAAGCTCCGAAGTTTGGGAGCTCAGGTCGAGCGCGAGACAGAATAATTCCAGTTGACGCCACTGCCTCATTCGTGGAAGAAACAGACTTCGTTTAAATTTATGCAGTTAGGAGGTGATTTTTAAATGCCAATAGTAAAAGTTAGAGAAGGCGAGAACTTCGATTCAGCTATGCGTCGCTTTAAAAAGCAATGTGAAAAAGCCGGAATCCTTACAGAAGTTCGTAAACGCGAGCATTATGAAAAACCTTCTATCAAGAAAAAGAAAAAAGCGATTGCCGCTCAAAAACGTCTTGATAAGAAAAGTCGTGGTCCTCGCACCACACCATTTCGCGGCTAATCTGTATTTAATTAGTATTTAATTAGTGCGAATTTTTTAATCAAAGTAGGGGGGGCGGCTTTTAGGAGCAGCTCCCTTCGTTCATTAAGGGGGTTAAGTGTCTACACTAAAAGATCAAATCAAATCTCTCATGGTAACGGCCATGAAAGCTCGCGATGCAGAACGCGTTCAAGTTTTGCGCAATATCACCAGTGCTATCAAAAAAATCGAAGTCGATGAACGCAAAGACATGAGCGATGACGAAGTCTTAAAAACTGTCATCAAATTAGAAAAGCAAGTGAGAGAAACGCTTGCTCAGGCTCAGGAGCTGGGACGGCAGGAAACAGTCAAAGAAGCCGAATATGAAATATCAGTGCTTCAAGAATTTTTACCAAAGCAATTGAGCGAAGATGATTTGTTGGCCATTGTAAAAACTGTTCATGCCCAAATCAAAGACACGCTACCAGCAGGCGGTGCCGGCATGGGTGTCATGATGAAAAACGTTATGACGAAAGTCGGAGCCAGTGCTGATGGCAAAGCTGTGCAAGCTGCCGTAAAAAAAGTTTTGGGGTAGGAAAACTATCAATTGAAAAGTCTTCCTGAAATTAAGGACGAGATCAAAGATCGTGTTGATCTTGGCCAAATTGTTGCCAAGCATACGAAGCTTGTAAAAACCTCGACGGGATTCAAGGCGTGTTGCCCTTTGCCTGGGCATAAGGAAAAAACGCCATCGTTCAATGTTGATGCTAGAAAGAATTTATATTTTTGTTATGGCTGTCAAAAGGGTGGAGATGTCTTTAAGTTTCTTGAAGAAGTTGAAGGCCTAAGTTTTATGGAAGCTCTTAAAGAGCTCGCTGAAACTTTACAAATTGAGCTTCCAAAAATGGGGGCTAAAGATGTTGCGAAATCCAAAGAACAAAAATCAAATAGAGAGCGTGGACTCGAGGCGCTTAACAGAAGTGGCGCCTATTACGCCTACGTTCTGCAGCAGAAAAAAACTCCAGGGGCCGAAAAGGCCTGGGATTATTTAATAAATACAAGAGGGCTATCTGCTGAGGAAATCGAAGATCTTCAGTTGGGTTTTGCGCCGGAAGCTCCTGACATGCTTTCAAAAAAATTGAAAGAAGCAGGGTTGCTAGATGTGGCTCAAGACGCCGGATTGAGCAGAACGTATAACGGAATAACTTACGATTTTTTTCAAGATCGGTTGATGATTCCCATCAAAGATCGTCGTGGTCGTATCATTGCCTTCTCTGGACGAACGCTTTCTGAAATCACAACTAAAAATCCAAAATACAAAAACTCGCCAGAGAGTTCATTCTTTAAGAAAAAAGAAGTTTTGTATGGTTTGGATCGAGCCATCCCACTTATCAATCAGTCTGCCTTTGTCTGTTTGGTTGAAGGTTTTTTTGATCAATGGGCTTTTCATCGCAGGGGAATTCCTTCCGTTGCCGTGATGGGCACTGCCTTGACTCCCGAGCACATCAAGGAACTTCAACGCTTCACCAACAAAATGATTCTTGTATTGGATGCTGACAAGGCAGGGGTGGCGTCTACAAAAAGAAGTTTGCCACTTTTGCAGGAAGCCTCCTGGGACATTCGAGTGTTTTCTGAGATGAAGGGCAAAGATCCCGATGAGTGGCTAAAGGCTGAGGCCTTGAATGTTGATCAGGTTTTGAAAACTTTAAATGACGCACCTGATGGCTTGGAGTGGTTGATCTTAAAAACTCTCGAAGAAGCTAGGCAAGAGCAACTTGGGCGCCATCAAACATTGCGGCGGATAAAGGAATTATGGAGTCGTGCCGTAGATTCGTCCCATAAAGCGCTTTTGCTTAACCCAATTGCTGCTTTTATGGGTCTAAAAAATGAAGAACTTAAAGAATCATTGGAGCAAGTGGATTCGGAGCGGCGACCACAAGGTTCTTATGGGTCAAAGGAAAAAAGTACTGAAATTTCAAATAGATATGAGCCCTTCAAGGATCATCCTGTGAGCAAAAATTCATGGGATCGAGCCGCCGAAGAGCTTCTTGTTTATTGGATTCGTCATTGGGATGAGCTTTGTCCTGTGGATGCTGAGGGTTGGATGACAAGAATGGAAATGTTTGATGGATCGATGGCATTTTCAGTTGTGAACGCCTGTTTTGAGAAGTTCTCTAGCACTGGGGAGTCCCCTTCATTGGAACTAATCAAGAGTTTAGCTGAGCTTGAGGGAGTCGACCCTCTTCTTCGTAGATGGCTCTACCGTGGAATGGTTGCCCCCGAAAGGTCAAAAGAGGCAATTTCTAAGGATAAGGCCTTGATTTCCTTTAGGGAATTGTCCTATAGCTTAAGGAAAGAAAAAACACAGGTAGAAATTGCTCGTATTGAACAAGAAATTAGAAAAAGTTCGGATGACATGATGACTGTGGGTTTGCTCCAAAAGGTTCAGACATTGAAAATAAATTTGGAAAACAAAGACTAAGTGGCTATGCTGCGGAAGTTTATAGGTAGCCTAGCTACCAATTTAAGGGAGACCCTTGTAAGAATGCCTCTGAAAAAGACCAAGTCGACTGCGGCCAAAACTAATAACAAAGCTAAAAACAAAGTTGTTAGTAAAACTACTGCAAAAAAATCGACAAAAATAAAAGCCGCGACAAAAACGACAGCTAAAAAAATTACGACAAAGGTTTCTGCAAAAACTCCCAGTAAAAAGGCAGCCGTAAAATCCACAAAAAAGGTTACTGCAAAAGCAACTGAGCCTAAAGTAGTTGCGAAGACAACCACTAAGACAGCTGCGAAGACAGTTGCGAAGACTACTGCGAAGACAACTAAGGTTGCTAAGGCAGACGTTTCCGCAAAAACTACTAAAACGAAAACTGCCAAGGCGCAGTCTGATTCTAGCCAGGTTTCTGCGACCGAAGCTCTTGCTGCAAATGAAACTAAGGTGACGACTGCTGTACCAGCGACTGGTGCACCGGCGAACAAAGCAAAATCTACTGGAGCGCTGGATGCCGAAATTGCAGAAGTAGCCAAGCAAAGTCCAGAAACAGCTTTAAAGAATCTGGCAACTTTAGGTAAGAAAAAAGGTTTCCTTACTTACGAAGAAATTAACAATGCTTTACCAAAAGAAGTTAGTTCTTCGGAGCAACTTGAAGACGCAGTTTCATATTTAATCGATCAAGAGATTCAACTTGTTGAGTCGGCTGACGATGTCGAAGAAACTATTCCTGCCTCGACCAAAGGAAAGGGGCGCGATGCCAAAGATTCAGATGGCGAAGAAGCTTCGGTAGATGTCCTACAGAAGGCGAATGATCCTGTAAGATTGTATCTTCGAAAAATGGGCTCGATTCCTCTTCTCACCAAAGACGGTGAAGTTGAGATTGCTAAAAAAATTGAAGAGGGTGAAGCCGAAGTCATGGACGTCGTCTTGAACTCTCAAATCGGAATTCAAGAAGTCTTGTCGGTTGGTGAGCGAATTCGTGCTGGTAAAATCAGAGTGCGTGATGTGGTTCGTGGACTCGACGAAGAAGATCCCGAGATCAACGAAGAAGATTATAAAAAGAGAATCATCGAAGCAATCGACAAGGTTAGGGAATTCGAATCGCTTTTAGTTGAAGACGCCAAACAAGAAGCGCTTGTTTCAAAGCGCGACGAAATGTTCCAGGCCTTTCAAGAAATTTCATTTAACAGAAAAACGATCAACCGTATTGTTGGAAGAATGAAAAGCTATGTTCAGATCATTGAAGATTCTGAGCTTACGTTGTCCAGAGAACTAGGAAAAGTTCGTTGTCGATCTGTTGATGATTACAAAGACCTTAAAGCAAAGTTTCAAGATCCATCTAGGAAGCTTGAAGCCTTCAAACAGGCTGGAAATCGTACTCTTCAAGACATCACTATATTGGATCAAATTTTAGAAGAACAAGCGGCAAGGCTTGATGAGGTTGAGATTCAATCTGGTTTGAGTATCGACATGCTCAAAAAGATGTACAACCAAATTGTGGAAGGCGAGCAAAAGGCCGACCTTTCAAAAGCTAAGCTAGTTGAAGCTAACCTTCGACTGGTTGTTTCAATTGCTAAAAAATATACAAACCGTGGATTACAGTTTCTCGATCTTATTCAAGAAGGCAACATTGGTTTGATGAAGGCTGTAGATAAGTTCGAGTATCGCCGTGGATATAAGTTTTCGACTTATGCTACTTGGTGGATTCGTCAGGCTATCACGCGCGCTATTGCTGACCAGGCACGAACCATTCGTATTCCTGTTCACATGATTGAGACCATTAACAAACTTGTTAGAACGAGCCGTTACCTCATGCAGGAAATCGGTCGCGAGCCCACGCCTGAAGAAATTGCGGCGAAAATGGAATTGCCAGTCGAAAAAGTTCGTAAAGTTTTAAAAATTGCAAAAGAGCCTATCTCTCTTGAGACGCCCATTGGTGAAGAAGAAGATTCGCATCTTGGAGACTTTATTGAAGATAAAACGGCCATCAATCCAAGTGAAGCTGTGATCAACCTAAATCTTTCTGAGCAAACGCGTAAAGTCTTAGCAACTCTGACTCCACGTGAAGAAAAAGTGCTACGTATGAGATTTGGTATTGGTGAACGATCTGACCATACTTTGGAAGAAGTTGGTCAAGATTTCTCGGTAACTCGTGAGCGGATTCGCCAGATTGAGGCCAAAGCCTTAAGAAAATTGCGCCATCCATCTAGGGCCAAACACCTTAAATCTTTTGTAGAAAATTGATAGCGACTTAATAGAGAATTGATAGCGACTTCATGGAAGCCTCTCGTCTTGCCGACTTTAAGAATATATTATTAAAGCGCAAGGCTGAGACCGAAAAATTGATCAGAGCTTTTGAAAGTGATTCTAAAACCGTAAACTTGGATGAACCCATTGGCAGACTTACGCGAATGGATGCGATTCAGCAGCAACATCTTTCAAAAGCCAAAAAGCATCAAGCCGTTCAGAGAAGCAACCGAATTGATGAGGCGCTTAAGCGAATAGACGAAGGTACCTATGGAATTTGTCAGGGATGCCAAGAGCTTATTGAAGAAAAAAGGCTGAAAGCCATGCCTGAAGCTTTGCATTGCATTGAGTGCCACCGTCAGATTGTCTAGTCAAATTGTCTAGTCAGATCGTTTGAGCCAGATCGTTTGAGCCAGATTGTTTGAGCAAATTGTTTATTTTTTCTTATTTCCACTCGGAAGATCGTTCGCGAATAACTGATTGTCCATCAACCTTAAGGGAGTCAATATTTCTAAATGGTGACTTGTTGAGTCCCCATAGGAAAGCACCATTGTTTTCTATTCTTCCGTTTTCCCTAATGATCGCTGTTTGTTGAGTGGGGCTATGTTCCGACACTTTTCCTGGGCCGAAACTTTCCATTGATTTTGCGGGATCCTGTTTTCTTTGTCGTTCCCAAAAACTACGGTTGTAGGTTGCGGATTCGCTTTCAAAGTTTAATTCCAGCTGGTCACCTGGTTTAAGAATTGCTTCTACGCGGCCAATATGTGTCGACTCTCGACCTACTAGAATTTGATTTTCAAATTCACCTACACCAACAATTTCACCTAAATTGCTAACTCTGCCTTCGACCAAATTAAAAGTTTTAGGGGGCCAAAAATATTCGTTAGATCCCCAGCCCACAAAGGCTCGGTGAAACTGAGTTCGTGTAGAATCTGGTGTTTCGACAACGAGGAAAACTTTTTCTCCCTTGTTGAGAGTGACCTTTAAACCCTGATCATAGGGTGTGGTTTGAGTTGCGACGCCATTAAATTCTGTTTTGCGCTCTAAGGGCAAATGTACCCAAGGATCTGCCAATGGCATTTGATTCTCTAAAAAAGAATTTAGATATTCTTGTTTGCTAATGCCTTTGCTCTGATTGCTTCGAATCGTATTGTCGATGATCAATTCAATTTGACCAATTGCGGTATGACGTGATTCTACCTTGTGGGAAGTTGCCCATTCTGGACGAAAATCTTTTGACCAAAAATTTTCAGCTGCAATTGGCTCAAAAATTTCCCCTATTTGATTTACCAAAATGGTACAGGGAGATTCTGCTGCCATACCTGAAAAAACATACAAGCTGATAGCAATCTTAAAAACACTATAGCCGGTATGGATTTTTAAGTTTCTCATTCGGCGCATCTCAACTCTAATTGTACAGGCAAAAGCTAATTTACTGAATTGGAATGGCTTTTAATACTTTTGGCTCTACGACGGGAATGGCTTTTTTGGGTGTAGCAGGCTTATATTCTTTAAAGGCAGCAATTTGATCAAGGCATTTCTGCGGAATGTCTTTGCCGTATTGGAGGTCATAAAATTCTTCAAGCGCTCTTCCGACGGCGTGGTGAGTATCTGCCTTGTTCGCGGCATAAAGATCAAGTTCTTCCTTCGTTAAATCCGACATGGGTTTGTTGGCTTCAGAAGGATTATCCCGGGCAATTTTTTCGTAGAGAAGTGCTTGTTTGTTGTTGAGATAAGTTTTTTGGACACTGGGGTGTAGATCGCTGAATAATGTCCTTGGACTTTCTGCTGTCGTTTTTACGATGTCTTCATATTTTGAAATCAAATCTTTGTTGATCGCTTTTAGGTTATCAATAGTTGCTTGATCCCCCTTGGCTTTTATAAGTTTGATAATTTGACCTTTAATAGCTTCTGTTTTGTCAAACAACTGAGTGAGTTCAGGACCTAGCTTGTGCTCTTGATAGGCCTTTTGAACTTCATTCCATAGGGCTAGATTTCTTGATCTGTAAAATTTTGCCATGCCTACGGGAGATGTCATAACAAGACCTTTGATGGATGTTTTGGATCTTAGAGCTAAGAGGGCCTTAATATTTTTAAGGTTCTCTGGTGTATCGACTAACTTGTCGGCGACATGTCTTCCCTTGGAATCTTCAACTTCTCGCTCCTGAATGTACAGATTCCCTTCGTCACTGACGACGGCACCATTGTCTTCAAGATGTTTCCGGAAAGCTTCAAAAGTTCTTTTTGCAAAGGTTGAATTTACGCGGGCACATCCGGCTGAGCCTGCATTGTCTGGTCTGCAGCAAAGGTGATGTTTATCGGCGCCATGTATGGCGGTTCCATCGTCATCTCGTCGAAGCCAAGTTTTATCTGTAAATAAAGGGGCATTCTTGCCGTCAAAGGGTGTATTTTTTGGAGTGAATTTTACAGCAAAAGGCATAAGGCTTGCTCTGCCAAATCCCGTTTTAAGATAAGCATCATCCTGGAGGTCAACGGTTGTATTGTACGGAGCCCGGCCGGGCTCCGTTATTTTAAATTTCATTTCAGAGTCAGAAGATTGGTCCAATAAAGTTGTAACTTGCAATTTTCCATTGGAGGTAAATTTTTGAAACTCTTCTCCGGCAAAGGCGCTTGAAAAATCACCGGCTTCTAAGCCAAATGGAGAATATTCTCCCATCAAAGGCTGAGGAATGTTGTATCTATCATAGAGTCCTTTTTTATCTACGCGATTTTTAAAGCTATAATGCGGACCAACCATCATCGTTGCATCGGTGGGTCGTAGGACTCCGTCAGCGCCTCGTTCCCAGCGCATAGCGAATTCCATATCCTCAGATTTTTCGCATCTTTTGCCAGACAAGACTTTGAGCTCTTTAAAGACGCCATTACCTTCGGGTCCTTGTTGGAAAAAATGAACAACTAAGTCAGCTTCAGCCATTGGGGTGGATCGTTCTTCGGCGGCGCGAATGGGGGAGTCTTTCATGAAATATCGATTCATAAAATCGTCCATCGCAGAAATGCGTTTTTCTTGCCCGGCGGCTGAATTGCTATGATCTAAATCCTCAGCGATGGCCAAAGGCTGGCTAAGCGTGAAAACGAGTCCGGCAAGACCCAAATAATGCCATTGAATTTTTATCATATTCCCCATAAATCAAGTCCCCACCTGATGCCTCATATAGAGCAAGTTTGGGGCCATTCGAGAGTGGGTTATATTGGGGGATGACGGAAATTGTTGTTTTTTAATACAACGGGTGTCTAAATATTTGACAGTCTTTTTGAGGGCTGGAAATCAATTATAAAGAGCGATAGGATTCAAAAAATGAGCACATTTGACCAGTTGGCAGAAACGTCATACCAAAAAATTCAAAAACTCAGCAGTTCACGATTTAACTATTTTTTTGGATACGTGGTTAATATCTCAATCGTTCTCGCCCTGATTTATGTGGCTGTTTGGCAGAGCCCTACGCCTCTTACGCTTGCTGAGTGGATTTATATCCCCATCAGCGGCTATCTGTTTTGGACCTTACTTGAGTATGGACTGCATAAATTTCCGTATCACGATTGGACCTCGGTCATCAGCCACGGGCACAACATTCATCACGACCACCCCAAAGATTTGATGGGAATTCCTTGGTATATCAATTCAACTTTGTTTGCGGCATTTTATCCTGTCTTGGTGATGGGATTTGGCTTTCATGCTGGGCGAGTGGCACTAAGCATGGCCTTTATTTGGACCGGATACATTTTGTACTGCGCTCTTCATCACGGCACTCATCACTGGACCTACAAGTGGAAATGGTTTCAGGCCGTACGAAAGCATCATCTCATTCACCACGTGCATCCCACAACCAATATGGGGATTTCGTGCACACTGTGGGATTATATTTTTAGAACCAAAAAGCGTTAGAATAAGATCTTAGGCACATTGTGGAAGGTTCAACATCTGATACAGAATTACGCGCTCTTGTTGAGCATTTTTATCATTTCGGGATCAAACATCCTGGTTCAAAAATAGGGAAACTCTTTGAAGACGAAATATTTAGTCGCTTTCAGGCGCTAGGATTGAATCCGCGCAAACAAGAAATTCCTATCACGGCCTGGGAGTGTCGTGAATGGTCACTAAAGTTGGACGACGAGATTATAGAATCTTTTTATATTCCCTATACTGCCTTTAGTTCCGCTGAAGGAGTTAAGGCGCCACTCGTATTTTTAAATCCCAAAAATTTTGATGAGCTGCATGATTCCATTCATGGAAAAATTGCCGTGGTCGAGTTTGAATTTCCAGATTTAGTTGGTTGGCAGTTAAAGGCGATGGCCCTCAAATGCATTGACCCAGAAAATGAAATCCCAAATTCAACTATTCATCCGGCAACCTGGATACGTTTGCATTGGGATCTCTATCATAAGGCAGCAAAGGCCGGTGCAGTTGGATTTATTGGGGTGCTTAAAAATCAGCCTGGAAATAATTGTCGCTACTTTGCGCCGTATGGTTTTCGGGAGGGCGATGATATTCTCAAAAAACCCATTCCAGGACTTTGGGTGTCGGGACTCCAGAACGAAAAGCTGCGTCAGGCGATGAACGAATCTAAGGAGCTGAGACTTCTTCTTAAGGGCCAAAGTTTTCAGAGTTCCACATCAAATATCATCGGCGTGATTCCGGGTTCGGGCCCAAACAATTTTTTGATGGGTTGCCATCACGATACCCCATTTTTAAATGCAGTCGAAGACTCAAGTGGTATGGCTGCTTTGATTAAAACGGTTGAAGAGATAAAAAAAATTCCGCAGCTTAAACATTCAGTTTATGTTATCGCAACGGCCGGACATTTTTATGGATCCATTGGGACACGTAAATTTATAGAGGCATCGACTGAGCTTTTGGGCAAAACAAGTCTTGCTCTATGGATGGAGCACTTTGGATTTTCTGCCGTAGAGGAAAATGGAAAACTTGTTTCTGCCGCGAGGGCTGAAACGCCAGGTATATTTTGTAGTTTTAATAAGGGCTTGGTGAGGAGACTGGAAAAGCTTCTATTGAAATACAAAATTTTTCCAGCACTCATATTGCCACCAGAAAGCCCACTTGGAAATTATCCGCCCACAGATGGCGGGGACTTCCACGCTCATGGGGTGCCCATCATCAATTTCATTTCAAATCCGGTTTATCTTCTTGTGGATGACGATCGCCTAGAATTTGTGGACTACGAGCGAATTATAAATTTTTCAAAGATGAGCTGCGAACTTTTAAAGTCTTTAGACCATTCAAATCTTGAGAATTTAAAAAATCGTGATTATGGGCTTCGTAGAAAGATTTTAAACTTTCTTGCTTCACTAATGAAAGTAAGTCATTAGCTCGTTAGTCTCCAGGGCCTAAGCCGCCCTGAAATTAGCGTTGACTCGTGGCGCCATGGGGCGTATTTCGGCCCTTGTAACAACCCCAACCCTTCAAGAATGGAGAATATATGAAACTACCTTCACTGACTTTTTTATCCCTAGGTCTTTGCTCTCTTTTGAGCTTCGCTGCCCTTGCCGCTCCAGCTGTTCTTCACAAAGATCCTGTAACTCAACAGAAGTATTTTATGCACGAGAGTGAATGGAATTCTGATCACGAAGGCCGATTGGATATTGGATGGACTGTGCCGGTATTCATGGCTGATGAAATTGATTTTGAAAAAATTGCTGCAGGCGATTTGCTTTACATTGAAAGCATTGAAAATAAATTGGACCAGTGGGCCGTCAATGTAGTTGTAGATACCAAGACCGATAAAATTGTTACTGAACTTTACGAACTAAATCAGGCACTTTCTGCCTGCATTTGGTATTTAGACCGCGGATGCAACCACACTGAAATTTACGCAAAGTATTCTGAGAAAGACAAACTTGTGACACTTATCGGAAATGGAAAATGGAGTACTCGTTATTTCTCGCTTGCTTTGATAAATGAAGACCAAACGGGCATTAGTATCCGAGCTAAAACATCCAACTTAATGCCAATCGTAGAGAACGATCTTACAATTGCTCTTGATAAATCTCAAAACAATAACCAAGCATACCGTCGTGACCGAGATAAGTTGGTTGTCTGGACTGACGAAAACGTAAAAATTATTTTGAATGAAACGAATTCGCTTGGAACGACGTCTGTTAAATTCACTCTGTCATTGAACTCATCCGTACCTAAAGGTATGGAAGACGACTCTTTTGTGAGTGACAATACTTTGAGCTACTTAGTGAACGCTCGTACTGGTTACGAAACCCTTGCTGTTGAGCAAATTAAGTAAGTTAGTTTTTTAGATTCTAATATTAGGTCAACGATCTAAAGCGAGATGCAGCGGAAGCTGATGCTTCCGAGTTCTCGACTGGCGCACGTCGCTACGCTTTGTGCTTGTCTCAAACGACCTCATCGCATCAAATTATGACTGCAGTCATAATTTGACTGCGAAGAATGGTGGGCCCAGAGGGACTTGCCGCAAGGCGTTCATTCCGCGTGCGCTCCATGCCGCCTTGCCACCTCGTTTCGCAACTAACATTTAGTTAGTTGCTTCACTTCGTGGTTCAAGTCTTTAGACACAACAATCATTCATAAGCTTCCAATGCTCACTGCGTTCGATTGAAATCTTATGAATGATGGTGGGCCCAGAGGGACTTGAACCCCCGACAAAGTGGTTATGAGCCACCTACTCTAACCAACTGAGTTATGGGCCCCGCCGGGTCATTAAGCTAGAACTAAATCGGCTATTGCTCAAGTCTCTAGGGCTGATAGATTTAATTTTATGATAGCTAGGGGCAAAAAAACTCGGGTTGGGGCGTATGCGTGGATTCAATTTGAAGGCAAGACCCTTATGGTAAAGCAGGCCATCGGTCCCAATGCCGGAAAATGGAGCTTGCCTGGGGGTGGTATAGAATTTGGGGAGGCACCCATTCCCGCGCTTATTCGCGAATTAAAAGAGGAATGTTCACTGGAGATCTCTCACCAAGACCTCTTACTTCTCGATTCTTTGGGTGCCTTAACGACCTGGGGGAATGTCGATGGAACAATAGTAGATTGCCATTGGGTGGGCATTCTCTATGAAGTAAAAATTGACGAAGTTCAAAAAAATCAAATTCATTATCATGGGGACAATGAAAGCGCGGAAGAGACTCGGTGGTTTTCCGTTGATGATTTTAAGATTGAGCCTTTAAGTTCGTTGCTAAAAAATTGGATTTTGATGCAAATTTCGAATCGCGCCATATAAGGGCTACGCTTTTAATCCTTCGTAACATTGAATTCGAAATAAACATTGTTAGTCTAAAAGGTATGATGCTTCGTCGTTTGTGGGTCTCAACTATTTTTAGATGTTTTGATTGTGTGGTGTTTTGCTGCCTTCTTCTGGGCGCGACAAATGCACAAGCTCAAAGAACCATGCGATTGCCTGCTTATTTTAATCGAGTCATCGCCAATGGTATATCCGGGACGGCGGCGGGTGCTGCTGTTGCGGGAATTATGCAGGTCACAATTACCATCAGCAATATTTCATCGACAGATTCGCAATCTGGACTGTTAAAAATGCTTCCTGGTTCTAGGTGGGGAGCTGCCCAGGTTGGTAGAAATAATTTTCCCAATCATCGATTGTATCTTTGTGCCTCCACGACAAGTTTCTCTATTCCGACGCCAGGTTCGCCTACTCTGCCCGCAGATGTCCCCTGGAGCATTCCACCCGGCGGCTCGCAAGTTATGACGGCAGGATATTTTCCGAGTACTTTTTATAGTGAAGATCCCGCTCAGGTTAATAGTCATAGTCAGATCGACGCCATATTTTCGCCTGTGCTAGAAATCGTAGTGACCCAAAATACGGGAGCCGTTATTGCGTCAGTGAGTCCGAATTTAGATGGGCCTGTCGCGGGATTAACCAATTGCGATGGACTAGGTTTTTCACCATATAGATCGTTTGATTTTTCATTTGATCGAACCGGAGTTCCACTTCTAATTAACGGCGGTCGACCTTTTTAGTCGTCTCAATCAAAGTTTGGCGGCAACTCTAGTTGATTGCCATCATCACGTGTCATGGTCGGAAGGAATCCGCTAGGAACACGAGTAGGATGTTCAAGTGAATTTCCCAAATCGCCCACTCTCACAGCATCGCGATCCCATAAGCCAAAGGCAATAAAATCTAGCAAAGCTTCTTTCTCATATTCTGACAAATCAACAGATTCTATTTCTTCATGCCCGGGATAAAAATGTAGAAACCCTCTAGGCACATAGGGGTCATGCTGAAATAACGGATCAAAGTACGTTTTTCCAATTTGGGTTGAGGCTATGATGCGTGGATTTATGGGACCTCTAATGTGATATTCAATCACATCTTTGAGAGCTTCCAGTGAGCGTTCTAAGGGCGTACCCGATAACTTTCCTTGGCCACGTGCTGTGCCATGATGAAAGTAAGGATATGTTTCAATAACATTGCGAAGAGAGGGCACTCGAAATTTAAAACAATCTGATCTTTCGCCTGTCGTAAGTGCGAATCCGATGTCAGGGCCGTAGGTTCCTTCGTTGCTTGCGGTCTGACCTGCCACGTGGCAAGGAGCCATGAGTCCTCGGTGATTGTTTGTCGTCGAAACAAAGCCGCTTTTTGCAAAAACTTGTTGTGGGGTGCTTAGGGCGCTTCGACGATCACTCACCACACCCAAAGTTTCAAAACTATGTCCGCCCTGCAACGGACCGCTATGACATTCTATGCAGCCGGCCCCTTTAAGCTTAGCCGAACCAACCATAATACTTTTGTTTACTTCGGAAGAAAAAATAACAAGGCCATCAAGCTGGCGTTTGCTGAGTGAGCTGTCTCCGCGGGTGAATTTATCGTAGGGACTATTTTTTGTGACATGGGTGGAAATAAAAGAAGCGAGTGCGCGACCTATATTAAGGTCCGACAAACCATCGGGCCCATAGGCTTTTTCAAAACGGCTTCTGTACTCAGGAATTTTTCGGATCTTTGCAATGGCAAGCGCAGTGCATTCGTTGCGTGTGGGGAAGCTGGCAATACCCGTCTCTCTATAGAGTGGAATTTCGCTAATCAATTCCGGTTGTGCATGGAATCGGCCCAAATCAGCTCCCGAACGCTTGTCACTAATGTGACTATGCTTAACAAGCACGGGTGTATCAAAGATGGGGCCGCCCTTTCTGAATAGATTTTCTTTGTCTCTAAAGACGATAGGATTGGTTCCACATAATTCTTCGGGAGTGTGAATGGGAAGCAAAACTTGAAAAAGTAAATTCCCAAAGCGTCCGTCCCATAACAAGCCTTGGTCAGAGTTGGGATCGGCGCGATAGACGGCGTTCATGGTGCTAGGCGTGTTTCGAAACATATGATGTCTGCATTCAACGCCAAAGCCATCGTCGCCACAGTCACGTTGATCGGCCAAGACACCTTCTCCAAAATGTTTTCCTACATTTTTACCATTGGGACCGCCCCGTCCTAGCGAACCCACTGAAAGTGAATTTCCGTCGGCGTAGCCGTGATTAGAGGCATGGCAGGTGGCACAGCTAGTGTCATTGTTGCGGGACAAGATAGGGTCATTAAATAGAAGTCGACCTAAATCGACTTCTTCAATCTTAGGTTGATATCCAATGACTTTGTTGTAGGGGACATTTTCTAATGGAACTAAATTGTTTCCTAATAGTGTGCGGACTTCATTTGAGTAAGTCACAACTTTTTGCTGTGTGATATAGATTCGAGAGCCAATATAAGCGCATCCCAAAAGCAAGAAGCCAGCCGCCGCGATGTGTTTCATTTTCGGCTTAGACATTGCCTTAAAAACCATGAGGCTTAATTCTCACCAAAGTTGGTGAGCCCCCCAGTGACATTATTTATAGTATTGTCAGATTTTTTCCAAAAATTCCAAAATAGATGTTGGCTATAATATGGTGTTCCTGGCATCGCCACAGAAGGACTTTTTAATTTGTCGTGAAACTGAAGGCATTGACTGGGGGTAAGTGAGCCACGAATACCTTTGGAGTTGTAGCACCTGTTGTTAAGATAAAATGTATTGATTTTGTAAGAGAACGGTTCTTGCGCACTAGAGAATGTTAAAAAGAAACCAGCTTGCGGAACGGGGTCTAGCTCTTCTGAGTTTGGGATCTCATAAATAGAACTCACTTTTGCCAAGTTTGTTGTATCGAGTGAAATAACATAGCTTCTCACCCACCAATCAATGCGTCCGCCGTTAGGGAGGGATCCATCAATCTTAAGAGCTGGCCCTTTGTCTGCCCCCAAGCAGACTCCAGCGTTGTTCAAACCTGTGCAGCACCATATGTCATAGGTTTCTTTCACGGAGTCGTAAACCGGAAAGGGCCGATAGTCTAAATCTTTTAAAACATAAAGCGCCGAAGTTCCCGGCTCATTTGTTTTTATGGTACCGCCAGGATTTAGCGCATCATCGGCATCGCCTCTGGGGACGCAGCGACTGGCCAAGATGCCTCTTGTAACTTGCGCTGCTGAATCATCGTCAGCACTAAAGAGCTCAAGTGTGTGGCTGTCATAGTTAACGGCATATGTCACTGGCTTGCCATTTTTAATCTTGCCACCCATATAGGCAGCGTTGAAATTATCGTTATCAGCTCTAATTAGGGTGGTGATGGGAGCCGTCGGGAGAGGCCAATCATTGGGGATAGGGCCCCCTGGAATCGAAAGAAAATTTTCGATATTTTGAAACAATTTCTCATCTTCAGAGAAAAAAGTTCTAGCTCTGTGAAACCTTTGCCATTTCACGGAGCTGGTCGCACGTTCCGCATTTTTTTGAATCAAATAGGCTGTGTTTTTGAGTTTGCTTTCAAACTGAGCCGTTAACATGGTTTCTCGGGAGCCACTAAGTAGACGGCTACCCAACACCAGTACCAAGCCCATTAGGGCAATGACAACCATGAGCTCAACTATAGAAAACCCGGTAGAAAATTCAGAAGAAGGTCGACATGAATTTTTTCGATCGGGATGTTTGTTGCGAGCGTCCATGTTCTCCTTTCGCCTTTCTTGCGAACTCATTCGGATGAGTTTAAGGGTCTAACTGAATTCTAAAATCGTTAGCATTTTTCCCCGCTCTATCTTTTCGAGTCGCTATGTTCCACAAGACTCGGTTTTCAATGCCTAGCATGTCGGTTTGCGTGACAACTTTTTTGTCGGCGCCGTTACATGAATTGAGATTACGCATCTCCATGGTATTGCTACCAAGATCTTTGCACATCACTTTGTTGGCCGCGCCAACATAATCGGAGGCGTTGAAAGGTGGATCTACAATATCTGTGCAGATAGTTCCTGAAGAGTTGCCAGACGAATTGTTAGAAGAATTGTTAGAGGAATTACCAGATGAAGAACTATTCGGATCAGGAACACAATTTTGCTTTGTATGGTTTCTATCATAGCTGGATCCTTTAACAATACAGCTGCTTGTTGTGGGAAGGAGCGCTCCAGAAATATCAACCACGTTCGAAGCCTGGCAAGATGAAGTATTCGCCCATTTCCAATCGCCGTCAGCATTGGACTTGCTTCCATGATTCATTCCAGAGGCGCTAGATAAATCCCAGGGCTGAACTGAGCCGACGAGCGGCCATGCCTGCGATCCTGGATCTGGATAGCGGCTTTCTAGCGCCGTCCAAACTGGTTTGCCTCTCATGCGGTTAAACTGAAGGCTTTGATTTCCAACTCCATTTCCTACTTCACGGTAATCAAAAGGTAGTGGATAGGGATAATTTGCATCAAGAGGATTCACTAACGAAAGGGCTTTTGTCCATGCCATTGGTGTCAAGGGCGTAACAAAGACTCCATCTTCGTTATTGCACGCGTCATCGCCCTGGCTTTGTCTATTCGAATCTGATCTACTAATAAACCAGATCGCATCACTAACTTTTTGACATAAAAATTTGTATTGATGGTTATTATCCTGTTCGGGAGCAACCGCGACTAAACCTCTGTAGCGCACATCGTTGTTGAGCATCAAGGCGTAGAGCCCCCCAATTGGATTTTTTTGAGAAACCAAATCGCGTGGATCAACGTCGTCTTTCAAAATCCTAAATGCACCGTTGGGTTCAAAAAACATGGAAAACTTATATTTGTCGCCATTTAGAGTTTGCATAAATGGAGGAGTCGCAATCATTGAACCCGCTCGATCTAATATAAGACCAACCCAAAAATTTTGGTTGGCGCTTGTGCCCTGTTCCGAGATTCTTGAGATGGCGTCATGAACCTGCTGCTCGGTTTGAGGTGCTAAATTAATCCCCTGCTTGGCATTGTTATAGTAATCCATGGTGGCGGGTTGGGTGCTAAGAATGCTTATGGAATTCGGATCTCCAGAAGATTGGGTGACATGTGCGATCAATTTGTCCTTGCCAATGCTTTCATGGCCCATCTGGTAGCAGCTATCGGATGACTTATATCCATTGGCCGTTCGCAATGTGCTATTATTTATATTTTTGGTAAGTCCGTAAGTTCCAAAATCGAAACATAAATTTGGTAATGCTGTGCCACAAGAGGTACGTATTAAGTCTAGACCGTTCCCAGCGGCATTAACTTTTGCGGCGATACAATAATTACTGGCAAGTCCTGTAAGCGGCCAGTCCTTATATGGATTCATATTGGTGACGTCATTGTTTTGATTGAGTGCACATTCTGGAATCTGTGCGTCGTAAGGTTCGTAGGGCTGTTCTTCTTTAGGGCCAAAAGTTTCTAGACCAAGGCGCCCACAGTTTTTCATAAAGCAAGTCGTGCAGGCAACTTGATCGACTGTCGCTGGATTTGATGCGATTAATCTGTAAATTCGATCGCGAAGTGTGCCTCCCGTATCTGCGCCCATAGGAATGTCCTTCAAGAAAACAGTGAGAGAGGGTTGATAGACAGTATTGGGATGATCGCTGCAAAGCTGTTTGCAAGTATTGTTGGCATTATCAAGGCTAATATTTAAGAAATGAGAGCTCGATGAAAGCCTCATCTCAATCCCATTTCCCTTCTCGTCGAGCTCAAAGCCTGCTTCGCAATTGCCTTGATTGTCTTTTGTCACACATGGGCCCCACAAATACCGACCAGAAACCGGAAACTCTTTGGCTGTAGATTGTCTGAAGGGACGATACTCATAATAGCGGCCGTCCAAATAGTATTTTAAATCATTTTGATTAAGGACTACATTCTGGCCGTTTCCAGTGATTTTGGAGAAATAGAAACTTGGGTTCATTCGTGTGGAATTAATATTTCGGGCAAGATCGCTCTCGCGATTAAAATTAAGTATTACCGATGCACTAGCTGTGTCCGCAAATTCACGTTGGCCAGCAGAATTTCTGCAGCGATACTTGACTTCGTTACACGAAAATTTTCGGTTTGCAGAAACATCTGTTTTTAGAAGTCCTTCAGAGGGGTCAAAGGTTCCCCTTTGAGCAGCCACCCGGTTGAAGGCACCCGTGATGACAGGCTCCTGGTTTTTTCCAAAATCAAATGTATTAAAAAGAGTGCTTGCTGTTTCGTCTCCCGGACCTGTGCCAGAAAAGGCGAGTTTTATCCAAATGGGAGGATCGTTGACCCCGTCTCCATCGGTATCAATTTGTGGGTCCACTTGATAGTCGCAGTAAGGAACCTCTGCGGCCCAAAAGAAGCTGGTTTTAAGTTGTTTCTTATATTCTACTTGCGGCTTATCTGCAGGTTGGTTTTTTGGTTTGTAAAGAGTTTCGGCTACCAATCTAAAACCAACTTGTTTAACGTCAATGCTATCCGCGTAAATAGGATTAAAAGTATTTCCCCTCGCAGGTTCCATAGAAGAAGGAACAATCTGAGCAATGAGCAAAATTTCCAAGTCGCTATTTTCTTTGCTAAGCAATTGAGGTTCGGGTTTGAAACACCTCGTCCACCCATTTTCTCCGGGACAAGCCGAATCATCCGCTGCAGAGGTCCATCCACTGGCGAATGCGCGATCCCAGCTGGCAGACAAAGCTTCAGCAGCTTTTTCTTTGCTAAGGTTAATGTTAATGGGACCTACTCCGGGGCCCACTCTGTCTGTGGAAACGAGTTTACAAATGCCTTCACGATTTTTATCTTGAGACTTATCCGGCCTGATATCAAACAAAATTCGGCGTAGTCTTCCTAGAATATCCGGATTCAACACTGAAATTGATTTGTTGACCTCGGTCTTTATTATTGTTTTTTGAGAATGATTCCAAACGGTGCCCACCGCAGTCGCGACTAGCGTAATAATGCCCAGCCCAATGATGACTTCTAAAATTGAAACGCCATTTCTTGAAGTTTTCTTTTTAAGTTCTTTGGAATTTATCATACGTACATCCTGCTCTGATCTGTTTAAATCTTTTATTTTAATTCTAATGTGTAGGAATGATTTGAATGGTTAACTGGGTGCTCAAATCAATCGCATCATTTATTTTTAAATTATTCCCAACTCGTTTTGGTTCAATTCTTGATTGAGTGGGATTCTTGGTCCAGTTTGGATTCGAAAAATTACTTTTGTAAATGGTTTCAGTTGGTTTCTTGAGGGGATCGTAGTTGCTTGGTGATAATTCAAAGCTCGCGTAGGCATATGGAACCTGATGTTGTTGAACGGTCGCAGTGTTGCGGCCAAGGCTTCGGCGAGAAACAACTTGTCGGGTAAATATGGGACTTGCGCACGCAAAGGTGTCGCTCACTGGGCGTCTTGTTCTGCTGGGAACAATCATTTCATCGGTGGGGGGCATTCCCTCCAAGGTGGTCCTAGTGTTCATATCTTTTGCTTTAGCGCCAAAAAATAAAGGATCATGAATCATAGCCTTTTCGAAAGCTAGATCGTACAAAACGCCGGGGCCTCTGTTGATAACCTCATATGATGCCTCCACAGTTGCCAAGGCTGGGATTTGTTGGGGCCCGCGGCATTCTTGATGCGGGTTTTCGCTAAGTCCAGGGAGGCAAGCCGCAGGGCATGCCGAAGGTGCTTGTGTGACAACAATATCTGGAATCCCTAGTGGTCGTCTGATGCCGCCGCTCAAAGTAATTTTTTGTGAGCCAAAGGCTACTGAGCTTTTGATGAGAACTATTGAGCGATCGTCGTCCACCGGTGATTTCTCATAGGGAATGATGCCTAAGATCGACTCAGATGATTTGTCAGATCCCCAATCTACAAGATCAAAAGTTAAACTTGCTTCAATGTCGCCATCTGCCGAACCATCACGGCTGGCAAAAACGGGAATTTGTATTTTGTATTCAAGTTTGTCTGCGGTGCTAGATACTGGGGATAATTTGTACAAACTTTCTGAAATTGTTGTTCTCTGGTAGCTTCCGCCCCACTTGCATTTTCTGCTAAGCCCAGACCACCCTTCTTCTTTGCAAAGAATTAAATTATTGGCGACTAAGTAACTTGCCATTGCCAAAGCTTTTTGCGCAACTTCCGAGGCTTGTTCTTCGTTGTGCTCAACTTGTCTTGTCGTTAAAACTTGATCGGAAAATTTTGTTATGGCAGCAATCGTAACGCCAATCACACCCGCAATCATTAGTGCAGGAAGTATTACGTTTCCGCTTTGGTTGTGTCGGAGTTTCCAATGGAAAACTCTTTTTATTTTTTTTATTCTAAACACGCTACCCTCCTAGGGGTTATTTGGTTCATATATTAAACATCTCAACGCAATATTTGGCACACTTCTGGGCGTCAAATCGTTGGACTTCATGGCTAAGCTTAGGACTCATTTTAGTCTAAAGCCATCTTCCTAAGATTCTTACTCATGAAGATAAATCAATCCCCCTGAGTCTTCGCCTATGTTCATTAAAGCAAATTTGGAGCATTTCATGTGTGAAGTGATCGTGAAGGAGGGGTTTTGGCGGGCGAATTTTGAACTGTCGAGCCCCATAAATAGGTATAATCATAGAGGTGTCTCTACAAAATCGCTCTCAAAAAAAATCTGAATTGATCTTGATGAAAGTAAGCAAATTGCGAGATTTGCCAACATTGTCAGTTGTGGTCGGGAGCGTGCTCGATAAAATTCAAAATGAAAATGTGAGTCGTGTGGAGGTGGCAAAACTTCTAAAGAAAGACCAGGTTTTAACTTCTAGAATTTTGCGAATGGTTAACTCTGGTTTTTTCGCTCGGCCTCAGGAAATTACAAATGTTGAGAAAGCATTACACTTCCTAGGTGATCATACCGTGATGGCTTTGGTTATGGGGACTAGCGTTTTTAGTGATGATGATTTGGGCGCCAATGATTGGTTCAACGTTCATGACTTTTGGTTGCATTGCTTGGCCTCGGCAATTGCCTCTGAATTTATCGCTCTTCATACGGGGAAAGCCGATCCCGAAGATGCTTTCACTTGCGGACTTCTTCACGACTTAGGAAAGATGGCGCTATTTCGGGCAGATCGCGAAAGCGCTAAAGAAGTTGTGGAAAAGGCCTACAAAGAAAATATGAGTTTTTTAGAGGCCGAGCAAGAGGTCGGCTTGCCTGGGCACCATTTGGTTGGTGAGCGAATGTCTGCGCAGTGGAGTTTGCCGCTAGTCGTGCGCAAAACGCAGAGATATCATCATCGGAATGTGTTGCCCTTTGAGAGTATCCAGGAAGATCACAGAAAAATCATAATGATTGCGACCCTGGGGGACATCATGGCAAAAAGGTGTGGTTTGGGATTCTCGGGTGACCAGGTGCTTCCAGACTATAACGAAGAGTATTTAAAGTATCTGGAATTGAGCCCCGTATATCTTGAAGTTTTGGAGCAGCGCCTACCTATTGAGACCATGCAGGCGCGGGAATTGCTGATTAGGCGAGATATGTTTAGGCGCTCTGCGTAGAGGTGTCCTACAAGTTATCCACCGGTTATCCTCATCATTTTGAAGTTTGTTAACAGCTTAACCAGCTGTCTTTCTCGCCATAACAGGCTGAATTCACTTAAAATGCCTCCTGACGGTCCTTTGACACCATGAAATTCTTTTGCAGTTATACACACCCGCGTGCGCGGAACAACTTGCGAGCAGCAAGTTGTGTGCGCCGCGTTTAGCCTTCGCCCACCACCTTTTCCCCGCGCACAGTTAAATACACAGTTAAATACACAGCTGAATTGCTGAAGAAGTTCTCAACAATTTTTAAAAATTCGTATGAATATTAGCCACTTTGCGGCGCCAGATATAAAGAAATGGGCCATTGACGCGGCATATTAATTGCATACTTACGAGCTGCGAAGGAGCGCATAAAGTTGATTAACGGAAGATCAGCCTCAGGAAGAGGCTACAAAATTCGAGCATCCTTAATTCTATTGGGCCTATTCTTTCTGGCTACCATGGCCCGGGCCGACTCGCGTGTACGTCTTCAAAACATTGAAGTCTCTCAGCAATTAGAAAAGGATTTTCAAAAATTTGTAGGAGAAAGTTTTGAGAAAGAATTCAATCACAACACCTCATCAGAATTTTTGAAACGAATGAATCAGGCCGTTGCACTTAGCCATTCAAGTGCCGCTGTGGACTATGCTTCAGATTTTCAATTCTTATCTTTTTCTTTGGGAAGCGGCCTTGGGTATCAAGAAGGCTATGCACGCCTAGATGAAGTCGTTTCAGGAGAAAAAAGCCCCGATGGACTAAGCGGTTTGTCAGCGCAAGTTGGAATGACGCTTGGGTTACATTTTTATGAGCCCCATAGATCACGATATTTTCTAAGTTTTTCGCAGGTAAATTTTTCTGAAAACGATCTCAAGGTAACGGGAACAGGAATTGGTGTTTTATGGCAGTACAAGCTCTTAGGGAAAAAAGATTGGGCGAGCCCCTTTGTTGAGTTTCGTGGGCTTCATATTGCCACTGGCCTTCGCTATGCAGATTTTAAAAGCCACTACAAAGCTGGTTTGGTGGGGCTAGATTTGAACGGAAATTCAATTTCACCTGAGATCAAAGATTATTCTTTGGTAGCTAACGCAAGTCTAGATGCTCGAACAGATGTTTCTCTATTTACGGTGCCTGTCGAAATATCGGCGGCCATCAATTTTTTTCGAAGCATAAGTTTTTATTCATTGTTTGGAATTGATTTTAACTCTGGGCACTCAGAGGCACAACTAATTGTCGAAAGCCCTATTCAGATCGTAAATAAAAAAGACGGTGAAAAACTTGCCTCAGCAGATGCGACAATGCTTTCTCTTCAAAGCGCAAAGCCCGATCTAATAAATTATAGAGGTCTCTTGGGAATGCAATTTGAGCTGGGACACGGCGCCGTATTTTTTCAGTATCAAAAATCATTTGATCTCAACGCATATGCTGCGGCTCTTGGTTTTAGGGCGTATTACTGAGCGGTCATCGAGCTGTGGATACTTGCAGTGTTCGCACTGTCATCGCCGGCCACCCAAGCATTTAAATCCAAAGAACTACTTCCGTTGGCATAAGTGAGAAACGAAAACGCACCTTGCTGGTCGGTGGGGGAAGTATATTTTTGCCCGCCAATGCTCATCGTAACAAACACGGGGCCTGGTCCTTCAAAGTCAACTCTGCCGCCAGCAATTGCCATAAAGATAGAGGTGCCTTGTCTGTTTGCTGGGGCTAATAACTGCGCGTAGTGAAGGGTAATGTCTTTTATAACAGTTGAAGAAGTTGCCTCAGGTGCCAAAGTTTTTGAAGCTACATTGTTGGCGGCGAATGATGGTACCGCAGAAACAGTTGTCGCTGCCACAAGGCCGATCATAAAAAAGACCGAAATAAAACCAGTGCAATTTAAGTTTAATTTTTTCATGCTTTCAGCATAGGGTCGCTTTGGACTTTCTACAAGCACTGGTGCACAATGAGACCTATGAAAAAACATCTTTTGGCTTTGACTTTATTATTTTCCGGACTTTCTAATGCGGCAGAACTTAAGGGTATTCAAGTCGACGACACCTTGAAGTACGAAGATCAGGCGTTTGTACTCAACGGACTGGGCTTGCGGCTGGCGACATTTTTTAACATTAAAGTCTATGTCGCCGGTCTTTATTTGCCGGTTAAAAGTCAAAAGGCAGATGAAATTTTGTCGCAATCGGGAACGAAAGTTTTGGATATGCATATGATGCGGGATCTTAGCCAAAGTAAGCTAAGCGGAGCTATCATGGACGGATTCAAAAAGGCGTGCGTTCAGGATGAATGTAAAATGTTTTTGAAGCAGGCCGAAGAGTTTGCGGCGTTACAGCCCGAAGTCAAGGAAGGCCAAAGGCTTCGCTATATTTTTTCAACGGCAGATATCAAGATTTTTCTGGATGATACGAAGCTTGGTGAGGTAAAGAGCACGGGCTTTGGGACTATCATGCTTAAAATTTGGATTGGAAATAATCCTCCTAACAAAGAACTTAAAGAAGGCTTATTAGGTGCGAGCAGTTAGAGCCAGCCATTAGAGCGAGCAGCTAAATCTCAATTTTATCGCCATCAATGGCAATTCGGATTTCGGTTTTCGATGAGGGATGCTTTTTCTTGACGTGATCCCATGCCTTTGAAAGTTGATTCTCAATTTCTTTGTCAGAATAAAAAGGGCTTTGATGAAAGAGGTACAAAATTTTTGCATTCTCTCTGACCCCAAAATCAACAGCTGTTTTGAGGTGAGCATGACCAAAATCTTCTTTGTTTATAAAATCTTCAGGTGAAAAATGGGCATCGAGAATAAGAAGATCTGCATTCGAATAGATATTGTCTCCGGGGGTAAGATGTGGAGGGTTGGTATTTTTCAAATCGGTATCTGTCGCCAAAACAAAAACAGACTTTCCGTCTGAAACTCGATAGGCATAACTGCCACCTGGATGCGATTGAGGATGGTGATCAATTTTTACCTGTCCAAGTCTAAGGCTTGTTCCCAAAGAAATTTGGTGAAACTTTGCCCGTGGCTTTAGAAGTCCATAGGGAACAGGAAAATATCTGGCATCAAAAAGCCCCTGAATACGTCCTTCTAAGTCATCATGAACACCATAAAAATGGAATTGGTTATTCTCCATAAATATCTGAGGAATCGTAACTAGCCCAGCAACATGATCCCAATGTGTGTGGGTAAAAAATATCGCAGCTTCGCCTTTACCCATTTTGAAATCATCCGAGCAGAGCGCAGATTCAGAATCGACCGAGGCCGTTGTGAGTCCTGTACCGGCATCAAAGAATAGAGGCATAGGCAAAAGATCAGATTGAACCTCTAAGGCGGTTGTGGCGCCGCCGTAAATTTGATGACTATGTCGAGGTTGCTGGCTTAGGTATTTTGAAAACTCGTTCCAAGTACGAGCTTTCGATTCGTGAAACATTTCAAAGAGACTTTTTTGAATCTCTTCAATGCGCTGGGGGGTTGTGGCGACAGGATGGGACCCCCGTGAGCCATGCACTCTGATAATCATGGATCCACTCTAACGCCAAATTTGGGCTTTGATAACTCTAAGGTGTAAGTGTTTTGACTTTTTCTTCCAAAATGCACGGCTTCCCCTAAAACGATGGGAAGGTTTGGGGATTCGTGCCCCGCGGGGATTCCAGAGATTAGGGTTTTATCTTTGTCTTTGGCCCACGCCTTTAAAATGTTTTTATGCCCATCGCATTTTGTAAAATGCCCCAGAACAACGCCATCCAAATTTTTAAAATCGCGATGATAGCTAAGTTGAGTCAACAATCTGTCTAAACGGTAGGCGCTTTCTTGCACTTCCTCTAAAAAAAGCCAGGCCTTTGGTGGGATTCTAAATTCCCAAGGGGTTCCCATGAGGCTCATCAAGGAAGCTAGATTGCCTCCGATGATAGGCGCCCGCATTTGAGATTTGCCTCGGTGACTTGATGAGGCATGTACAATTTTCAAGTCATAGCAATCTGTCATGTTCAATTCATTGCTGTCCAAGTTGGTCAATCGTTTCCAGCGGGTCGCTTCTTTTTTATTTGGTTTATAAAAAGATGCCGAGCTTAGCATTGGGCTGTGAACCCAGGGGCCGCCGTTACGCGCATGCAAATATTGTTGAATGACGGTGAGATCAGAATAGCCCCACAATATCTTTTTTGGATGACTCAGAACTTTTATTTTGTCGAGAAGAGGAAGCAGGCGAAGAGCTCCGTAGCCTCCTCTAGTTGCAAAAAGAGTGTTGGTTTCTCGGGCATTCCAAATTTCTTCAAGGGAATCGGCTTTGTCCTGATCCGGCCCAGCAAGAAAAGGTAGGTTTTTTGATGCAGCTTTGCAGGCATTTTTTTTTACAAGACTGGGAACCAATGTCTGAACATTTAATTCCTTAAGACGTGCAATGCCTTTTTGATACTCCAATTTTTTGCTTGGAGAACTCGACGTCCAAAGTCCAATACAAGTTAAGGCAGAGCCAACAGCCCTCTTTTTTTTAGAAGGGATATGCGGCTCCAAGGGCTAACATGTAATGGCTATTTTTAAGGCTGATTCCAAATTCAGAGTAAAAAGTCCATGGAGCGGTTTCTACAACTTGCCAATGGGCTCCGAGAGCAAGGCTCAATGCGAGAGTGCTCTGATCAGACCGAAACAAAACTTCAGGCTGGAAAGCAATATACGGAGAAATGTTTCCAAATTCAGCCTCAAGCTGCTTAGAGGTTAAGATCCCGAATGACAAAAGTCCGTAAGAAAATTTTTCGCCAATGCTGCCGCCCTGAAGGGCATCGGCTTTGATGTAAGTGAAGCCACCCGTAAACGACAGGCCCATTTGATCTTTCAAATCAGGGAGCAAATTGTATTTAATTTTTCCTCCGAATTGAAAATCAGTTTTTCCCGTTCCAAAATAAAGGTCGAGGTCAAATAAATGTTCAATAAGGCCTGTCGCAAAATGGGGAGAAATATTTAATCCGCCACCATAATTAAACAGGATGTCATTTTGAAGTTTGATCTCATAGGACCCTGGAGCAAGGACTGGAGCGGTTTGCATGACAGATGTGGATAATCCGGCATGAGCGCTTCCGGCATTTGCCAAAAATATTACGATAGCTACGAGTTGAGTCAGAACTCTACAAAAGATTGTCTTCTTTAGTTTCATAAGGTCACTTATAATCGTTTTTAGGTGCGAATAAAGATAGCATTTAAAAAACATGGATATTTCGAAATCAATCATTAAATTGCCACATGCAGCCAAAGAGCTGAATCCTGATTACTCGGGATATGTGGTGATTTCCGACATTGATAAGACATATTTGGCCACCCAGATAGACTCAATCGGTGGACTTCTTAAAACGGCGTTCGAAACGGCCGAGTCTAAAGACACTGTTCCTGGATTCTCTATAGTATTAAGGGCTCTTAGGCGCGGCGGCGGCATTCAGCCTCAGGAAAATCCATTGTTTTTTGTGAGCGCGTCTCCCCCTCAAATGCGGCAAACCTTATTGAGTAAAATGCAGATCGATGGCGTGGAGCATAATGGAATTGTATTTAAAGACCAGTTAGTACATGTAAGAAATCGCGCCTTTAAGAAGCTCAAGGAGCAAATAGGCTACAAACTCGAGGCCCTTTTGGCTTTGTGGGCCTATATTCCGAAGGGCGCGAAGCTAATTTTATTCGGAGATGATAGCGAAAGCGATCCAGCTATTTACTCACTATTTTCTGATGTCCTTTCCGACCGGGCACGTGGGCCTGTTTTAGATGAGCTCTTGCAGTTTCTTGGAGTTTTCCCCGAAGAAAGACGTAGAATTGTGGGTCTTTCTAACGATATTCAGGGGCAGTTTGATCCTATCGACATGATTTTTATTAATTTGGTTTCCGGAATCAATCCAAATTTCTATTCCAAATTTGGACCTCAATTGTTTGCCACAGAAAATTCAATGCAGGTAGCCTTGGCACTTTTCGAGCGAGGATTAATTAGGGAGCGAGCCGTAAAGTCTATTGGCCGGGAACTATTGCTTTATTATGACTACTCTCCGCAGGGAATTTTGGATTCCCTCAAGTCAGGGGCCTTGCGGGGCCTCTATGGAATCGAGACACTTCGAAAGCTTTGGATGACCCTTGCGACTGCTTTCATTATTCCTGAGCCTCAAGAGGGTGAATTGGATTCTACTTTGCCTACATCGGTCACAAGATTAAGTCGCCATCGCTGGGCTGACGGTGAAGCGAGCGATATTCGAAGTCTCAAAATTCGCTATGGCGAAGAGCTACACTATTAATTTTTTAGCTAAATTTTTAGCTAAATTTTCAGCTAATTTTAGCGGGTCAATGTGATGTCGTGTGGGTAAGTGACCTACACCTAAGCCATCGTGCGTACAAATAGTGCGATTGAAGTCGAGCTGCTAAGTCAAAAGCGCGCATTTTTTTAAATGTCCAACTATCCGCTTTATAAAAAGTCTAACTATTCGTTTTAAATTATCCGGCGGCTAATTCAATATTTACGCCCCTCAGAAGCCCTCTTTTGCGCGAAACTTCTTTACTATAGCCGAGTTTTTCGAGACGATTCAAATCAAAATATTCCTTTATTGATTTATAGGATTTTCTTCCAAGACTCACGATTCGACTGAAGGGCCGTCCCGCAAAAAACTTTTCTAACCTACTGTTACTCGTATTCCGGCTTGCTTTCTCATTGGCCGTTCTGGCAAGTCCACGCTCTTTCGAAGTTATTTTACGCGCAATCAATCCACACAAAGCCCTCAGAAAAGCAAAAAAGGCTCTCCTGCGTGAAACTCTTAGTAGCAAATGTATATGATTGCTGTGCACGACAATATCTTTTAACTCGACACCGAGCCTTGTCGCCAATGAACGTGATTTATTTAAAATCCATCTCTCATGCCTGATAAATGAACGCGACCCTATTGCCTTGTAAGACTTGAGCACCACATGATTTGCATGCTTACACGACACGGGCCGTGCAGTTTTTGGGTTTGATGCCGTGGCACCAGATGCTTTGGTCCCAACTGCTTTAGCCCCAACTCCCGGAGCGCCACCAAATGACATTGAAGTCTTGCTAAATTGTTTTGAATGAAACAAGTTTTGCTGTTTATTTTGTATTCGAGTCACTATTTTAGTACCATACATACGTATGGTAGCTATGTCAAAAAATTACTTGCTCGATAGGTAATTTAGCTATGAAAAAGCAAGAAACTATCCGAGTTATTTGGAGGCTCGATATTAGAGAGGCTCCATATTAGAGGGGCTCGATATTGGAGAGGCTCCATATTATGACACAAACTACACGTATGGGCCTCTTCCACTCCCGCTAAAGAATAAGACTGTAGGGGCATCACCCACTCAATGTCAGATTGATCCTTTTTAGCTATTTTTTTAACTAATTTTTTATCAATCAACCGGCGTTTCGCCTTGCGTGCGTTTGGGATAGTGAATTCGGTCGTAGAGTTCTAAGTCAAAATCACCGACTTCTTGGATTTGTTCCCACTTAAGGCCTCTAAATATAAGTCCACACTCATAGCAAAGGACAGCAAAGGGGCGTCTCGCTGCAAAAACACGATCCACAATTAGGGCCACAACCATAGGGCTCATAAAAACAAACCAATTAAAACCCATGCCCATTAGAACAAAGCTAATCAAAGAGGCAAGGCCTACAAGACCCACACCAAGCGAACGTTTGAAGTCGTGTTGTTTGTAAAAATTTTTGTTGCTGCAATGAGGGCAAATTTCAGGAGGAGTATCGACCGTGATAGAGGCACCACTGAGGCCTAGAATGCTCACGACAACTCCTTAACTTTTCGGAGCACATCTTCCGCGTGATCAGCTACTTTAACTGGTTGCCAGACATGTACAATTTTGTGTCCGTTGCACAAAAAAGTTGAACGTACGACGCCCATAAATTCGCGCCCCATAAATTTTTTGAGTTGCCAGGTGCCAAGTTTCTCGCACAATATTTTGTCTTCATCTGCAATCAAATGAAACTTCAAAGAAAACTTTTTAATAAATTTCTGGTGCGACTCAGGCGAGTCCGGGCTAACGCCAACAACGTTAATATTTTTTTGTTCAAACTTTTTGAGTAGCTTTTGAAAATCTTTGGCTTCCTGAGTGCAGCCAGGCGTGTTGTCTCTAGGATAAAAGTAGAGAACATTCCATTGCCCTTCGGGCAGCAAGGCTTTAAGTGTTGTTTTGCTAGAATCTTCTAGCGTGACCTTAACGGTGGGAATTTTTTTGCCTAGCCAAGGATTTTCTTTGGTTAGCGAAGTTTTGGACTGTTTTTTTGTGGCCATGGAGAGCTTCTATTTCCTTTTAAGAGAATTGTGAATTTTTTTAGGGTTAGGCACAAAGATTTTTGATGAATCCGTCACAATGGCCTGACAGGCAAGGCGTTCCTTTGTGATAAAAAACACGTTCCCCAGTAGGGCCTGCTCATCGAATTGCATGGGAGCAAAGGCACTTTCGGCGTTTTCGAGGACTTTGATTTTGCAATCCGTGCAGGAAGGTGAACCTCCGCAGGTTTGCTGAATGGTAACGCCGGCTCTTGAGGCAACCTGAGTCAGTTTTTCTCCGGGTTCGGCCTCAACTTCAATATTTTGATCAGAGTCTTCGAGCTGGAAACAAATTTTGAGCTTCATTTTTATTAAAGGCCTTTCATGGGTTAAACTTCATCATGGGTGGGCAATATGATGCAAGCAACTAAAAAACACAAAACATTTGAATTTAAGCGATCTCTTCAAGGAAAATTATGGAATTTCTCGGCGTTTCTTGTCCTGGTGGGGCTGACAGCTTGCGCAAGTTCAGGAACTTTTCGTTGGCCCGAACAAAATCCATTCAAAGCTGATTTGTTGCGTGCCAAAGATTCAGATGAAAGCATTCCTGGCCAACACCCGCTTCGTATCGCCTTCACATCTAATGTGATGGGAGAGGTCGAGCCCTGCGGTTGTGCGGTTGGTCCTAAGGGCGGCCTCGACAGACGTTTAAACTTCATCGATATGAAGCTGAAAAAAGAAGAATCCAAATGGCCCTTCTTAATTCTTGATGCTGGAAATTCTATTTTAGCGACAACTAATTTAGATGCTTCTCGAATAGATGCCTATAAGAAGGTGGCAAGGGAACTATTAGTGGCTCATGCCATGATGGGGGTCCGCGCGCAAAACGTTGGTTATTTAGATTTGGGTTTGGGTGTAGAATTTTTTAAAGAAGCTTCAAAAAAAGCGGGTCTTGAGGTTTTGTCGGCTTCTTGGGTCGATAGCAAAGGTGAGCTTTTGTTTGCCCCAACTAAGGTCATTCAAGTTGGAGGCTTAAATGTTTTGGTGACGGGCTTGTCCGGTGGTTTTGGAGAGACATCCTCCGATAAAACAGCGGCGGCACAAATCAAGGTGAAAGACCCGGTTCAGGCACTTGTTAATGTCCTCACTTCTCATGCTGATCATAAGGGGCCGATTGTTGTCATGAGTGATTTGGGTCTCATGAGAGACGAAGAAGTTGCAAAAAATATTGCGCTTGCCGACCGAGCACTTATTTTTGTTGGTGCAAGAGATTTAGGCGGATTGGCTTTGCCAAAACAGGGGCCTCATTCTTTGCATGTTCAATCGGAGTTTCGTGGACAACAATGGGGCTTGCTCGACATTCAATACCTCCCAAATTCTATCCACTGGGTGAACATCAACAAAATGAATGATTTTTCTGAAAAGTGGGATGACCTGTTAGCGCTCCGTGAAAGCAGTCGTGAACGACTTAAACAATCTCGCGAATTGAAAATAGAAGAAGCGCGACTTGCGATGACGGCAAAAGATTTGCTTGAATATGCCCCTGGCGCAAAAGGAACAAATTCTTTTTATGACTATGAGTTGATTAACTTGGATTTTCGATACCAAGGACGCAATCGCTTGACCTCGAAAATGAATTATTTGATAGATATTAAAAAGTGAATTTTCAACAAAGCAGCTCTTTAGATTTCGACATAAGACACTGAAAATACAGTAAATAATCTTTAACGGAGCCTACCACTTTTATTTTGACATGGCGCGTAAATATCTCTAAACCCTAGCCTTATGGCGGGCGGAATTCAAAACCTTTCAAACATCTTTTTTGCTCTTGTTTTGCTTTTTAGCTCTCAGGCTCTTCAGGCTGCGGGTAGCAAGGGCCCAACGGATGCGGCAGCTAACACCGTTCCTACGGGGAATATGGCCCAGGCCGATCAACTTTTTAGATCATTCAGTGCCTTTTGCCCAAGCCAAGGAGAATGGACCCAGTTGGCTCGCAATTCTGCAAAAAACATGGCGGACATGCTCATATCCATCAAAGATGATCCTGCTTGTAAGTCCCTTGCTGGATCGCTTGAAAGTTTGAACACGCTTCAAATTGCACTTGATAAAGAAACCATCACTCAAGATGAAATTACATGGAATCAAAATCGCCGATCTCGTTATGAGCTTTTGGTTCAATTGGATCAGGCTCAGGCGGCAGGTGATATAGCGTTGGTTAGTTCCTATGAATCATCGCTCCGAACGATTCAATTGGAAATGGGCAACTTAGAGGAGGCAACTTACAGAAGAAATCAAAATCTTAAAAAATTATTGATTGCTCAGCAGTCAGTTTCGGCACTTAAGCTCATTATGAACCAAGCACAGGCGCAGCAAGAATGTTTTTCAAAACGCCCAGAACTTTTTTCGTCATTGATTAGTTTGTCGACCTCTATTGGTGCTATGGCTTTAACGGGTGGATTGGGGTTAGGCGTTGCGGCCGGTGCAGAGCTTGTTGGAAGTGCTGTAGAATTTGCACGCAAGAACAAACTTCAAAAACAAGTCAATGCAATCAGTGAGGGTAGCATTCATTCTACTTTTGCCTGCGTTTTAGAGGCTATGTCTAATCAATGGTGCGCCGCCAAGGAAGCAGAGGATATGCACTATCTACGTATGCGTTCACTTGGCAAAGAGGGGCATTTTTATAATGGCGTGCGCTATCTTCAACGAGAAGTTCCCATTCTTCTCAAATGGCTTGATAAAGTAAAGTCGGGCGCCAAAGCCCAAAACTCTGATGAAGCAACAAGGCAAATGGTAGTTGCAGCAAAGCAGGCTGCACTGACTGCTTTTAGGATAAGAGCGATTGCAACTCTAAAACAGGCAGAAGATCTTTTGCCTCCCAATGACACCGCAGAAAACAAGAAAATTCGTTTTCAAAGTTTAAAAAATGTCATCGAGTCAATTTCAAATCAGGTACAAAGCGGAGGAGCCGCGGTTGATGTGAGTTCATCAAATCCTATTGCTGATATTGTGGCGTATGAAGATATTCCTTGGATTCTCGCCGGATTAAGTGAGGCCCCGAACTATGAAAATGCAGATAAGGAATTAGTGACAAAAAACTTTTCTTCTACGCCAGCGATTGTGTACATAGAAAAAAGAGAGCCATGGGCCGAAGACATCGGCTATCCATTTGATCCCAGAAAAATTGAGATACAAATTGAAGCTCTTTATGAGCGCGGTGATAGACGCCTTTCGGAAGAGCGTGCACACCGCTTACAGGTGGATCCTCGTGGGGTCCTTTTTGAGGCTGAGGTACCAGAAACAACTGGTATAAGAAGGGGAACATCTCCTCTTCAGGCGCTAGATTCAATTGTAAAATTTTTAGATGAAGTTGATCTTGATTCTATGAGTGCCAATCAAAGAAAAGTTTATCAAAACACTCGGGATCGCCTTTCAAAAATTAAAGAGATTGTACAGGAGGCCGTTACAGCGGCAGATGGTAGATTGATCGGAATCGGTGAGGGCGATGACGACGGTAACGGCGAAGTAGATCCTTTCCCACCAAGTACACCGGATGATGCTGTGGCGGCCGAAGCGTTGAATCGTGTCTACAAAGAAGCCTTGCTTCAATATGGAAATGCCTTTTTGTCGGATCGCTTAAGGCGAATCATTCGCTATGAATTGTATAGCCGAGTTGTAAAGCCCGGCAATGTTGAACTTGATAAGACAACATCTGCGCAGCTCTTGGCTTCGCAAGATATTGCAGAAGAGCTAGAGGCTTTTAACTCGATTTCACCTACTACGACTATCGACGATATTTCAGGTTCATATGGAATGTTCAGAACGTCGACGCAGGCCTTTGCCGTCACTTTTGCGGAGTACCTTTCTAAATCAATTCGCTACCATTACCGGGAGGCCACGATTGACAAAGGGTCTCGTCCCGCTTTTGAAAAAATGTGTTTACTTCTTTTGTCCGTTCCAGATTTTAAAGAAGTGCATTTGATGAAAATATTAGGAGATGATCTCAAACTTTGTGACGGAGTTCAGAAACCTTCTATATTGCCTGAGTTTGGGAAGCCTTCTTATAAGATAACTTACCAAAGCTATTTTGAATCTTGGGAAGACAGACGAGCCTGTCACTATAGAAATTTTGTGAGATCAGAAAATATTCTTAAGCAATTTGGTCCACAAAATGGGCCCAAAGTTCGAAACCGTGCCTTGAACGCCATAAATGGTAATTAGTTTTCGATTTGCCAACAATTGCAAAGCAACCTTTATATGTTAATTTTGATGAATGCGTATTTTTTTGCTGACAATAGTATTTCTGGGAATGGTTGCTGACGAGTCCTTGGCCTCTAGGTCTATTGCCGGTTACCCAGTCTCCGTAAGATCTTATCAATTTGCCCCCATTACGGGCTCAAAGGCAATTGGGGCTCATGGTCAGTTGGCGGCCGCCTTTAAGTTCATTAACTTGTCGTCCAAGCCTCAAAAATTAAAGGTGTATATTCGCAATTTGTCATACCACAGCACGCTCAATACTAACGCTGGCCTCGTTCTTAAAGCGTTTTCAGAACAAAACGCTGGAGTTGGAAATGCATACAGCTGGTACAAATGGGGGGCTGTTGATCCCAAAGAAATTACAAGTGGCATTATTGAGATTCCAGGAAGCGACTTAAGCACAAATACTTATGCTTCTGCAGAATACGCTTTTCAAGTTTTATGTGATTGGGGAAATAATCCAAGTTGTATTGAGCAACAACAAACCGTCTGTAAGCCAATTGCTGCAGTCATTCCAGTTGATATCGGGGGCGCCGCGTTTTCGGCAGGTTTTGATAGCAAAGTTGTTGTTGAAGAGGACAAAGGGGCCATCATCGGCACCATGCGTGTGAGTGCTGGAATCTGTATGGCGGGCAGCCAGAACTCGGAAACCTTTAATGTGCCCATGAACGGTGGACGGCCCTTTTAATTGACGACCGCTCCCAATTGAACATTCTTTGCCAAAGGCATGCGCCAACCTATTCCGAAAGATCTCGAATGTAATTTTAAAATGGGTGGGGCTTGGGTGCGTTTAAACTCGCTGTTTAAAAATTGGCGTTTTGTTTTGTCATAATCAATGGCTCTGCGATAGGTTGCAAGATCTTTTAAAAAGGCGCGCAGAGTTTCCTCGTTGAGAGATTGGTTTTCAATCCAGTCTTCCAGCAAAACATCGAGAATGTAATATTCAGGAAGCGACTGATTATCTTGTTGTCCCATAGCAAGTTCAGCGCTTGGTGCGCGGCTAAGCATTGACTGAGGAAAAGGTTGCCCACAAGAATTTTGAATGTGGTAGCACAAATCAAAAACTTGAGATTTATAAAGATCTCCAATGGGCGCCAGGGCTCCACACATGTCGCCATATAAAGTTGCATAGCCCATGGCGAATTCACTTTTGTTGCCTGTCGCAAGGACGAGTGAGGAGTGAAGAGCAGATTGAGTCATCAAGGTGAGGCCTCTGATGCGGCTTTGTAAGTTTTCAAAGGCCAATCCTTTTTCTTCAAGCTTCATGGTTTCTCGCGCGGCATCGAGCATCGGCGCGATTGAAAGTTCCGAGAAATGAATGCCCAAAGATTGTGCAACAGTTTTTGCATCGCTCCTGGTTTCTTTCGAATTAAATTTTGTGGGCAGTGAAAGGGCGTAGACATTTTCGGGTCCCAAGGCTTTTGCGGCTAAAAATGCTACAAGCCCGGAGTCAATGCCACCTGAAAGACCGATATGAACTTTTTTGAATCCATTTTTATGAGTGTAGTCGCGTATGCCCGTAATAAGGCCCATCAGGACATAATTCCAATCATCAGAGGGAGTTATGTCGGTATTTTTTTCAGCAGGTTTAGGACAAGATGGTTTCCATTTTCCGTTTTCAAAGTTCAAGAAAAGCAAATCCTCTTCAAAGGGTTTGGCAATGGCATTTAGCGTTCCGCTGGAATCTAATGCAAAAGAGTGACCGTCAAATAAAATTTCGTCTTGAGCGCCGGTGCAACTTGCAAAAACAAGGGGACAATTAAAATCGCGGCAATGTTTGCTAAAAATTTCAAGGCGCCGAGTTGGCTTTCCAAAAGAATAGGGCGAAGCCGAAAGATTGAGAATTAAATCCGATCCCTCGAGTTGGGAATGCAAAAGTTCAGAGTATTTTGTACGAGCGGCATCGGCTATGCCATATCGCCTGATTTCCCACCAGGCATCTTCGCAAATGCTAATACCAATTTTAATTCCCCTAAATATCAGTGGGCGCTGATCGTTTTCTTCCCAAGATTCAAAAAAACGATCTTCTTCAAAAATATCGTAATAAGGAATGCGTCTTTTTCGAATTCGACCCAAGCTGTAGCCTTTGTCATAGAGGGTCGCCACATTAAGCAAGCTTCGCGAGGTCTGAGCATGAACTTCCGTGTGTCCAACCAGAAGGCCAACACCAAGGCTTGCAGATTCTTGGCGTAAAATTTCTAACGCTTGTTGTTCTGCGTTGATCAACGAGGGTTGCGAAAGCAAATCTCTTGGTGAGTATCCAATGATGGCAAGCTCTGGAGTGACAAAAAGATCAACATCCTTTGCGTTTTCACGCATGAGCTTAAGAATTTTATTTGTGTTGTCTTGAATGGCTCCAATAATTGGATTCACTTGCAAGACGCAAATACGGATTGGCATTTCACAGCCGTTTTTGGCACTCTCAAGAGACTTTGTCTACTTGCAATGGAGGGGGATTGCGAACTCTGCGAACTTGGCCTAAATTGGGAGAACTATGACAGATTTCTCTTCTTCGATAAACACCAGCGATAACACTCAAAACCATTCACAAAGTAATTCACATGATCATTCGCAGGCTCCTACGGACGGCGAAACCTTGGCAAAGCCGACAACTTTCAAGGGGTCCGTGGCGGATTTGAAAGGACTTTTCTCGGGAAAAATAAGTGAAGGCTTAGCCAGTGTGGCGAGCACGGTAGCTTCGAGAATCGAAAGAAAAGCTGATGAAGCGGCTCGCTCAAATGTCGGCACAAGCAAATTAGCAATATCTTCAATCTCGCCTTGTCCCAATCAGCCGCGACAAGTGTTTGAACCAAAAGCTTTGGAAGAGTTAGCGCAAACCATGCGAGAACTTGGCCAAGCGCAAGCAATAACTGTTCGTAAAATTACAAACGGCTATGAAATCATCAGTGGAGAGCGACGCTTTAGGGCCGCTAAGCTTGCCGGCTTTACGCATCTCGATTGTGTGATCAAAGACTGTACCGAAAAAGAAGCACGCTTACTTGCCTTGGTCGAAAATATGCAGCGCGAAGATTTGCTTCCGATTGAAGAGGCTTTTTATTTGAAAAAAATTCTGGAAGAAAATCCAGAAATGACACTTGAAAAATTGGCGCAAAGACTTGGAAGCCACAAAAGTACCTTGAGTGAAAAAATTAAGCTAACCGAAGTTCCAGAAGATCTTCATGGGCTCCTTCATAGTCGAGGGCGAAGTTTTACCCATCGTCATTGGAGAGTTGTGTCTCGAATTCCCGAACTTAACTTTAGAAGAACAATGCTCGTTCAGGCTTTGGAAAATGGTCTTTCGGTGGCAGAACTTGAAAGATCACTGAAAGCAGCTGGAATCAATCGAGGAGCAAAGCGGATTTCGCAACGCGGTCAGTCGCAGATGGATTTGCCTGTTTCTGGAATGGGCGGCGACTTTCGAATTTTCAGTCGTTCAGGTGGAGCTATTCGCCTTCACGGCGCAACATTGATCCCCTCAGAGCTCAATGATGAGCAGAAAAATCACCTAGGCAAACAGTTGGACATGTTGCGTCAGGAACTTTTGGGGATTTAGCAAAAATATCTTTAGTCTCGGCCTTAATGGCCCTGAAATTTTTAAGAATTCTCACCTTTGCGACGATAAGTAAATTGTGATGTCAGAATCTCTTAAAAAGCGACAAAGCCCATCGGGTTTCGAAAGGCTGTCGCATTCCCTTTGGTTTGTAGCCACTGATAAAACTTTAAGTGGACCGTTTACCGTTGAGGAAATTCTATCAAAAATATCGACGGGTGAACTCGACGAAGGTAGCTATGGTTGGAAGCAAGGCTACGGAGAATGGCGCCCCATCTGTTCGATTCCTGATTTTAATATAGCCATTAAACCTTATATCGTTCAGCCCTACCCCAAGATTGCATTGCCATCGGCGGCACCAAGAAGATTGCGACGCTCAAGGCGACCCGCGAGGATGCATCCGTCGACTCGCATGCCCTGGAACGAACAAGAGGAAGACCGAAGAAAACCAGTAAGAGTTCAGCTGCAAAGACAAAATACCTGGAATGTTGGAAACAAAGAAAGAATCTTCATGGGTATCTTTTGTATTCTGATTGCATGGTTTTCGGGAACTTTAGCTCTCAATCAAGTCCATAAACAATTCCAAATACAGATGCAGAAGCAACACGTGGGAGAATGGGTCAAAGTGGATGCTCAGCATTTGGCTCAAAACGAAGCTTGGCACATGTCTTGGCTTGATCCCATAAAATCTGCTCCTGGCTTGCATAATTCAGTAGCTGAAAAAGCTTGGCCAATTCGTATTCAGACAAAAAGATTGGTGCAGAATGCTGACCAAGATCGGGCTCCATGGCGTCATGAGGATTACAAAGTGAAATGGTCTTCACCTAGGCCTTATGGCGGGTTTAGGTTCGCGGGTGAGGCTGATCCAATTTATTCCCAGCCCCTAGAAATCTATGTCGAATGGAGCGCATCAGAACCACATTCTTTGAAAGCGCGCACTCCTGGATATCCTGGGTTATAATTTAAATTGTGAGAATTGTTTGGCTACGCCCAGTAAGCTGGAGTTTTTTATTATTTGCAATTATGACGCCTTGTATTCCGAGAGCGCAAGACGCTCCTGAGATACCAGTTGCAGAGCCGAATCCGAATCCGGAACCTGAACCTGAACCGACTTTAGAGCCCGATCCATCCCAGGATACTCAGGAATTTAAAAACAGTAGAATGCCTCCCGTTCGATTAGAGCCAGAGCGCCTTAGCCTTCCTGATGATATAGATTTTTCTCGATCGCATAAAGACTCATCGACGCCCGATGCTCTCTTGGGAAATACGGCAAATGATGATTCAGAATTTCAAAGAAAAAAAGAAAAAGGGACCTGGGATAAAATAATTGATCCTGTTGTGTTGCAAGAAGAAATCACAAGCCGGCATTTTCTGGGAGCAGGTTTGTCTTATTCAAATCATGGAATAACTAAAGGACTGTTTGGTGTTAGTGATGACACTGTTTTAAAGGGCCATGTTTCTGAAAAGATGTTTAATTTATTTTTGCTTGTCGATTTGGGATGGCAAGAAAATTCTATAGAAGCTTTTAGAATTCGCTGGGGTTTGGGCCGCGTGGGACTTGGTATTCCAGATGATATCAGAAATGCCTACGCCGCAGGTTTGCTTGAAGAACAGCTTAGCTTGATGACTTTGGATTTTACATTAAAGTCCCCCCTTAACCGAAGTGCCAAAGACATGCAGTATTGGTGGGGAGGCGGTTTAAATTTACATTATGCTTTTTCAAGCCAAACGTCCTCTTCAGGCGGAGCTAGGGCCTCACAGCTTCGACACTCTTCATCGATTTCTCCCGTGCTCTCTATGGGGGCGGACCTCAATTCTGGCAACGCCCAGCAGGTGTTTCTCCAGGGAGATTGGATACTCTTTAAGGCGATTCAGTTTTCTATAGGACTTAGAACGCGCCTATAGCGACATCATTGTGCTTTCGCCTTCGGAAAGTGCTTGTCAGAAGACAATGATCTTCGATACATAGGAGGCATGATCAAGCCCTCAAATCCTTTTATTTTGGCTCCGATGGCCGGAATTACGGATATGCCTTTTCGGAGACTCATGAAAAAGATGGGTGCGGGCTGTGTGATTTCTGAATTTGTTTCGGCTCATGCTCTGATTCGAGGATCAAAAAAACGCGATAAATATTTGGCCTATCATGAGGACGAACGACCTGTGGGCATCCAACTTTTTGGAGATGATGCTGAGTCATTGTCTGAGGCGGCACGAATCGTCGAGGGAACAGGCGTTGATTTTGTTGATATTAACCTGGGGTGTCCTGTCCCAAAAGTTGTAAAAAAAGGCGGCGGTTCTGCGTGGCTCACTCGTACAGATGAATTGGGGCAGATGCTAGGAACCATCAAATCAGCCATCAACATTCCCCTAACAATTAAGATTCGTACCGGTTGGGATTCCGAAAAAATCAATGCTGCAGAGGTGAGTCGGATTGCTAGGGAAGAGGGTGTGGAATGGGTTGCGATTCACGGACGAACTCGAACTCAAGGTTATTCCGGTCATGCTGATTGGAATATCATTCGTGATGTTGCCAACGTCGGACATCTTCCCATCATTGGCAATGGCGACATTGTTTCAGGCCCCTTGGCTGCCGCGCGACTTTTAGAGTCCAACAATTATGGAGTGATGATAGGTCGTGGCGCTCTTAAAAATCCTTGGATTTTTCAGGAAGCGTGCGAGGCTTGGGAAAAAATGCAGGGACTTGCGCCTGAACAAAAGCAAACGTTGATTCAAGAAGTTCTGGCTCATCACCAAATGCCATCGGCGGGAGATTTGCCTGATGGACGTCATTACTATGAGAGAAAAGTAAAAAAACTTCAGCCAGCTCCTGTAAGTTTTAGTGCAGAATGGATTCGCATAAGAGCAGATCGAGACGCTAAGGCTATGATTGAAGATCATCTTGGATATCTTTATGACATGTATCCCGAAGAGCGTGTGAAATTTGGTTTCCGAAAATTTTTGGCCTGGTACTCTGCTGGATATCCTGGCTCTAAAGAATTTAGAAAGTTTTTATTTACAGAGGAAGATTTCCCCGTACTTATCAATCGAGCGCTCGAATTTTTTGAAGAGGTGAAACAATTGGGAACTGGTTCCGACGAATTTAGAGAGGCGGCACCTGTGCTTATGAGTGGGCACGGATGAAAATGACTGAAACTAAAAAAACTCCCGTTTCCAATATTGAGAGAAAAATACTCAAGCAGGTTTTGCTCGAGTGGAAGCAAGATTCTCGATTGCCATTGGATGTTGTGCTTCATAGTGTCTTTAAGGAACACGGTGCCGGATCAAGAGAACGTTCACATGTAGCAGAGGCGGCTCATTGGGCTGTAAGATACTGGGCCACTTTGTTTACAGATTTTGATCTAAAGCTCTCAAGTCCCAAAAGCCTGAGAGCTATCGATGAATCACTCGAATTTCTTTTGACCGATCCCAACATCGAAAAAACGCTAATTAAAAAACATAACCAATTAAAACCATCATATGAAAAAGATCCATCGATTCACTTGCAGCGAGCGCATGCCTTACCTGCAACGCTTATGAATTCATGGAATCTCCAGGAAGCTCCTCTGTGCGAGGCTTTGCATGATTATTTGCATGCTTCCTTGCGCCCCGCGCCCCTGTGTCTCCGGGTTAACACTTTAAAAATCGACAGAGAAAAGGTCATCAAAGAATTCGAATCTTTTCACGCCAGACCGTCTGCCTTTTCTCCAACAGCCGTCATTTTGGACAGAGCAACATCTGTGAGCCGACACGCCTTCTATGAAGATGGGCTCATAGAAATTCAAGATGAAAGCAGCCAGATTCTCGGGGACATCATGGCTCCCGTGGAAGGAATGAAAATATTAGATTATTGCGCCGGTGCTGGGGGGAAAACACTTCATCTTGCCACTATGCTCAATGGAACGGGTGAAGTTTGTGCTTACGATATTGATCCAAAAAAATTAAAAGTACTTAAAGCTAGAGCGGACCGTGCTGGTCTCAAAAATATTCGAATATTGACTCAGGCGCCCTTTAGTAAAGAAAAGTTTGATCAAGTGCTCATGGATGTGCCTTGTTCAAGTTTGGGCAATTTGCGAAGAAATCCCGATCGCATTCAAAAAATTGACTCCTGGAAAAAGCTAGAAATTCAAAGCGAAATTATTTTTAAATGTTCGGAGTTTGTGGCTCCAGGCGGTTTGTTCGCTTACTCGACGTGCACTTTGCGCCCTTCCGAAAATGTGAACAAGATGGTTAGTCTTGAAGAATTTCTAGTTGGCAAACAAAAGTTCAGCCCTTTATCCTTAGAAAGCCTTCTGGCGAAGTGTGAAAAGAATTTTAATGGGCAAGAATTTTTGGATGCGGCCAATCTGAGCTTAGGGTCTAAACTTGTGGTCCCTTCAATCTCTCAGAAGAAGCCAGCGAACATGTTGCAGTGGAGCTTCAGCAAATCCTCCACTGAACTGTCAAATCCCGGTGAGGAGAGTCGACTTTCTGGCGCCATTGAGGGTGATGGATTCTTTGTAGCTCTCTACAGACGATAGTATGATAAAGCTCTATGAAAGAGCGTCTTCTAGTATGGCGCGAGCTGGTGAGAGACCGCTTGCGCGATTTGCTTATTAAGCTAGGTCCTGTATTTCGAAAATTGCTTCCAGCGCTATCGTTCTTTGGAAGAAAAACTTTTTATTTTCTTGGGCTTCCTATTCTACTCGCGAGTTTTATTGGTTTTGGCTTGTTCATGATTTATCCCGCCTATGAACTTAAGCCCTGGATCATTCGTCAAATTGTAAAAGACTTGAAAGCCGAGAAAGTTTCAATTGGCGACCTGCGTTGGGATCATTCCTTTTTATTTTTAAATTTAGGAGTTGTGGCTGACGATGTCAAAATTGATCGTGGGGCCTGGGTCGACCATGCCGAAGTAGAATCTATGAGAGTTTCTATCAGGCCGCTCGAACTTTTAAAGTCCGGAGCCCCTTTCGATATTGAGCTCGAACGCTTTAAGGCCATATTAAGCTCGGACAATCCTAACGAATACAATGATGAAATTGTAGATCAAGTTAAAATTCCAGAGACTGAATCAAAAATGGTGTCCCTATTGAAGAAAGTCTTATCGGGATTGAACGGGTATAAGCTCACAGCAAAAAATTCTGAAATTGAACTTCCATTGTTTCCTAAAAAAGAAATGTTAACTCTCAAAAATATTTCACTGGAGGCCTCAACAGGTATTTCACAGAAACAGCAGATATCCATGAAGGCGTTTATAGATTTGGGTGCTCAAGATGGTTCTTGGGCGGTTGCTGGCCCTATACATTTAGAGGCTGAGAGCACGCTGATCAAGAAAGACGGCGTGCCTCGCACAATTGATTTTAATAAGTTTGATCTCGATTTATCAAAGGCAAGCTTCAGCGCCTTAGGAGTGTTTGAGCGAATTGGCGAGTCGCGACTTAAACTTTCTGCAATGCCTCGGATTGAAATCTTGCCTCATGGAGAAGGCTTGGGAATTGAATCTTTTGAAATTCCAGAGGGCGACCTTTTTTACGACGATCTCAAGGTTGGGCTGAAGCTAGTCTATTTGCCAGGAAAAGAGTGGGATCTAGAGTGGGTGATTGGTCGTAGTGAAGTGGAAAATCTTAGACTCCCACTGGTAGGTTTAAGGCGATCTCCAGGGAAGGGAATCATTACAAGTCACGGAAGAGTTGTTCTGAGAGATACTTACGAGCGGTCAGAGGCGAAGTGGCATCTTATTTTAAATAATTTTAGGATGCATGCCGAATCCATCGCGGCCATTTTTGGAGACACAAGAGCCATTGAGGGCGAGTTAAAAATGTCAGCCATCAGTGAAGGAAATTTGCGTGCGGGACTGTTGGAATCAGCACGCACTGAAATGCAGCTTGATGGCGATAACGTCCAGATTGAATTTCCAAACGGTCACTTTATAAAACCAATGGGAAATAAATTGAGTTTTTTAATGCGTCTCAAAAAGTTTGGGCGAAAAATGGATATCGAAGATGTTACTTTTAAGCTTCATACTCTTGAGGCTAATTTAAGGGGAAGCATCGACAGACCCTTTATGTATTTGTTCGATAAATTTCCTGGGGAATATGATCTGGATTTTAGAACTAATAATATTGATCTATCCGATTGGAGTGCCTTTTTTCCAAGTTTTAGAAAGGTCCCTCTACAGGGCTTTTTTGAGGTCGTGAGTTCTATTAAGGGGCCACTACTGCCGAATAGCAAATCGATTTTTGATGATATGCAGTGGAGAATCGACAAGTTGCACCTATCAAATATTCAAGGGTCTATTGATTCAGATTTAGGTAGTCGATTGAGTCTAGCAAGCTATCAAGACGAAGTTGCGGGTCCCTTTTCTTTGACCTTCTATTTTGCGGGCAGAGGACAGTCGTCGAAAATTGAACGAGCCCGGCTTTTGGCGCAGGCAGATTTTTCTAAGGCAACACTGTGGATCGAAAAAATTCTACGAAAGCCGAGGGATGTGCCTTTGCAGCTTCAGCTTTCTTTGGAGCAGAGTCAGAACAGGGTCGACATTGAAAAAGGTTTTTTTTCGTTTGCAGACTTAGGTCTAAATTTCTCGGGAAAGATGATTCAGGGATCAAAGGGAAGTCGACTTAATGTGGCACTTGCAAACGAAGTTGACCTGTCAAAGTGGCGTGAGTTTCTTTTAAACAAAGATCTTTCTGAATCGCTAAGCGGAAAATGGTGGCTTAATGGTTCGTTCGGTCTCGATTCGGGCTTAAATATGGAAAAGGACATCGATTGGAAATCATTGATTTTTGAAGGTCAAGTTCAAATGAGTGATTTGTCTTGGAGATCAGATTATCTCAAACGCCAGGTGAGCGGACTCAATGGTAGATTGGATTTGCTTAGAGATTCATTGTTAGTTAAGGAATTCAACTTTCGTGAAGACAATAAAATATTTTCTTTGGACGGATCACTTCGCCCCAAGTTTGAAGATGGAAAATTGCACAAAACAGTTTACTTGTACGAATGGCTCGGCGCTAATTCTTGGGACGCGGAAGGAAGCCTCACGGTTCCTGCGCTTGAATTGACATCCTTTTTGCGGGATGGGGAGTCTTCAGGTGAATTTGGGTTTCCCAAATCGTGGTATGAGGGCAGCTTTTTTAAACATTCCACCGTCGATTTAAATTTGGCCTTTGATGACTTGTATTGGGCCGACATCAATTTAGGACAAAAGTTCTTAGCAAAGCTTAAACTAGATGAGGGCAGATTGAGGTTCGCGCCGCTGTCGATTCGCAGAAAAGGAGCCCTAGTTAAAGGTGAGTACAATATTGATTTTAACCCAATTTGGGCGCGATCGGGAACTCCTCTACAGAGCAGCAATTTGGTTTTTGAAAAACTACCGGCATCGGCCCTGGGAATTCCAATAGATTTAGGTGAGGCTCCCATAAGTGGCACAATTTCTGGTACAACCGAGGGGAATTTTCTGTCGGATTGGAAAAATAATCTAAAAACGAAAGTTAAATTCACCGGACTAAAATCAGATGGAATTTGGGTAAAAAAATTGCAGCCATTGGTCGATGAATTTTTTGCTCATCATAAAGCACGAGATTATCTCTTAACGGATGCTCAAAAATCAAAATGTGATCCGATAGCCGAAAAGGTCTATTTCGAGGGGGCATATTCCTCGGGGCTGTTGGATGTTGAGAGAATGAGATTTGAACTTCAATCAGGCGGGCGACTGGATCTAATCGGAAAGGTAGAAGAAAAGTCGGATGAGCAAATGGCAAGTTCCGGGCGCGGGGCCTTTATTTTTCCTTCTCGCTGTCTTAGTAAACGTGCGCAGACATGCCTTAGCAAAAGCCAAAAGCATCCGTATTTGCCCTTAGAGTTTGCCGGAAGTTCTTTGGCAAGCACAGCCTATGATTACGATCTCACAATTGTGTCATCGGCGTTTGCGACTTGTATGGAAAATCAAGTCACAGTTGATGTGAATAAAAATCTTCAAAAAAGAAAACAAAAATCTGCTAAACCAGGTCCATAAAGGCTTCACTTGTGTGAAAATCGGGCAGATTTTTCGCATTTGCTTTCGAGGACCAATAACTTTTTCCCTCGGAGTCACTAAGAATGCAGGCTAGTTGAAACTTTAAAGTTGAATGATTGCCTTGCCAGAGCTCCCAGGCGAGTAATGGATAGCTCGTGGTGGGGATTTTAGCTTCGATTGAAAAAGAATTTGGATGAGCCGTTATGGACAATTGCCTTTCAAGACGAGTGTGATTGTGGACGCAATGGCGCCAATTCTCAAAAACATAGCTTCGACTTTTACCTGATGGCAAAAAATTCCACTCCCAATACCGTTGATCGCTTTTTAAAAAAAGCTCAAAACAAGATTCTTTCCATAAATCTTCGCTTTTTGAGTACAGGAGTCCGCAATCATTCCACGATTTATGTTTATGGTGAGACACTTGAAACATCACACTGATGTGTGTGGTCTTTAGGCGAAGCTGTGCAGATATTGAAAACTCATTGTGAATTTGGTCGCAGCTTTGGTGCCGATGAAGCTCAATTGTTTTATCTATTTTAAACATTGATTTACAAAAACCTTAGGCTTCTATTAAACCTTGTTCCAGCAAACTATGAAAGCGAAGTCTTCTAAAGCAGATGCATTTATTCGATGCTGGCCTCAATTGAAGGCTTGGTATCGTGAGGGGGCTCGCCCTCTTCCCTGGCGCATCAAGCCTGTTGATCCTTATAGGGTTTGGATTTCAGAAATGATGTCACAGCAGTCCGTTATGAAAACAGTGGTGCCTTATTACAAAAGGTGGCTGCTTTTGTTTCCAACATTGGAAGTCCTTGCTAACGCAAGCGAAGATGAGGTTTTGCACGCATGGGCAGGATTGGGCTATTACTCGAGAGCTCGAAATATTTTGAAGGCAGCAAAGCAATTGATGGAATCAAAAGTTCCAGGTGAGAATTCCTCAGGTGATGTGTGGCCTCGGTCAATCGAGGGATTGCAAAAACTCCCGGGTGTGGGGCCCTATACGGCAGCAGCTGTGCTATCGATTGCTCTGGGAGTTAAAGCGTTACCTGTTGATGGAAACGTTCTAAGGGTGGGCGCCCGATTTTTTGGTGTTCCCGATCCATTAAATAATTCTAAAGATCGAAAACAGATTGAAAATTTTTTTGAAGGAGCTCTTGGTGCCCTGAAGACTTCTGAGTCAGCTATTTTTTCGCAAGCACTGATGGAGCTTGGTGCTTTGGTCTGCAAGCCTCAGGGACGGGCCTTGTGTGAAGTGTGTCCCTTGCGGCACGATTGCGTCGCTTTTAAAAAATCAAAGACTGAGCTATGGCCCGTGTCAAAAAAACGACGCGCAATGAAAGATGTCTTTGAAGTGGTCAAAGTTGAGGCCGGGGGTCTGGTTTTGGCAAAAATTCCAAAGGGTGAGCGCTTGCAGGGCCAGTGGTCTATCCCGAGCCAGGAAGTCCAAGCCCTGGATTTTGAAAAATTAAAGAATAATAACAGTTACTTGTGCACGATTTCACATAACATCACACATCATAAGTATAAGATTGCTGTTCTCATGGGTCCTTCTAAAAAACAGTTGGCGAAAGGGCAAAAACGTCTGAGTTGGCAAAGGGCGATGTCGTCTGAGCTGGTTTTGACCACGACCACACGTAAAATATTGAAGAGTCTACGAATGCAGCAACTTTTCGATTGAAAGATCCACAAATATTGAGCATAGAAGAGGACCTTATGTCACGAGTATGCGAAGTAACAGGAAAAAGACCCCTAACAGGGCACAACGTTTCTCACTCCAACCGCAAAACAAAAATGCGGCAGCTTCCTAATTTGAAGAAAAAAAGATTCTTCAATGAAGAAACCAATGAGTGGGTGACTCTTCGTGTCTCCACAAGCGGGATCCGCACTATCCATAAAAAAGGCATCGCCAAAGTTTTGTCGGATATTAAAGCCAATCCTCCTGTGAGCACTGGACGTTCAAAACGCGCTCCTAAAGCTGCTAAAAATAGATAGTCCGCACTGCTTAATATAGATCTCTCTTTATTAAAGTTTTCATTAAGTCCTTCCGAATAGTTCCTTAGAAGCTGGAGCCTGATGCTCTGGTGGGGCTTTGCCCCAAGTGAACGCCATGGAAGGGAGAGCGCTCATGTCCACAAATGATCAAATCAAAGCCCGTGACACCGTTTGGGAAGAGGTGCTCGAACTTCTTTCTTCGCAAGGGCGTTTAAGTCGCTACTTCAAATTGCCTAAAAGTGAGAAGAAAGCGATCTCTCAACTCTATTCAACTAAGGCGACACTCTGTCTTGGAAAAATTTTCTCGCTTACCCAACAAGGAAAGCGCAAAGAACGACAAGCTGTCATCGCAAAACTTGGGGCGTATGAACATTACGCACTTTTAGCGGTTTTGCTTCAGTCTATGCAGTGTTGGGCCGAAACAGATGGGTTGATTCGGCAAAAGGCGCCTTCTCGTTGGAAGGTGGCTCACGCCTAAGCTGTGAACAATCAGCGAACTAAGGATTCAAATTGAGCGACGATCAAGAATTAAAAACGACCTCGGTATTTGAAGATTCTCTTGGAGAATTTTTAAGGCCCGTTCGTTCGTTGCTCGCCGATCCTCGCGTGACAGAGATCATGATCAATGGTCATAAAGAAGTCTTTATAGAAATCGCCGGTAAAATTCATAAAACTGATTTTGCCTTTCCTACGGAACATTCGTTAACAGCTGCCATAAGAAATATTTCACAATTTGTGGGCAAGCCAATTACTGAAGAAGAACCCATTCTAGATGCACGTTTGCCTGATGGATCGCGTATTTGTGCTGTCATTCCTCCATGCGCAAAAAATGGTCCCACAATGGCCATTCGAAAATTTTCAAAAGAAAAATTAGGACTCAAAGACCTTATCAACTTTGGTGCCATGACAGCCGACATGGCAAGATTTTTAGACCTCTGTGTTTTGCTTAAGCGAAACATTTTAGTGAGTGGTGGTACGGGTTCAGGTAAAACAACTTTGCTCAACGTATTGGGCTCTCGCATTCCCGGAAATGAACGGCTCATCATCATCGAAGATACAGCAGAGCTTCAAATTAAATCCAATCATGTTGTCAGTTTTGAAACCAAACACAAAGATTTTGAAGGCAAAGGCGAAGTGACCATTCGAGACTTAGTAAGGGCTTCACTGCGATTGCGGCCAGATAGAATCATTGTCGGAGAAGTTAGGGGCGGTGAAGCTTTGGACCTTATTCAGGCCATGAACACGGGTCATGATGGATCAATGGGAACCTTGCACGCTAACAATCCTGCGCAAGCCATGAACCGTATTGAAACGCTATGTATGATTGCAGATTCTGGAGTTCCGGCTCACGTGATTCGTTCTCAGGTGGCTGACGCCATTCACATTGTGGTGCAGGCCAATCGTCTTCGCGATGGCAGTCGAAAAATTACTTATATTTCAGAAATCACTGGCGTGAGCGACAAAGACACCTATATCAATCAAGATATTTTTAGATTTGAACAAACGGGCGTGGATGCCGATGGAAAAATCATTGGCTCTCATGTGGCTTGTGGGAATATGCCTAGCTTTAGGGAAATGATTGAAACCAGTGGGGTTCCTTATCCCTTGCAAATTTTTGCGCCGAAGCGCAAAAAGGTTGCCTAATAAGCTGAGATCGCCCCTCTTGACGGGGCAAAATTCTAAAAATTTTACGACTTGGCGAGCGCAAAACGCCGTGCTACCAAATAGCGCGTATGTCGAAAATTGTGAATATTATCGCGCGTGAAGTATTAGACTCTAGGGGCTTTCCAACCGTAGAAGTAGAGGTCGAGCTCGATTCTGGAATAACGGGTAGAGCCATTGTTCCCTCAGGAGCATCTACCGGAGTCCACGAGGCTTTGGAGCTTCGTGATGGTGACAAGTCTCGTTACCTGGGTAAAGGCGTTTTAACGGCTGTAGAAAATGTGAATACCAAATTAGGTCCCGCACTTAAGGGTGCTTCTACCGATGATTTGCGCGCCATTGACGCTAAACTTATTGAGGTCGACGGCTCTGATAATAAATCCAATATGGGTGCTAATGCTATTCTAGGCGTTTCTCTCGCTGTAGCAAAAGCTATGGCGAATCATTGTGGTGAAACTCTAGCAACTTGGATTAACAAACAGGCCAAACTCATTGGCTATGACTGTGACATGAAGTTGCCCGTGCCTTTGATGAACATTGTTAATGGCGGGGCACATGCTGATAACGGCCTAGATATTCAAGCCGAAATTCTTTTGAAATCTTTGACGGGCCAACACTGGGATCTCAAACGAGGTCGTGAGCCGGATTTAATTACGAAAGCTGCCAAAGAACTGAGACAGCTTTTGGAT